>NZ_JBEXVD010000034.1:0-76725 GCF_040638655.1 Streptomyces sp. NPDC005963 | reverse complement strand
CGTCAAATCCTTACCAAACCCCCGATCACCCGAAGCATCCGGCACATACTTCACACACACCACAATCCGCAAACTCACACCAAACCTCCTACTGAAACGGCTTGCGCCGAACGGTCGTCACATCGGGCGAGCGACGTTCTCCTCGAGGACCTCGCGCCTTCGAAAGAGGGCGTTCCGGTCGAGACGGTCACGCCCCGAGCCAAACGTTACTCGCCAGTACGATCCTTAACCTACCCGCTGGACACGCTCCGACAACTGTGACCTTGCCAACGCGACCCGAACGGGGTCCGAGCAGCGCCCGAAGGCGTGAACGCGGCACGGTCCCGCGCGCGTTCGGCATCACGTTGCGCCAGCCGCGAAGCCCGTCGACCAGCGTCGGTGTTGCTGAGCCGACCCGACTCCGCGCCACACCTGCACGACCCCACCCATGGCCACCCGGCACCCGTCAGGTGCATGGATTCGTTGAGTCCGCCTGGGGCGAGAACGCGCCAACTGAAAAATGTGTTCGCCGCGCCCAAACAAGACCTCGGCGGCTCGATGGAAGCGGAATCTGATGGCGTGGCCCTCTTGGGGGTGCCTTGCTTGTCATGGGCAGCGCCGGCCAGGCATAGCGCCACCTGGCGCATCGAGGGAGAACTGGGCAGCTCAGGGAAGGTAGAGCGCCGCAGGTTGACGCGCGACAGGCCCGTCAAGGCGAGGACTCCTGGCTCGGTGAGAGGAGTTCTTCGGACACCTCGTCAGTGCCGCTATATATGACAGGTACAGTCAAGTACGGCCTGAAATGTTCGACGTGACAAGAATCTCGCACGCCAAAGTCTCCAGGACTGGTCAGCGCGACGCACATGGGGCACGATCTGCCACAGTGCCGAAAACCTACGGCTGCGTAACTTCCACCGGGCGAACCCTCCCCGGGCACAACAGAAGGGTCCTCCCCAGATGGCAGAGTTGGTCTATCGACCGGTCGTTGGCGCCGCGCTCGCGATGTTCAAGGCGCTCGACCTGAAGATCGACACTCAAGGCGCCCAGCACATCCCGCGCACGGGCGGTGCCGTTCTGGTCAGCAACCACATCAGCTATCTGGACTTCATCTTCGCCGGGCTCACCGCGCTCCCCCAGAAGCGGCTGGTGCGCTTCATGGCGAAGGACGCGGTCTTCCGTCACAAGGTGTCGGGCCCGTTGATGCGCGGCATGAAGCACATTCCGGTGGACCGCGATCAGGGTGAGGCCGCGTACAAGCAGGCCCTTGAGTCACTCCGCTCGGGCGAGATCATCGGTGTGTTTCCCGAGGCGACCATCTCGCAGTCGTTCACCTTGAAGTCGTTCAAGTCCGGAGCCGTTCGGATGGCCCAGGAGGCGGGCGTACCGCTGATCCCCGTTGCGCTCTGGGGCACACAGCGGTTGTGGACGAAGGGGCGTCCGCGGAACTTCCGGCGCAGCCACATCCCGGTGACCATCCGGGTGGGCGAGCCCATCGAGGCCCCCAAGGACCAGTACGCGGGTGCGATCACGCGGCGGGTGCGCGAGCGCGTACAAGAGTTGCTCGAAGACGCCCAGCGCGCCTATCCCGTACGTCCCAAGGACGCCTCGGACACCTGGTGGGTGCCGGCGCACCTCGGGGGGACCGCGCCGACTCCGGCCGAGGTGCGCGAGACGCGCTGAGCGGCGCCCTCCAGTCGGCTCCCTGCGGTACGGGATCGACGGTCAGCGCGGGTGCACGCTGATCCGCACCCCCGGGCTCGCCTTTTCCAGTGCTTCGACGAGTTCGGCGCCGGCCGCGTCCAACTCGGCCCGTGACATCGGGGGCAGTGACTCCAGCAGGAAGACCGCGTTGACCGACTCCTCCACGAGTCGGGTCCGGGGTCCTTGCCGCCAGTTCCACCGGCGGCAGGTGACCCCCTCGTCGTCGCACCAGACGACCTCGCCCGGTTCCGGGTGCTCCACCGTCTCCTCGCCGCTCGCGAGCGTGATGAACGGTTCCTGCCCGGTGGCACGCACGAGCCGCATTCCCCCCGCGATGCGGTCGAGGTCCTCGCCTCCGACGGGAACGAGATGGGCGATGCTGATCGCGTTGTACAGATCGACCAGAAGGTTGATCCGCGGCAGTCCGCCGTCCGCGAGGGCTCTCTTCGCCAGGGCCTCGGCGGAGTTCCGCGTCCGGGACGGCTTCGCGCCGAAGGCCGTGTAGGCCGCACGCCACGCGATCATGTGCGGGTCCTCGTGCGGAGCCCGACCGTCGAGCCGTTCGGTCAGCCGTCGTGCCGCGTCGTCCAGCAATGCCGAGGTCGCCGCACTGCTGGGGCCGTTCACCAAGCCGCGCGCCTCGATGGCCAGATGCGTGAAGTCGGGGGCGAGTGCCGCTACCTCGGGGGAGACGGCGAGGGTGAGCGCCATAGCGGAGTGCCTCACAGTTCGGTGGGGAGGTGGAGCCAGAGCGATGCGCGATCGCTCGCCGTGGTGAGCGCATGGAGCACCACAGGATGAGGTTCAGCGTACAGTACTGGATAGTCCATCTCGTTGGACTCTGGATCTACGGTGAACGCCAGTCGTTCCTCGTCGAGTGAGAATCGGGCGTCCACTCCGGGCTTGTTGCCCCGTGGGTCCTGCCGCGCCCATCGATCGCGATCCGGCATGTGTACGGCGACCAGGCCGTGGATCACTCCGAGGTTCTGATAGCAGAGCGCCGTGGGGATGCCCTCGGCGCGGAGGAGTGCCGCGAGGGCGTGGGCTTTCGCGTAACAGATGCCCGTCCGCAGTCGCAGCACATCGGAAGCGCGCCAGGTGACACGGGGGTCGTCGACGTCATGGGAGTGAGGCACTTCGTCGCGCACGAAGTCGAAGGCGGCTTCGGCGTACGCGGAGACATTGCCGTGCTCCACGGACGAGCGAAGGTCTGAGGCGATCTCCCGTACCAGTGGGTGCTCGTGGTCGATGACATCACTGGCCGCCAGATAGGCCGAGATGTCCGGGTCCTGCTGTATGAGCTCCATGGCGGTCGACCCTAGGCAAACGGCCGACCGGATGCAATACATTTCCGATCGGCCGCATATTCATGCAGGAGCTAGTGAGTCATCTCTTCCTTCAACGCCTGGACGAAGGAGTCGACGTCGTCCTCCGAGGTGTCGAAGGAGCACATCCAGCGGACGTCACCCGCGGTCTCGTCCCAGAAGTAGAAGCGGAAGCGGCGCTGCAAGCGCCTGCTGACGTCCTGGGGCAGCCGAGCGAACACCGCATTGGCCTGGACGGGGTGCAGGATCTCCACTCCGTCCACATCGCGCACTCCGGCCGCCAGTCGCTGGGCCATGGAGTTGGAGTGCCGCGCGTTGCGGAGCCAGAGATCACGCGCGAGCAGTGCTTCCAACTGGACGGAGACGAACCGCATCTTGGAGGCGAGTTGCATGGACATCTTGCGCAGGTGCTTCATGTGGCTGACGGCGTCCGGATTGAGGACGACGATCGCCTCCCCGAACAGCATTCCGTTCTTGGTGCCGCCGAAGGACAGCACGTCGACGCCGACCGCATTGGTGAACGTCCGCATCGGAACGTCCAGTGAGGCTGCGGCGTTGGCTATGCGGGCTCCGTCGAGGTGGACCTTCATGCCCCGCTCATGGGCGTGCTCAACGATGGCGCGGATCTCGTCGGGCGTGTAGACGGTGCCCAGTTCGGTGTTCTGGGTGATGGACACGACCTGCGGCATCGCCCGGTGCTCGTCCTCCCAACCCCAAGCCTGCCGATCGATCAACTCGGGCGTGAGCTTGCCGTCCTCCGTGGGTACGGTGAGGAGCTTGAGCCCGCCCATGCGTTCGGGTGCGCCGCCCTCGTCGACGTTGATGTGTGCGCTCTCCGCACAGATCACGGCACCCCAACGGTCGGTCAGCGCCTGGAGGGCGGTGACGTTGGCGCCGGTGCCGTTGAAGACGGGGAAAGCCTCCGCCGTCGAACCGAAGTGGCTGTGCATCAACCGCTGGAGGTGGTCGGTGTACTCGTCCTCTCCGTACGCGACCTGGTGGCCGCCGTTGGCGAGGGCGAGCGCGGCCAGGATCTCCGGGTGGGCACCCGCGTAGTTGTCGCTGGCGAAGCCGCGAAGGGCGGGATCGTGATGGCGTCGCGCGTCGGTCTTCACGGTTGGGGCGTCAGCCACAGGCGCTGTCCGTTCACTTCGGCAGCCGACCGGTCCCAGACGCCGGCGATGGATTCGGCCAGCTCGGCCACGTCCGTGAAGCCCGCGAACTTCGCGTTCGGGCGCTCGGCGCGCATCGCGTCGTGCACCAGGGCCTTGACGACCAGGATGGCGGCGGCGGCCTTGGGGCCCTCGTCGCCTCCGGCCTTGCGGAAGGCGTCGGCGAGTGCCAGTGTCCATGCCTCGGCGGCTGCCTTGGCGGAGGCGTAGGCGGCGTTGCCCGCGGTGGGGCTGCTCGCCCCGGCGGCGCTGATCAGGAGGTACCGGCCGCGGTCGCTGCGCTGCAAACCGTCGTGGAAGGCGAGGCTGGTGCTCTGGACGGTGCGGATGAGTAGTCGCTCCAGGACGTCCCAGTCGGCCAGTTCCGTGGTGGCGAAGGACGAGCTGCCCCGCCAGCCGCCGACGAGGTGGACCAGGCCGTCGATCCGGCCGAACTCCTTCTCCGTCTTGTCGGCCCATTCGCGGGTGGCGGCGAGGTCGAGGAGGTCGACGGTGTCACCGGTGACCGTCGCACCGCCGTGGGCGTACCGAGCGGCGTCGACCGCGGAGGCCAGTCGCTCGGGATCGGCGTCGGACCCCACCACGATCGCCCCGGCCTCGGCCAGTCGCAGCAAGGTCGCCCGGCCAGCGGGGCCTGCTGCTCCGGCGACCGCGATGACGGCACCTTCCAACGGACCGCCTGCGTTCGTCATACTCGTCGCCTCCTGTGTACGCATGTTCACGCAGCTGCCCCGCGAGCAGCTTCGACGTCCGGGGTCCGCTCCGCGGTGATCCCCTTCGTTGAAGGAGTCCGCTGATGTACTTCAGATTTCACAACATTCTCCGGTGAAAAGTCTATGCCGCCGAGAATTTTCATGGGAGGCAAAGTGTATCCACTAGATACTTCGGCTCCCTCGTAGGGTCCGAGCGCCTCCAGCGCCCGCGCATACGCGCCGGTCGTGAACCATCGGCGCGCGAGGCGATAGAAGACGCCCCAGCCCTTGCCGCCCATGCGCTCGTCGCGGTCATAGTCATGCCACCCCTTGTCGTTGCGCAGCTTCTCCAGCAGCACCTCGAAGCACGGCCGCCCCTCCGCCTTGCCCTCTCCCGCCAGGATGCCCTCAACTCGCCCCCATTGCTCGTCGGAGATGGAGAGCGGGATCTTGATCGAGTTCTCGCGATGCCACTCCATCATCGGGTCCTTGCTGCCCCCCGCGCGGGCAGGCTTCCCCTCCCCCACAATCTCGACCCGGACTCGGAGTATCTCCAGGGTCCGCTTCTTGTCCGCCTTACTCAGGTCGCGAACGTTCGCGCCGATGCGATCGATCAGCGACCGCATACCGTCAGCGCGCTCCTCCTTGCGCTCCGCATCCTCCAGCCACTCGATGATGCGCTCCTGCTCCTCTCGGAGCCCCTTCTCTTTGGAAGCGATCTCCTCCTTTAGCTCCATGATCAGCCGCTGGTCGTCCTCGTCCCCCTCATCGAGCGAGGCAGCCAGCAGGGCGATCTTCTTGCGCCGGGTGGTGCGGAGCTTGCTCAGCTTGCCCTCGATCTCTGCTAGGCGGACGCGGTAGGACTTGGCACGCTCAGGAACGCTGCCCAGCCACTCGCCGATGAGTCCCTTGATCGACTCCGGGTCGGTAAGAAGCTTGGCGACCTCGTCCCATACGAGGCGTTCCGTCTCCTCGCCAGGGATCTGCTTACAGGTGTGCCCCTCAGCGGCCGGCGACCGGTTCGAGCACCGATAGACCACGTCACCTTGCTCGGCGCGAGCCGCGCCGTATCGACTATGCCCGCAGAGGCTCGTCAGGTGCCCGGAGAGCATGTGATCCGAGTAAGAGGTCCGAGGGTTGCCCTTCATGCCGTCCAGGGCGCGCTCCAGCGCCGTGCGGCGGTCCTCCGGCAAGAGCGGGGGAAGCTCCAAGCGATAGGAGGTGGTGATCTCCTCGCCGTCCTCGTTCATGCCCGAGAAGGTGAAGTCCACGTATCCACGAATCGCCAAGCGCATCCGGAGGACGAGGTTGTTACCCTCCCAGAGCTTCCCGGTGCGGGTGCGGTACTCGGCCTCGTTCAGAGCGCTCGCACACTCGCCGCGGGTGAACTTCCGATCGATGGCAAGTTCCGCGAACTTGATGACCTGCTCCAGCTCGGCGGGATTGACGACAGGCTCGCCCTCCTCGTCGAGCATGTAGCCAAAGGGCGGCGAGCCGCTGGCCCAGCCGCCCCCTGAGACCTTCTTCATTCGGCCACCAAGCGTGCGCTCCAGAATCAGGGCGTGCTCCACCTCGGCCATGTACGCCAGCAGGGAAAGCTGGATGCCGAACATCTGGTCTTCGGAATCAATGCGCCCGTCAGCGGTAGCGACTCGTACCCCGCAGTCGGTGACGTCGTAGACCCAGCGGTGAATGTCGCGCATCGTGCGGCCAATCCGATCAAGCTTGCCGAACACAACGACGTCGATCAAGCCGGCCTCAATGTCCGAGGTCAATCGATCCACGCCCTCGCGGTGCGTGAGCTTGCCGGATACGCCGCCATCACAGTAGATGTCGACGATTACGTGCCGGACGTTCCGGAGCTGATAGGAGACCCATGCCCGGCACCGCTCCTCCTGGTCGTCGAGTCCGTAACCGTCGACCTGCTTCGCAGTGGAAACGCGCAGGTAGATCGCCACTCGAAGCACCTTGCTGTGCCGCGGCAGAGTGGTGGTATGCATGGCTCCCCCTAAGTTGAACTTGCACGAAATGCCACGCGCCCCCCAAGTCGACAGGGACCCAGGGGGCGAAAGGTGCGGCATGTGCAACTGTAGCTGAGCTAGTCCTTTTGGACCACCGGGCCAAGGAGGATTCGCGCGAGCCGCGCTCGCTCCTCGGGAGTCCATCGCGTTCTGCGCCACTCGACGCTCACGACAGGACTCTCACTCATCGATGGAACCCTGACTGGCCACGTCGGCCCGTGTCCGTCCGTCACCAGTCGCCAGGCCGTGCTCAACCTCGTAGTGGTCGACCGGGTCTCCGCAGATGAAGCATGGCCCGTCCTGCATGAATAGGGCGTCGATCCAATCGAATTCGCTCACGCCGCAGCCCCCCGATACGCCCTCCGGTTCTCCGCCGTCAGGTGCCAGAGGCCGAAGTCGCAGCAGTAGAGGCGGCGCTCGATTCGGAGGCCGCGCCTCGTACCCAGGATGTCAGCCCTTCGCGTCCTCTTGGCCCGCGCTCGACCGAGCGCCCTCTCGGCGTCAGCTTCGCTGATGAATCCCCGCTTCAAGCCGCAAGAGCACGCTCTCCACTCGACCTTAGAGCTCATTGACTCCCTGCCCCCTTCCCGTGGCCGCCCTCTTGGGCGCCTTCTTGGCGTTCGGATCTTCCTTGCGAAACTTGCCACACTTGCACGTATGGAGGTGGCATTTCCCCCTGCTCGCGCCTTCGATCGCGTGCATCCATGGGGCGTGCCCGCACTCGGGCTCGTGGCAATAGCCGGGCCAGCCGGACTTGCCGTCGTGATTGGCGAGCATGACCCCCGAGGACGTCAGGGGTACGACCTTCCCGGAGCCCCCGAACGACATCTTCTTGGCGAACGCCTCCGCCTCCGCGGGCGAGCCGAACGGGCCGTAGTTCAAGCCCTTCTCTCCGTTCGCCCAGGTGTGGACCATGACGAACAGGTCTCGCATCTGGAGAATGTCGGCGACCTCCTTGATTAGGGCCTTCGCCATCTGCCCGGAGCCCTCGAAGGTGGGGTCTTCGAGGATGTCGACGACCCTCCTGACCTCGTGGGTCCTTGGGGTGATCCTCACCGGCCCTGGCCGGCTTCGACCTTCGCGATCTCGCTCAGCAAGAATGGGAAGAGTTCGCCGGAATCCTTCATCCGAACCCACGCGAAGCCGAAGAGGTCGTCACCATCAGGGCCGAAGCGGATGATCTCGCCCTCGTCTCCCCGAGCGCCCACCACCTCCTTCCAGTGGTCGGTGTTGAGCTGGACGGTCTGGCCCACCTCGTAGTCGATCTCTGCGCTGGACCCAACCTCGATCTCGCGGCTCACTGCCCACTCCTTTCGCCTGCCTCATCAGGAGGAGGGTGGCGCCCCTCCCCGACCCCTCCAGGGAGGGGTTTCGGCTACACTTGCACACTAGGACATGCGGCGCAGCATGTGATATGCCACGTACTGGGAGAGGCCGTCATCGGAGCGCACCAGCACGTCTCCGGCAGCGTCCGCGCCCTTCATCACCTCTGCCTCAACCTCACGGCCGAAGTGGACGGCACCTCCGTTGGTGGTCGTGGCGCCGGCCGGCACGCTGACCCGCTCGCCCTCCTTCGGTGGGTTGACCAGCTCACCGAGCGAGTGGATGAGGACTCCCAGCGCATCACTGTCACCCCCCTTTCGCCCCTCGCCTCCCGGCTGGAACATCGAGATCAGTGCGCGAATCGAACTGGCCTTCACTGCATGGTCGTTGACCACTGAAACACTCCCTTGCTCGGCGGCTCTCGCTGTCAAACTTACACATCTAGACCGGCGTGTGCAACTTGTGGTCGACCAGCTCCGCCACTCCTTGCAGCTTCCGCCGCAAGTCGTAGGCCGTGCCGTCATTGAGGAGCACGTGATCGAAAGGCCACCCCCGCAGCGCAGTTTCGCTCTCGTGGGCGATGCCGACACGGCATCGCTTGGGGCCAACACCAGGGCGCTGGATGCGGATGAGTACGCCGCCGCGGGCGTGGATGGCGCGCGCCTCGTTGGGGAATCGCACGTCAGTCACCACCAAGGCGGGCGCGTCCCCATGCTCCTGAAACAGGGCGTTCACCCACACGTCCGAACCAAGGACGCGGCGCCCCGCTTCAGTGCCGGCGCGCTGGAGCAGGGCCCGCACCTCGGGGTGCTCCTCCTTCGCGTGATCCCATCCCACCGCCTCGATCCACCGCCTGAGCCTGAACGGCTCCCCTCCCTCGCGAAGCGCGGGGAGTAGTGGATCGAGGGCGAGCAGGAACTCGCGCAGCTTGTCCGCGAATGCGGCTCGCCGCCATCCGCGATCAGCGAGGGCTTGGGCGGCGGTGTCCTTGCCCGCCTGTGCGTAACCCGCGAGTCCGATGAGCAGTGCGGTCACTCGCCCGCCTCCTTTTTCCACAGTCGCTCCTCGCGGCGTCGGACCAGGCGACGAATCCAAGGGCCCCGGTCGCCCTCGTCGGGATAGCGGTGCTCCAGGATGCGACTGCCTGCGCTCACGCCGCCTCGCGACCCACCGCCCGTCTTGGAGCGGAGCGCGGCCGGACTCTTCCGGCCCGTGCCAGGTACCGGCTCACTCACCGCCAGCTCACCTCCGCATCCACTTCCCCCCACACGCGCAGTCCCTGCACGCTGGTGCCGACGTACCCCTTTACGTCAGTGCGGATCTGTGCCGCACCTTCGACTCCGAACGCGAGCGTCCAGCTCTCCGGGTTCTCGATCTCCACGGTGATCGTGACTGCGATCTTCATTCGTCGCCCTCCTCGTCGCACCCAGGGGCGAAGTCGATGGTGACGCGAGCCACTCGCCCCTCCTCGATCTCGGCGTACACGGGGTAGTTGCCGTCCCCGTACTTGGTCGGGATGCTCAGGCCGAGGCTGGAGCCGGCGGGCTCGACGATGTTGTACTTCTCGCCGTTCCAGGGGTGCTTGCTGCACCACTCGGACCATGTGCCGATGTGGTGGCTCGCATCTCCGGTGATGGTGTAGCAGGGGTCACCCACGAACACCGTGCCGGAGTCGACACAGATGGTGCCGATCTCTACGCGTTCACTCACTGTCGGGCTCCTCGCTGTCGAGTAGATGGTCCAAGAACTGGATGGCCTCACTGTTGCGGTACTCGGCGATGAGTCCCCAGTCCGCCGTGTAGACCCGGATCTCGAACGCGCGGTCGCTGCTGGTCTCGCACTCTCGGTCGTAGCTGAAGATCACGAGGCCGACGGCGGCGCCGTGAGTCCGGGCGAAGTGCCGCTCGATGGCCTGCCGGAAGAGGGAGTTCACTCGTCGTCCTCCTTGGGGTACTCGGGAAAGATCAAGTCGGCGGCGTAGCTCACGCCGATCGGGATGTAGAAGTCGGCGCCCATGGGGTCCGCCACCTCGTGCTTGCGCAGCAGCTCGGCCGCGTCGCGTTGGGCCGCTCGCACCAGGTCGTCGAGCTGGCGTTGCATCTCCTCGTACTCCTCGCCGTACAAGCCGCAGGTGATGTTGGCCATTGCGACCCCGACGGTCGGCGCCCAGCGCGGCCGGCCGTCCACGTATTCCCAGCCGTCTTGCTCCCGGGCCATGTCAGGCCGCCTTGGCACGGGTTGGAGTGGCTAGGTTTTGCAGGCCGCCGCGAGTCAGTCGGTCGTACCGTGCGATGCCCCAGACGATCGCGTGGCAGCACCACAGGAATGCTGGTTCGTAGTCGCGGAAGCTGTACTCCCAGGTGTCCTTGAACCGAAAGCCCCGGTACTCGAAGGCTTCCAGCAGCTCTCGGGCCTCCCGGTCGGTGAAAGTGTCCTGGTTCAAGAGCCCTTCACGCACCGCTTGACCGAGACCGCGCGGGGCGTCGCCGTAGCGGACTGCGTCCACGAACAGGTCGCGCACGACCTGGCGAAACACGTCTTCGGAGTACTCCTGAACGGATCGCCGGCCGCCTCCGAGCTTCTCGGACCAGTAGTGCGGGTTAACCGCTCTGCCGCGGAAGAACTCGAACATGTCGGTGTGACGCGTGAAGACGTAGTCATCACCCACATCGCTCACGATGGCCAAGCGCCCAGGCCAGGTGATCAGGTCGAACCAGTACTCGCCGTACCCCGTGGGGTTGCTCGTGTATCGCAGGTGGCGATACACGCCATCGTCGTGATGGATAGTCATCTGGTGCCGGGAAGTGTCCGAGGCAAAGCGCACGGCTATCTCTTCGGTCACGGCTTAGGCCCCTGCCGTCACGAGCGAGCGCCACACGCGGCGCGGCCCGTAGTGGCCGGACTGGAAAACGCTCGGAACGATGCGGCCGGTGTCCTCGATGACACCCGCGCGCTTCGCGCTCGCGAGGATGCCTCCGAGCGCTCGGGAGTCCTTCGGGCGGGGCAGCCCTGCCAGCCAAACGTCATCCGCCGAGAACTCAGCGCGCTTCAGCGCCAGTTCCTCGATAGTGGCCATGGCGAGAGCCCTCCAGGTGTCATCCGCCTCTGGGGCTGCGGGGCGGGCGATGTCCTGCGTGATCGTCACTGCGGTGTGTCCTCTCGTTAAGCAGGCTGGCTCATCAGCGACCAGGAACCACCTGGCCGGACCCCCGAAGGGGGTTTCGCCGAATGCCCTCTTCGGGGCGCTCAATCAGTCCCAGTTCCAGAACCACGCAGTCGCAACGGCGCGCCCATCGCAATCCACGAACACCGACCGGCGCCCGCCGTTGGGGAGTGGGGTGGTGAGGCAGCGGGCGTTGCGCAGACGTGACCATCGCGCGTTGTTGTCATCGATGTAGTAGAAACCGACGCCGATCGGGACGCACCCGTCCTTCCCGGAACGCGTCAGGGTCTTGCTGAAGCCCACGTCAGCTCGTCTCCTTGAAGCCGTCGAAGCAGTGGATGTAGGAGGTCTCGCCGACCTTGGCCCAGCAGAGCTGGTGACCCCAGACGGCACCCCAGAACTCCCAGCCGGCAGCCTTCTTCTGGGTTGCGAAACTGACCCGCGCAGATCGGTCGTTCAGCTTCGGGTTCAGGTAGGTAACCTCCCCGCGAGCGTCGACCACGTACGAGTACCCCTTGCCGTTGCCCATGCGGGCCGCGTCCCAGTAGCAGGAGCGCGACGTCTGGTCGTCCTCCGAGCACGGCTTGGTGGGCAGTTGGGCGGCCGGCGCCCAGCTCACCGCGACCGGCCGCTGCACGGACTTCGCCTTCGGCCGGTCGGTGGCTACGGCGGACTGCGATGCGGTGGCCACGAGCGCGACAGCGGCGGCGAGGGCGATCAGGTGCTTGGTCAGCTTCACTTCGAGTTCTCCTTCGAGAGGGGGAGGCGGAGTTCGCCCGTGCGGGGCGGCTGTGGGAGGGGAGGGAGTTGATAGCGGAAGGCGGTCAGTGTCGGAATCTCGTCCGGCTGAGCTACGCCGTTCTCGACTGCCACCTGATAGACCGCGACGAACAAGGCGACCGAGCGCTTGACGATGTCGCTTGGCGAGAGGCGCGTTGGGGCCAGGCGCTCCACGTTTCTCGCCAGCTCGGCATCCATTCGAGCGGCCAGTTGCTTGGGTGGCTTGGTCGGGCGGCTCACGCGGCCATCGCTTGCTCAACAGCGTTGGGCGAGACCTCGCCGTCTCTCGTGATGAGGCCCGCCTCGATGAGGCGTTCGGCGGTACGGCCGTAGCTGCCCTGGAGGTCCCACGCCATGCCCGACTTGATCAGTAGAGCGAAGAGGTCGAGCGTCTCCTCGACCCCCAACTCACCGGCTTCGAGGGCCATCAGGTCGATAGCGATGTCCTTCATGCGTCCCATTCTTTGTCCAACTTTCACACTATGGGTTGGCTCATCAGGACTGGAGATCCACTCCAGTCGACCCCCGAAGGGGTTTCGCCTTGCTAGATCTCGACGATGGTCAGGACGTAGGTCCGGGTGTCCCCGCTGGGGTCCAGCGTTCCCACGACAATCGCCACAGGCTCGCCCGGCTCGGGCGACGACAGGCCGACTGCCGTGATGTTCGTGGCGGGTTGTAGCTGGCTCATCAGCGATTTGTAGATCGCGTACCGCAGTTCGAGGGAGTTCACGTCACACCGTCAGCTCGTCAAGGCGCGCCTGCCACTCGTTCGCCTTGCGCTCGTTCTCGTCGGCTTCCCCGCGCAGACGCTGCGCTTTGTAGAGGTGGTCGCTCACCTCGTACGCGAAGTAGAGGCGCGCGCTCTCGACCTCCCATTCAGGGTGCTCCTCATGGAAGCGGTCGAGGACGTCTCGCTCGATCTCTCGAAGCGAATCCCACGCCTTCGCCTGGTAGGCGACCTGACCCCCGCGATCATTGCGGAAGCCACCGCTGTAGCTGGATTCGCGAGACCAGGGGGAGCCACCGCGCTGCGCCCCGAGGCTGTTAGGCAGGTACTTCACGAGGTTCTGGGTGGCGTACTTGCGTCCGCGCACCTTGACGAAGCCGCGTTCCACCTCGGCCTTGAACTCAGGGTCGGTACCGATCTCCAGGCGGGGCTGGATCTGCTCCCCGGGACCCCCTCGATCCGAGCTGTAGTCGGTGTAGGTGCGCCGCTCTGCTGGGCGGACCTTGATGTAGAGCTTGCCCCCGGCAGTGTCGTACTCGTAGACGGTGCTCTCGTTTTCGCTCACTCTGTCCCCACCTTCGTTTCGGCTGGCTCATCAGGGCGGGGGTGCCACCCCTGCCGACCCCCGTTAGGGGGTTTCGCCTCTCGATGTCAAACTAACACATTGCCACACTTGCACACCATGGCCTAGCCGTACTTTGCCTCGCCGAAGATGGCCACCTGGACGATGACATCGGCCGTCCCGGCGTCGATCTGCCCGAGGTCGATGCCGCCTGCCTCGGACCTGTCGATCCACGACTGAACGATGTAGCCGTGGTACTCCCGACCCACGACCGTCTGATTGAGATCGAGCAGCTTGGCGTACGCAGCGCGGATGTCGTCAGCGTTGAGGTAGTGAATGCCGTCCACCTCGCGCTTGTCGTAGAAGGGGAACATCGGATGCGGCGCGGTCCCCTCGGTGATCGTCCACGTCTTACCGGCCGGCAGGCCGGCAAACTCGTCATCGGTCGGCTGGGTCGCCCAGTAGGTGATACCGCCCTCCGAGGCGATCTCCATCACGCCTTGGGCGTGCTCGTCGCTGACGTACTGCTTTATCTCCGCGGCAGTGGGCATCAGGCGGACACTCCGCCCAGTCGGGCGCTCACGGAAGTGTCGCCCTCGTACTTCGCCCCACGCACCCGCTTGCGCTCCAGAGTGGTGGCCTTGTCCTTGCGCTTCGAGTCACGGGCACTCATGTCGCGAAGGCGGAACTTCGGGGTCATTGCGCTATCTCCACTTCTTTTGGCAGGCTCATCAGCGAGGGGATGCCAGCCCCCCGGACCCCCGAAGGGGTTTCGCCTCACTGGCGAGTGGCGCTCCAGACGACGCGGCGCCATTTACCCGTCTCTAGCTGGAGCTTCTCGACTTCGCCAGCATGGACAAGCTCTTGATCGGCCAAGAGCTTTGCCTCGCTCTCGTCATCCGCCTCGACGATGACCGCGTACTCGACACACTCACTCACGAGCACTTGAAACTTCGGCATCACTTCCCCCTCTGCTGCCAGAGCCACCGTGCATGGCTCCAGGTGTAAGCCAGGGCCCACCGGACCCCATTGCCCTTGCGGTGCTTCCTCTGGAAGAACCGCCACAGCTCGCCGATCACAGCCCAATCACCTCGATCAGCTCGTCCACGGTCGGGGCCGGCTGCAACTCCCAAGGGAGGGCGGTGAGCAGGCCCTCAACCTGCTCCGCCAGTTCGATCAGGGTGTGCCACTCGGCGGTGCCGGGGTCCTGCTCGGTGCGCCACTCCTGCACCTCCTTGACGAGGGCCTGAAGTCTGGTCGTGCGCTCCCGAATATCTGCACTCATCTGCCACACCTTCACATTCGCGGCTGCCATCATCAGGAGGCGGGAGCCACCCCGCCCCGACCCCCGAGGGGGTTTCGGCCTCGCCCTTCAGTCACACTTGCACACTTAGGCCGCAAACAACGCGAGCTGATCCGGGCTGTATCCGAGAACGTTCCATCGGTAGACCTCGGTCGCCAGCTCCAGGAAGTAGACATCCCGCGCCTCGCGATACTCGGTGGCCACCACCTCCCAGTCGACGTCATCCGGGCTGCGCCAGTTCTGTCGGTGCTCGCCGTCCTCGTTCTGGTAGTACAGCTCTGCGATGGCGTTGTCTTCTGCGCAGGTATCGACGAGCCCATACTCGCTCTGGGCGTGCTCGACCGCTTCCTTCAGCGCCTTCTCGAACGCCTCCCACTCGCGCTCGGAGTAATCCGATTCGTCAAGAATCGGATAGTCCTGAAGTGAGAGCGCCAGCTCGGTGGCCTCGATGAACGCCGCGGTGAACCGGGGTCGGTACGCGATCGGCTCCAGGGCGGGGAGGCCATAGTGCTTGCTGTCCCAATCCCAGTCGTTCTTGCAGGCGCCGCACAGGAATCGACGTCGACCGTGCTTCTTTCGACTGACCGCCCAGGCCGCCGCACTTGCGCACTTGCGGCACCGGATCACGTCATCGTCGTAGACCTGAACGTAGATGGTGCGCAGGGAGCCGTGGGCGAAGTGCCGGGACGTCCCGTCGATGACATGCTCGTCCGCATCGTCACCGGCTGCCCCCTGGATCTCGGCCAGGGCGGTCAGGTAGTTGGACTCCTCCAAGAGGTCGTCGCTGAGTTCAGCCCAGTGGAACACCGCACCGTGCGTTGTGAACAGGCGGTCGTCCCAGAACATCGCGTCGCTCGGGCGCTCCAGTGCTCCCTGTGCTGCCTTCTCCAGGGTCTCCCTGTCCAGCTCCATGTCTCTCCTCTACGGCTGCTCATCAGGAGGCAGGCGCCGCCCTGCCCCGACCCGCACCCTCCGCAAGGAAGGCCGGGTTTCGCATTGGTGCTTCACTCGTCGCCAGGAAGGCGAGTTGCCCTCCTGAAGAACCCGGCTTCTCCGTCACTGTCTTCGCGACTCCGTCGCGCATCGAGCAACACCGATCTCCCCCCGGCTACCAACATGTTTGACCTTTCGGTCTCGTAGGGTGATGTGCACTGGCTGGCTCATCAGCGACCAGGAACCGCCTGGTCGGACCCCCGACAGGGGGTTTCGCCTAATTCAGTGCTTGATCAGCTCGTCGATCTCGCGCTCCAGGCCCTCGAACCCTCCGTCTTCGAGCTCGGCCAGGAGGTCCGGCAAGTCGCTCTCGACCTCGTCTTCTTCCATCGCCGCCAGCTCGTCGACCGTGACGCCTATCAGGTCGGCCATCTCTTCATCGCTCAGGACCCTCTTGTGCGAGCTCACTTCGGTCCACTCCACCGTGTAGGGCATGACTACTTCCTCCGGATTGATGCAGGCTGGCTCATCAGCGACCAGGAACCACCTGGCCGGACCCCCGAAGGGGGTTTCGCCTTCAGTTGGTTGCGAATCCGCGCAGCTCACCCAGAATGAGCAGGCACTCGGTCACGGTGGCCAGGTCTGAGTAATCGATGTGCCCGCCGTGCTCCTCGTCGGAAAGCCGCTGGAGCTCCGCTCGCAGGCTTGCAGGGGACGCGGGCAGGTACTCGGCTATGAGTTGGTCGAAGCGCTCCGCGCTGGTCTGGTACTGACCGCGTCCCGGGATGTACGTCCGAATGTGGCGATGCGGCTGCATGTTCGTGTCCTCTCGCTGAGCAGGCTGGCTCATCAGCGGCCGGCATCCCAAGCCGGCCGGACCCCCGAAGGGGTTTCGCCTTCAGTCCCCGCTATGGGGCTCCGCGTCGAAGTGCCAGTCCTTGCACTCTCCGCAGAACGGCACTACTCCCTCACAGGCCGTGGCGATCTCCTCGACGTGTGCCCGGCTGTACCGCGGCCTCCGGGCGAGGAACTCCTCCGCGGGCTCCATCAGGCAACGTCCAGGATGGTCGTCCGGTGTGCCTCGAACCGCTTGACGTCGGCGAGGTACTGGCGTTCCCCGAACTCCAGCGACAGGGCGAGCAAGTTGTTCCTGCGAAGGCCGTTCAGGACGCTGGAGCGCATCCGGCCGTACGAGATAGACCGGGGGGTTTTGGCGAGCGAGACGAACATCGTGAACTCCTCCGAGCTGAGCAGGCTGGCTCATCAGCGACCAGGAACCACCTGGCCGGACCCCCGAAGGGGGTTTCGCCTTATCGCGCCACTTTCACTTCCCGGCTTCGATACCGGGCCCAGCTATGCACCTGGCCCTTCTCGATCCAGGGCAGGGGGTCTCGCCCGTTGCGGGGGCGGTATTCCATCTCGTGGCCGATGGCCGGGGCTGCCGCCCCCACGATCTTGTTGCCTGCCGCTTGCGCCTTGCGCAGCTCGTCCAGGGTCATCGTCGTCATCCTTCGCTACACTTGCACACTCAGGCCAGCGCCATGAAGACGACGTCAGGCTCGCCCTGCGTCCAGTTCGGAACGCGCTCCGTCTCGACGAACCCGAACCGCTCGTAGTAGCCGGGAAGGAACCCGTCGAAGCAGTCCAACTTCCTTGCGCCACTCTTGATGGCGTGGGTAACCATGCCCTCCCCGCGCCCCTTGATCAGGGAGAAGACTCCGATCAGCGTGCCGTCTCCGTCGATGCCGAACCCGCTCATCAGGTCGTCAGCAAGGAAGTAGCGTGCGCCCTTCGGCATCTCGGCCGGCTTGCTTGTTGCACCCGCCACGAGCTTGGATGCGCGCCTGGCCTGGGTGAGTGCGCCGAAGTAGAAGTGCGCGGTTACCTGTCGTGCTTGCATTTCGAGTCTCCCTCGATCCTGAGCAGGCTGGCTCATCAGCGGCAGGGAACCCATCCCGGCCGGACCCCCGAAGGGGTTTCACCTTGTCACA
This sequence comes from Streptomyces sp. NPDC005963, assembly GCF_040638655.1. Lineage (NCBI taxonomy): Bacteria > Bacillati > Actinomycetota > Actinomycetes > Kitasatosporales > Streptomycetaceae > Streptomyces > Streptomyces sp. NPDC005963. Next base: position 59,053 of record NZ_JBEXVD010000034.1, on the reverse strand, counting down.
CTTGCACACATGCCTACGAATGACCGTGGGTCAAGGGGTCGCGGCCGAAGGTCAAGGGCGCGAAGCAGCCGGAGCACTCGGGGTAGCGGAAGAACTCCGCAGCCTCAACTAGCAGGTCCAGCCCCAGATCCTGGCCACCCTCGGTGACCTTGACCACCGTACGGAGCGGCCCGACGATCAGATAGAAGTCCTCGCAGTTGGCGCAGCCGAAGTGCGTCGAAGTGACGATGTCGCTCATGCTCTCTCCCGTGTTGCTACACTTGCACATATGGGTCGAGGGACGCAAGTCCTTGCGGAGTTGAATTAGGTCCCGGTACCCCCCGAGGCTTCCGAGGCTCGCTCGCACCGTCAGCGACTTATCGCTGACCCGCGAATCGAGGGGCTTTGCGAGGAGCCCTATTGGCTGGCCCCTCTCTCCGCATCCTGCGGAGACACTGCGTTGGCGAGATTCGCCACTCGTACCCCGACCGCTTTCACTACTGTCCGCAATCGGGGGGAGTGGTGGGCCTCGACTGCCCCCTTCCCTTCTGGCCAATCTTCCGGCCGTCCGGCAGGTAGGGGACGTGTTGTTGTCTCCCTGCCTGGTGGGCAGTCGAGGCCCCGGCACTCTCAGTCATACACGGCTGCCGACTTCCCCGGAACGGACACCCGTCCCAAAGTTTCCCCCACCCAACTCAGCGAGTCAGGCGGGTTCATCAGGCCATGCAAGGTGGGGTAAGCCCAACCCGTTGGGTTGGTCCCACTTTCGAGAGGCTGTACCTCTACAGGTGATCAGGGTTCCAGCACTACCGGGTGAGGTAGCTAAAGCGTCGGGATAGAGCAGGGTGCCCCGCTCACGTCTCCCTCAGCCCCTTCAGGGCCTTAACCGAATCCTCTTACCCACCCCACACCTCTCGGCTGCGACGTCCCTCTCGGGGGCCAGGGTGAGCGACAATCCAAGCTCTGTGCGCTTGGCTCGAAGGCTTTGCGCTGAAGTGAAAGTATCACACTCACTTCGAGTTGTACAACTTGCACTTAGCTTGGCTGGCATGTTGCGAGCGAGCCGTTAACCACCGGTCGCAGTTCGTTATCCCCGTACATCGGTATCCGAGGTCACTCACTCGCCTTGCCTGCCTTGCTGATCTCAACTTACCCGGAGGTGAGTCGATGTGCAAGTTTCGCTACTCGTTCGCGATGCTCGCCTTTCGGCCTGCTCCGCATCCCGTGGTGGCGACAGACAGAACATTGCCAAACTTGCACACCGATGTCAAGCCAGGGGTCATCCAGCCCCTTTCGGAGGTCCGTTGAGCGCAGGGTTCGACAGGCCCCGGAAAGGGCCTCCGACCTGCCGTTATGGCCGTTCGCGAGGGCCTCGCTCCGCACACGCACGCACGCGCGGGTACGCACGCGCGGTTCCCCTCCCAGTCGAGAGGAGGGTGGGGGGTGACCCCCGGAGCGCCGGGAGGGGAACCGACGTGTCTTAGCCGCTCGGATTCTGCCACGGTTCCAGGGTCGTTCCGAATGGACGCCGTACAGGCCCCGCCGCGCAGATTCCCAGTTCAGCGGCGGTCGAATGCCCTTAGAGGGCGCCGCGCATTGCCGCGGAGAAGTGCTCCTCAGTCAGCGACTCCTCTCCGTGCTCGGCCGCGAGCGCGAGCAGCCGCCCGAGCGGCGAGTCTGGGTCGGCCGGCCCTTCTGCGAGGGTGTGGCCAGTGATCTGGAGCGCGAATTGAAGGTCGCTATCGAGGTTCTGGGGCATCCGCTAACCGTAGCCTGCTGGCGATTGCCAGTCTCCTTCATTGCGGGCGGCTTCGCCGCCCCAGAGAGCTTGCCGGCTGCCTCTATGGCGCCCGGAAGGGCGCTCCAGCAACTTCGCCAAGGAGCCAGTCTCACTCCTTCGCCGTCGCCTCTACATCAAGGGCCGCCGCCAGGCGGCCCAGAGCCAGCCCACTGTCCAGCACTGGTGTGAGCGGCATCACAGTAGAGGCACCCTGACTGAGACGAGGTGACCTCCGTATCTATAAGTGTAGGAGTAAGCGGCTAGCGAAATAGCAGGCTGGAGGCCCTGTCGGGCCTCGCTTGACGTAGCTCCAGCAGCTTCAGCTTGCCCTGGGCTAGCTCTTACCTTGGGGGTGGCCGTATGCCTCAATGGGAAGGGTCTGACAGGCGTCAGCGCCTGCCGGCCAACTGGCCCACCCTCAGACGTCGAGTTCTCCGGAGAGACGGAGGGCGGTGCACCGCGCTAGACCGAGCGGGTGCACGCTGCGCCGAGCCGGCCACCGACGTGGACCACATCGTCGCTGGTGACGATCATCGAGAAGCCAATCTGACATCGCTCTGCGGATGGCATCACCAGCGCAAGTCGTCCAGGGAGGGCGCTGCTGCCCTGGCCGCCAAACGGCGCCGGATTGCGAAGCGCTTCCAACGGACCGAGGCCCACCCCGGCCTCCTGTAAGCCTGGTGCTCCGAGCCTCGCTCGTCGAGACACCGGTTGGCACCCCAGGGCCCTCCTCTCCCCTGGTGCGGTGCCCGCCCCCTGGCTAACCACCAGGGGGCTGAAACTTCCCGTCCATGGCGGGAGCGTCGGCAGGTTCGCGACCGGAGCGTGCACCCCGGTCCCCGGGTTCGATCTCGGGCGGCGCACAAGGAGCGGTTGACGGTCATGCTCCTTCAAACAAATAGCCCCGTCCGCGCTTACCGGGCCGCGCGTCGTAACGCCCGAGAACTTGGAGGCGACGACGAGTGGACATCTGGTCCTGGCTGTGGGTCGGATGGCTCGCGGCCTTCTGCGTAATCGAGGGTGCGGCTCTGGCCCGCAAGGCGCCTGGCGACACCCTCTCCGAGCATGTGTGGGCCTGGTTCCATACCAAGAGGGGCACCAGGGCGGACGGAACGACACGACTGCGACGGCTCGCCCTCTTGGCCTTCGTTACATGGCTGGCTGTCCACTTCCTAACTGGCGGCCTTTTCTAGCGCTCCGAGGGGGTGAGCCAGTGCCCGGACCCGTACCCAACCGAGAAGCCGACCTGGCTCGCCCGCGCGAGCGCAAGGGTTCGGACGTTCAGCCCGTAACTAAGGGCCTGGCGCGCGAGACGAAGATCCCGAACGCGGATCGGAGTTGGCATCCCATCGCCCAGCGATTGTGGGACGGCATGAAGTCGTCCGGTCAGGCCGACTTCTACCAAAACTCCGACTGGGCCCTCGCCTACTCGCTGTGTGAAGACTTGTCGCACTACAAGAAGTCCGGCAAGCGCTCGGGACAGATGCTCCAGACCATCTACAGCGCCTTCGAGCGACTCCTCGTCGCCGAGGGCGACCGGCGTCGTGTTCGCATCGAACTGACCGAGCCTGCACCCGAGAACGACTCCGCGTCCGTCGTGGCTATCGCCGACTACAAGAGGGAGCTCGGGCTCGAAACCTAGCTAATGGGGGTGGGCCATGGCTGCGCCTAAGCCTCTCTCGATTGAGGAGATCGAGGCCCTCGAACCCGAGTTCCACGGCCCCACCTGGATGAGGGACGCCTTCGGTCGTTGGAAGCTCCCCACACACACGCTTGGATGGCAGATCGCCGGCTGGTGCGCCGAGTACCTCGACGGCGAAGGCTCGACCGACGAGCGGCGCATTCCTTGGCGCTTCACCCGCGAGCAGCTCCGCTTCCTCCTGTGGTGGTACGCCATCGACGAGGACGGCGAGTTCATCTACCGGACCGGCGTCTTGCAGCGGCTGAAGGGCTGGGGCAAAGATCCCTTGCTGGCCGTGATCTCGCTGGTCGAGTTCGTCGGACCTTCCCGCTTCTCGCACTGGGATGAGAACGGTGAGCCAGTAGCCAAGGCGCACCCGCAGGCGTGGGTGCAGGTGACCGCGGTCAGCCAGGAGCAGACCACGAACACGATGGGCTACCTGCCGGTCCTGATGGGGCCGAAGCTCATCCAGACGTACGGCATCAAGATGGGCGCCGAGCTCATCCGTGCCGACCGGGGCCGGAAGCGCCTTCAGGCGGTCACCAGCTCATACCGGGCCATCGAGGGCAAGCGCACCACCTTCACACTGCTCAACGAGACCCATCACTGGATCTCAGGCAATGGCGGCCACCGGATGTACGAGACCATCGACGGCAACGCCACGAAGATGGACAGCCGCTACCTGTCGATCACCAACGCGTTCATGCCCGGCGAGGACAGCGTCGCCGAGCGAATGCGCGAGGCGTACGAAAAAGTCTGCGAGGGCAAGGCGGTCGACGTCGGCGCCCTCTATGACTCGATCGAGGCCCACCCCAAGACCCCGCTTACGCCCGAGGCGCTGCGGATCGTTCTCCCCAAGATCCGGGGAGACGCGGTCTGGCTGAAGGTCGAGTCGATCATCAAGTCCGTCATGAATGTGACGATCTCGGCCTCGCGTTCGCGGCGCATGTACCTGAACCAAATTGTCGCCGAAGAGGACGCGTTGTACGGGAAGGCGCAGTGGGCCGCCCTGCTCGACGAGTTGAAGACGCTTCAGCCTGGCGACGAGGTAACCCTCGGCTTCGACGGCGGCAAGACGGACGACAGCACAGCCCTGATCGCTTTGCGCGTGCGGGACATGTGCGCCTTCGTGCTCGGAGTCTGGGAGAGGCCGGATGGCCCCCAGGGCGACGGCTGGGTGGTTCCTCGTGCCGCTGTGGACTCGGCCGTGCATGACGCCTTCAGGACGTACTCAGTGCAGGGTTTCTACGCCGACGTCGCCCTCTGGGAGTCGTACATCTCCGAGTGGGACGACGCTTACGGCGAGGGCCTCGCGGTTCGCTCGCCGCTCGGGAAGGACTCGATCGGCTGGGACATGCGATCGTCACTGAAGACCTCGACCCTGGCGCACGAGCGCCTGATGCGGTCCGTCTTCGATGAGAAGCTCCGCTACGACGGTAGTGCGGTGCTGCGCCGGCACGCACTGAACGCCCAGAGGGCGACCAACGGCCATGGCATCTCGTTCCGCAAGAAGTCCAAGGACTCGCCCCGCAAGGTCGACGCCTACGCCGCGCTGATGCTCGCGCACGAGGCGCTGTACGACCTGCGCGCCCGCGGCAAGCGGGTCCGCAAGCGGAGCGGGCGGGGTCATTTCATGTAGCAGTGTGCAAGTGTGACAAGGGGGTGAGTTATGGCGAGCGCTGTCAGTTCGGTAGCGCTAGCGAGGGAGCTCCTTGCGGTCCTCGACCGCGACATGGAAACCCTCGAAAGGATCGACCGCTACGACCGGGGCGAACATGACGATCCGTACATGCCGCCCCGCGCGGACGACGAGTATCGACTCCTAGCGAAGCGTGCGGTATCCAACTGGATGCCCTTGCTGGTCGGGACTCCCGCTCAGGCCCTCTATGTCGACGGGTTCCGGCCCGGCGCCGCGAAGGTCGATGGCCTCCCCGAGGCGCCTTCCTCGCAGAGCACTGAGTGGTCTCACTGGCAGCGCTCGCGACTCGACGCCCGTCAAGCCGCGATCTATAGGGGGGCCCTGAAGTTCGGGCACTCGTTCGTCGTGACGGAGAGGACCAGCAAGGGCGTCATCTCTAAGGGGTTGTCGGCCCTGAAGACTGCGGCTCTCTATGAGGACCCTGCCAACGATGAGACCCCGTACGCCGCTCTCACGATCGTCGCCAAGCCCAAGGGCAAGACCCGCGGCAAGGCCCGCATGTGGGACGCTAAGCGCGAATACGAAGTGACATACGCGTCCAGGGCCGACCTGGACAGCGTGCGGGTCACGGCGCTGAAGCCGCACGGGGCCAGCGAGTGCCCCGTCACCCGCTTCGCCGCCTCGGTCGACCTCGAAGGTCGAACGATCGGTGTCATCGAGCCGATGATCTCGCTCCAGGATCGCATCAATCAAACCGTCTTTGACACTCTGGTCGCCCAGACGTACACCTCGCACGAGGTGCGATACGCCACCGGCATGGCCCCGCCCATGCAGATGGAACTTCTGGACGAGAACGGGGCAGTGGTCACGGACCCGGCCCTTGCTGTCGAGAGCCGGCCCAAGCTCGGGCCGGACGGGCATCCAATCCCGGAGCAGATCAACCACAACGCCAGGCGCTTCCTGTTCGCGGAAGATCCGGACGTCAAATTCGGCTCCCTTCCGGCCGGTCCGATCGGTTCGCTGATCGACTCGGTAGACATGAGTATTCGGCATCTCGCCGCCATCTCGCAGACCCCGCCCCACCACCTGCTTGGCCAGATCGCCAACTTGTCTGCCGAGGCCCTCTTGGCCGCCGAGACGGCGCTAGCGCGCAAGGTGGGCGAGTTCCGGAGCATCTTCGGTGAAGCATGGGAGCGAGTGTTCAGGCTGGCCGCCGAGCTGGAGGGGCAGACGTCCGCCGCCGAGGACTTCCACGGCGAAGTGAAGTGGCGCGACATGGAGTCGCGCAGCCTCGCGCAGGCCGCTGACGCTCTCGGCAAGCTCGCCGACTTGCTCGGTATTCCGAGGCGGGGCCTGTGGAAGCGCGTGCCGGGCGTGACTCAATCTGAGTATGAGGACTGGGTGGAGCTGGCCGAGAGCGAGGACTCGGTGGGGCGGCTGGCGAACGCCCTGACTCGCGCGACGCCCGCACCCTCAGTGCCGGCCACGTCCAGTGAGGGGCTGATCGCCGCATGACAACCGCGGCCCATCAGTCCGAGGCTGATCGCGCGTCAGCCGCATTCCAGGTGGCCTTGACTCAGATCGGGGTCGAGACCACCGCCGAGGCCATCAGCCTCTGGGGCGAGGTGCCGGTCACGAGCCAGGCGTCCACCGCGGGCGCTTGGCTGAGGCGGGCCATCACAATGGTCATGACTCGGCGGCGCATGAGCCGCGACCTTGCCCGCGCCTACTATCGCCTGGCTCGCGCCCTGCGGACGGGAACCACGGTCGCCGATCCGTACCACCCGGAGCCCACGTACGTGACTCTGGACGTCCTGCGGCGAGAGTTTGCCGCGCTGGCAGGAGAGCCCGCCGCGAGTCCCCAGGAGGGGCGCCCGGCCCCCTCCCCTTCCGGCCCCTCGACCTCTCCTTCGTCGACTGCTAGCGGTTCACCCGCTGGAGTTGTAGAGGCCCCCGAGAGCCCCTCCGGCCAGGAGTTGGAGGAAGACTCGGACGCCGAGCTTGACCGAATTCTGGTCGAGGAACTCGAAGGGTTGCGGGACGACGAGGAGCGGATCGAGCGCGACGCCGAGGAGGAGCTGAGGACAGTCCTCGAAGCCCTCGGACCCCAGACTCTCGGCACGAAGGTCGACGTGATCGACACGAGCCAGCCAGCCGACGAAGTGGACAGGCTGCGCAACGAAGCCCACCGGCAGGCGGGCGCCCAACAAGCGGCAGCCGCCGCGCGCATCGCAATGAATGGTGGTCGGTCCGCGGTCTGGAACCACGCCAGCCGCGACCGGCGAGCCCTTGGTTACGTCCGACTCTCGCGCACGGGAACCCCTTGCGGGTGGTGCGCGATGCTCATCTCGCGTGGCTTCGTCCGCAGCGATGCGTACCGCACACAGGAGGCCGCGGGGCCGACCTTGGCCCAACTGGACTCAGGCGAGTACGCCGATGGCGACCGGTACCACGACAACTGTCACTGCTACGCCGAGCCGGTTTTCGCGCCCGAGCAGTACGGCAGCCCCGCTTACGCCCTGAACCGCTCCTACGCGGAGCTGTGGCCGAAGGTGACGCGGGGCCTGTCGGGCCAGGCGGCAGTGTCCGCCTGGCGCCGGTTCATCCGGCAAGAACAGAAGGCCGCAGCCCAGGAGGCTCGGCGATCCGCAACGAGCGTCCAGGAGGCGTAGCTATGCCTGAGCAGGAAACCCCCAACACCGAGACCGAGCAGACCGTCGAGACGCCCCCGGAGGGCGAGGCCCCCAAGGGCGACGAGACGGAACAGAAGCCGGCCGAGGAGTCGGTCCCCGCAGAGGTGCTGCGCAAGAAGCTGACCGACGCCAACGCCGAGGCGGCCAACTACCGCACCAAGCTCCGCGAGACGGAGGCCAAGCTCAGCTCGGCCAAGACCGTCGAGGAGTTCGAGGCGGCGACCGCTGTACTGAAGGAGCAGGTCGAGGCGCTGGAGCGACAGATCCTGCTCAACGAGGTGGCCGCCAAGTACGAGCTGCCCGCGGCCCTGGCCAAGCGACTGGTGGGGGCCACCCCCGAGGAGCTGGAGGCCGACGCGAAGGCGCTCTCGCAGTTCGCGGTCGCTCCAGCCCCCGAGTCGCTCACTGGGGGCCTCAATCCCGGGGACGACGACGAGGACTTCGACCCGGTCAAGGCTGTGGCCGACTTCCGCCGCAACCGCTACTGACCATCACCCCTTGAACCGGCACGCTCGCTGAGTCGCGCCCCTCTACCGTAAGGAGTAAGCCCCAGTGGCCGAACACGTCATTGTCAAGCCAGGGAAAATCGCCGCAACTGCGGCGGTTGCTCTGGAGCAGTCCCTCGTCGTGCCTGCGATCTTCCAGCGCGAGGGTATCGACGCCTACAAGGGCACCGAGAACGACACCATCAACGTCAAGGTCGAAGGCGTCCTACCGTTTCGCACCTACGGATGGCGCAACGACCGTGCCGCGCCCATTCAGTTTGACGACTACGCCGAGAAGACCGTCGCGGTCGCCTTCGGTGGCAACACCTACTCCGCGGTCAAGATGACCGACGAGCAGCGCGACATGGACTTGGGCGGCTGGACCAAGCTCATGGCCAAGCAGGTCGAAGCGATCGGGCGCGGCCTGGAGCGCGGCGCGGTCGACAAGATGCTCGGCCAGAGCTATGCCGTCACACTGGCCGGCGCCAAGTCCGGCCGCGACCTGAAGGGCATCCTCATTCGGGCCCGCGAAGTGCTCACCCGCTTTATGGTCCCGCGCGAGGGTCGCGTCCTCCTGGTCGGCTCTGCCTGGGAGACCGCGCTCCTGTCGGACGACAAGCTGAACCTGGCCAGCAACGTTGGTGAGCAGGAGGCCGTCTCCTCCCTGCGCGAGGCGAGCCTCGGTAGGCGCTACGGCTTCGACATCGTCGTCTCTCTGGAGGTCCCGGCTGACGCGGCGTTCGCCCTGCACCGCAGCGCGTTCATCTTCGCGACCGGCGCCCCGACCGTCCCGTCCTCGGTGACTGGCGGCACCGCCTCTCACAACGGCGTGGCCCTGCGTTGGCTCCAGGACTACGACGCGAACTACCTGACAGACCGCTCGGTGGTCAACACCTACCGCGGCTTCCGCGAGATCAAGGACCACCTCATCGGCATCAACGAGGGTACCGGCCAGGCGTACGTGTCCACGCACGAGCACTTCGTTCGCGCGATCAAGCTCGACCTGGACGCCACGGTCGACGTGCTGCCCGACCCGGACGGTCCGGACGCGAAGGCTCAGGAGCTGGCAGCGATCACCGGCATCGCCGGCCCGGCTGACGGCGCCTCGGTCTGACCGGGCTATCGAACCGGCAGGGTGTGCAAGTGTGACAAGCCCTGCCGGTGGCCGCAAGTGAAGGGGGTGTCGACATGGCGGACCTCGCCACGCTCGACGAGCTGAAGGGCCGGCTCGACTGGACGCTCGACGCCGACGAGGAGCGCATCGCGACCACGGCCCTAGAGGACGCGTCCGATCTCGCCCGCGCCCATGCGGGCCGCGACTGGCCGACTGCTGCGTCTGCACCGCGCCTGGCCCGGACGCTCGTGCTGAAGGCGTGCCGGCGATACATGAACAACCCCTCGGGCTATACCCAGTCCCGAGCCGGCGACGAGACGCTCGGCTGGTCTGACGACCAGGGCGAGAACGCGGGCACTGTCTACTTCTCGGCCGACGAGATCGAGCTCCTGGAGGGGCTAGGGGGCAGGAAGCGCGGACTCACCTCAGTCGAGGTGACCGCCTGGAACTCCCGCATCCCGCGTGGGCCGGCCGGCCTCGTGCCCACCCAGGGTGGAGCTCCATTCCCCCTCTTCGCACATGAGGAGGAGCCCTGGTGAGCAGCTACCAGCGACGTCGGGGCCTGACGGCTCGGGTCTGGAAGACCGCTGAGCACATTGACAACCGCGGCAACCGGGTGCAGATCGCAGAGCCGGCCGACCCGCACGAGGTGCGGTGCGCGCTGATTCCCCAACGGTCGGCCCGCGCCGAGGTCCCCGGCCAGCAACAGATCAACATCACCCGCATGATCGTCGATGCCGACCTCCCCGGCGTGACTCTCTGGTCGCGCGTCGAGGTGCTCGGCACCCAATGGGACATCGTCACCCCACCCGCCTACCACCATGGCACCCGCCGAACGCGGCACTGGTCGATCGATATCAGGGAGCGCCCCTGATGCGGTGGTACAAGAGCGCCGACCGGCTGGCGCACATCGTGGCCCGCCATGAGGGCGTGACCGACGAGCTCGACCGGCGAGCCTTCGAGGTCGCAGTCCGCGCCGAGGAGCTCCTCATCGAGCACCGCGCAGATGGTCACGCAGCGATTGACGTCGCCCAGGGTGACATCGACTTCTATGTGGTCCTGTCCGATGACCGCGGTCAGAAGGCGGCCCTGTCGATCGAGTACGGCCGCGAGGCCGGCGAGGACATCAGGGTGAACCGAACGACCGGTCAGCTCGAAGTTGTGGAATGGGCGGAGATGGATGGCCTGTTCATCCTGGCCAGGGCTTCACACCTGCCAAAGAAGCGGAAGGGCAAGGTGAAGCTCGACTGATGGCCGGACTGCCCCCTGAAATCCGGGCTCTAGCTGAGCTCTCCCCGGTTGAAGACCTACTCCTGGCGGTCCTCCGCGAGGGCCTGCCCGGCATCTCCGTGCAGACGCTGATCGAAAAGGATCAGAGCTTTCCGTTCGTCCTCGTTCGCCGAGATCCCGGCTTTGGGAGCTGGGGCGGGGATACCCGATTCACCGACCCCGCGCGAATCGCAGTGCAGACCCTCTGCGTTGACCCCGATGGCGACGAGGATGCGGCGATCCTCGCCGAGGCGGTCCGCGTGGTCCTGCGTGAAGCCTGGCTGCGCCAGCGGGTCTACCCCGGCCGTGGCCACATCACCCGCGTGGATCTGGCCTCCGCCCCCCGGCGAGCAACCGACTGGGCAACGGCGACCGGACCCGTCCAGTACGCCGACCTGCCGACTGGCGTGTGGCGCTATGAGACGCAGTACGACGTCCAGATCAGGAAGCCGCGCAGCAAGCCCTTCCCCCTTCCCTAACTTCCCGCGCGACGCAAGCCCCGGTGCCCCTAGAGGTGCGGCCGGGGCTTCTCTGCGTGCGCGAGCAAGGAGCCCCTCAGTGACACTGAATGACGCCGCGACCCTCGTCATTGGTAGCGGCAACTACTTGACGGCCCCTGTCGGCACTGACCTGCCGTCCGACCTCCTGGCCCCTCTTTCCCCTTGGGCGTCCGTGGGGCACACATCCCTGGAGGACATCCTCTCGATCTCCTCCGAGGGTGGCGAGGCGACGACCATCGGCACGCTCCAGAACAAGAGCCTGCGAACGAAGTACTCGACGCGTGTCGAGGTGATCGCCTTCACCCTTCAGCAGTTCGACGTCAAGGGGCTGCGCCTGTACTACGGCGCGAACGCCCCCCTCCTGTCCAACGGCCTCGTCGGCGTGCCTAACGAACCGGTGCCCACATCCTGTGCGTTCCTCTCCATTTTCGTGGATGGGGAAAACGTCTTCGCCATCTATGCGCCGAAGTCGGAGATCTACCGCGCGGATGACCTCTCCATAGGGGACACCGAGTCGCTGGCCGGCCTCCCGCTCGGCGTGAAGCCGATGGCTCACGGCGCGAACAACTGGACGTACGCCATCACCCCCCTGGGCACGGTGTCCGCCCTTGGTGCGACTGCCGGCATCCCCGGCGCCTTCACCCCTTCCGGATCTCTCGTCCCGGCCAACCTCGCCGGTCTCGACCTGATCACCGCGAGCCCGACGACCGCATGGTCGGCCGGTCAGTACGTGGTCCTGGGCGACAACTCCAACGCCCACTGGAACGGCACCGACTGGATCACCGGCATCGCCTCCTGACCCCCGAGCCCTCGGCGCGCAAGTGACGCGGACCTCCTTGCGCGCCGAGCCCTCCTTGCGGAGGGCTCCCGATCAACGGTCCGCACCTGTTCTCGCTCCCAACTCCTTGGAGGTCCGCACCCCATGGCCAGCTTCTCTCTCGACGACATCCGCGCCGCAGCCGACGCGAAGTACAGCTCGACCGACATCTACGTGGACGAGAAGACCACCGTCCACCTGCTCAACCCGCTCCGCTTGCCGAAGGAGAAGCGGCAGCGCCTCGTCGGGCTCCAGGACGAACTGGAGAGGGACGGCTCCGAACAGGAGCAGGTCATCGCCGACGCGATCCGCCTCGTCGCCGACCACCCCAAGAAGGCCGAAGCCCTTCTGGCTGTGGTCGGCGACGACCTGGCGGTCCTCGCTGAGATCTTCGAGGTCTACGGGAAGGGTGCCCAGGTGGGGGAAGCCTCGGCCTCTGCCGCCTGATCGACGAGTACGGGGAGGGGCTGTACGCCGACCTCCGCTTTCACTACGGCATCGACCTGGTGGACGTGATCGAGGGGCGAGGCCCCTCCCCGATGTTCGTGATGGCCCTCACGCGGAGGCTGCCTGACACCTCTCTGACTGTCGCTCTCGCGTCGGGCGGCAGGGAGCACTTCGGCTGGGGGGTCGACCGGCACATGTCTGCCGACCTCTATGACGCACTGAACCAGAACACCCGAGCCACCGGCCAGTGGGGCAAGGGCAAGGCGCCGAAGTTCAAGCCCTGGCCCCGCCCCAAGAACAAGAGCAAGGTGGCCGAGGCTGCCGAGAAGGACTCGAAGCGCCGCGTCTCCGTGGCGGAGATCTACAAGAAGTTCACCGCCCGGAGGTGAGTGATGCCCCAAGGTCAGGTCGTTGGCCGTATTAGCGTCCGAGTGTTCCCTGACACCGACCGCTTCAAGTCGGCGATGGAGAAGCAGCTCGACCGAATAGAAGCCTCGGCCAAGCCGGTGGCGATCCAGGCGCGACTGGACATGACCGGCTTCACCAAGCAGATGCTCCAGCAGATCCGAGACATCAACGCCACCAACCGGACGAGCGACTCTCGCAAAATCCGCTTCCTGACGATGATCTCGATGGCGGGCATTCGCGACGAGATCAAGAACGCAGTCAAGGCCCTACAGGCCCGCGCTGATGCCAGCGACAAGATCGCCTTCGCTACCCGACTCAGTGCGACGGATGTCGATCTGGAGATCAATCAGCAGTCGCTCGACAAGATGAGCGATCAGCTGAAGGAGTGGCGCGACAAGAACAGCCCCCAGAAAATCGACCTAGAGCTGAACTGGCCAGCTGGGGCTGGGGCTGCGATCAACGCTCGCCTGGCCTCGCTTACACGCCCGCGCACGGTTTCCATTATCCCCCGGCTGAACAATGCGGCTGTCGCGCAGGTCGCCGCGTCTCTCGCTGCCCTGTCTGGCATTCGCGTGCTGAACAACATGTTCACCAAGTTCGGCGACATCCTGAAGAACCTCGACAAGAGCGTTCCCATCATCGGAACGCTGGCAACAGCGATAGCCGGACTGGCGGGTTGGGGCCTGTCGGCATCCAGCAACCTCTTCGCGCTGTCGGCCTCGCTCGCTCAGATCGGCGCCGTATCGCTCACGCTGCCTGGAATTCTGGGCGGCTTCGCCGTTGGACTCGGCGTCACGATTGCCGCATTCAAAGATCTCAATCAAGTCCTCCCTGAAGTCAAGGTCAAGCTCGCCGAGCTCCAGAACCAGATATCGGCAGAATTCTGGGCTCAGGCCAAGGCTCCGATCAAGGAGCTGGTCGACGTCCTCCTCCCGCGCTTTGCGGAGGGATTTCGGCAAACGGCGACAGCGTCGGGCCAGTTCTTCGGCTCGTTCGCGACGCAGCTCACTGCGGCCCTCAATCCCGCCGTCGTCGATGCGATGTTCGGCTATCTCAATGAGTCGATCGCCACGGCGACGACCGGCACCGACACCTTCGCGGCCATCATCGCCAAGCTCGGCGAGGTCGGCGCGTCCTATCTCCCAGACCTGGCTGGCTGGTTCGTCAAGATCTCCGAGAACTTCGACGCATGGCTTACCAGGAAGGGCGAGCTCGGCCTGAAAGCCGAGATCGATGAGGGCATTCAGTCCCTCAAAGACCTCGGGGGCATTCTCTACGAGACCGGTGGAATCCTCTCGGGCGTAGCTCGTGCAGCCGAGGCCGCGGGCGGCTCATCCCTCGGAATGATGAGGGACACCCTCGCCTCGATTCATGATGTCGTCGACAGTCCCGGATTTCAGCAGGGCCTGACTGAGGTTTTCACCGCGGCACATCAGGCGATGAGCAACATTGCCGATATCAGTGGCCCGGCAGTCAAAAACCTGTTCAGCGAACTCGGCGGGCTCCTCACCTCAGTTCTTCCAGTGGTCGGCACGATCATCGGGACGGCGCTCGGCGCCATCTCTGAGGCCCTGGCGCAGCCGGCAGTGACTGAAGGCGTCAAGGCGATGTTCGACGGCCTGCTTGTGGCCGTACAGGCGCTCGCCCCGGCCATGAATCCGCTCGGGCAGGCGCTCGGCGCCCTTATGCAGGTGGTCTCGGCCTTCGCCGCGATGCTCGGCCCGCTGGTGGCCGCCGCTCTGATACCGCTCAGCCAGGCGTTCGCCCAGCTCGCCCCGATGGTCACCCCGATCATCACCCTGCTCGGCGGGACGCTAACGGGAGTAATCCAGCAACTCACCCCCATCCTGATGACGCTTGTGCCGGTTATCGGTGACGCGCTCGGAATGGCGTTTCAGGCCCTCGGCATCATTCTCCCGGTCATCGCCTCTCTGTTCACGCAGATCATGACGGCAGTGGTGCCGCTTGTGGCTCAACTCATTGCGGGCCTGGCGCCGATCCTCCCTGTTGTTGCCACCTTCCTGACCGCGATCGTAACGGCCGCAATGCCGCTGGTGGACATCCTCCTTCAGTTGCTCTCTGCGGTGATCATGCCGCTCATTCCGGTGATCCAGAACATAGTTTCCGCGGTGCTCCCGCCGCTCGCCGCAGCCTTCGCGCACCTTGTCGAGGCAGTTACTCCACTCCTGGATGCACTGCTCGCGGTGGTCAACTTCCTGATGCCGATCCTGGCACCAGCAATCGAATTCGTTGCGATTCTTATCGGTCAATCCCTGGCCGCAGCTATCGACGGCGTGGCCATGGTCTTCGAGGGCGCAATCGGCATCATCAAAGGTGTCTGGGAAATTTTCGCCGGATTCTTCACGGACGACTGGGGTCGAATCTGGGACGGAATCAAGGACGTCTTTAGTGGCATCTGGGATGTGATCGTTGGAGCCTTCAAGGTCTTCCTGAATGTCGGGCTTCTCGGCGTGGCAGGAAAGGCCCTGAAGGGAATCAAGGGCCTCTGGGATGACATCTGGAACGGCATCAAGTCATTCGTCGTTGGTATCTGGAACAGCATCAAGGGCGGAGCTGGCGTCTTCATGGCCGGCATTCGCGGGGCCATCGATGACGGCCTCAGCGCGATCCGTGGCGCGTGGACCCGGATCTGGGATGGCATCAAGAGCTTCTTCTCGGACACCTGGACCACCGTCAAGTCGCTCGCCACTACAGGGATGAGCCGATTGAAGACCGCGGTAGAGGACGGCATCAGGACTGCCGTCCAATTCATCCGCGATCTACCCGGTAAGGCGAAGTCGGCGCTTGGAGACCTGGGGTCCACGCTCGCAAGCGCGGGGCGAAAGCTAATCCAGGGCTTCATTGACGGCGTGAAGAACATGTTCGGCTCGGTCAAATCCACGCTGGGTGACCTGACGAGCAAGCTGACGGACTGGAAAGGCCCCGAATCCCTGGACCGAGTCCTTCTCGTGGGTGCAGGACAGCTGGTGATTGACGGATTCATTCGCGGCCTGGAATCCCGATACGGCGCCGTGCGTAAGTCGCTATACGGGCTCACGCGAGATGTCGCTGGCGTCGATTTCGACACACCCGGCATGGGTGGGCTCGGCGCGGCTCGCGGCGTCACGTCCGCCATTAGCTCCTCGCTCGCCCATCCCGAAGGCGGCGGAGCCACGAAGGTCTTCAACTACTTCGCAGCGCCCGGCTCCTCTATCAGTTCCGAAGAGGATCTGTTCTCTGCTGCGAGTCGAGCGCGGTTTGGATGGTGATCAAAGAATGCCGAAGCTGTTGCTTGATAGCGGCGTGGATATCCTGGACCTCGACGGTATCGCCGAGAAGGGGACGGGCTTTCAGGCGACGTCCGGCGCCACGGGCTTCGGTCTTCCGGCCGTCGCTGTGCAGTGGCTCGAAGGCGCCGGAGACGGCGCCCTCTATCGCCGTACGCGCATCCTGGCGCGCGACATCGACCTCCCCTTGGAGATCTTTGCTCGCGACCGCCGACACCTACAAACGCTGCTCTCCCGGCTGGCCCTGGCGCTGGCCGGGGAGTGCAGCCTCATCCTCCAGGACGACACTGGCGCACAGTGGTCGACCACTGTGCGCCGCGTAGGCGGTGGGGAGGCCGCGTACGGCGTGGACACAACGGGAGAGCGGGAGTGGCGATCAGTCATCACGCTTCGCGCGGGAGATCCGTACTGGACATCGTCGCAGTCCCAGAGTCGAACGATCGGCTCTGCCGGGACGGCCGGCTTCCTGTCCAATCTAGTCCGGCTGAAGGTCACCTCGTCTCAGGCCATCGGTCAAATCACCCTGACCAACGACGGAGATGCGGACGCCTACCCCGTGTGGGAAGTCCACGGCCCCGGCGCCGACTTCGAGGCGGTCTCGCCGGCAGGTGAGCGTCTGAAGTGGGTTGGCAACCTCGCGGCCGGCGAGACGCTCACACTCGACACCCGCCGCGGCACGGTCGTGGACCAGTCGGGCGCCAACCGCTACTCGCAGCTCGCTCCGGCTCCGAGGTTTTGGACGGTCCGACCCGGGACCTCCGTCGCGGTGGCTTCGCTCAACGGCGTCGACACCTCCTCGAAGATCGTGTGTTCCTGGCGCCCCCGGAAGTGGATGGTGGTCTAAGTGCGACTGGACGATCTCACCGTTGAGGTTCGGGACAAGTCCCTCGCGCGCCGCGGGCTCATACGCCCCGAGGAGCTATCGCTCGACATGGAGGAGCGCTTCAACAACGTTGGTGTCTGGAAGACCACCCTGGCCGCGGAGCACCCCCTCGCCGACATCCTTCGCACGCCTGGTGCGGGCTTGATCATCACCGGCCCTGGAGACGTCCTCCTCTCCGGCCCGGTCGTCAAGTCCGAGCACACAGCGACGCCCGAAGACCCGGGTGGGAGCGTTGTGTTCGAGGGTGTGTCAGACAGTGTTGTGCTTGCTGACATGCTGGCCTATCCCGATCCAACCAACGCGGACGGTGCCACGCAAACGCTGTCTCACGATGTTCGACACGGCCCCGTCGAGACCGTCATGCACGCATACGTAGCTGCGAACATCGGCCCGCTGGCACCCATCCAACGACGTAAGACGAACCTGACATTGGGCCCCGACCTGGGGCGCGGGCCGGTCGTCACGAAGTCGGCCCGCTTCCCGGTGCTCGGGCAACTACTCGCAGAGCTGGCCGCGCTCGGCGACCTAGGTTTTCGGGTTGTTCAACGCGGAGGGGTGCTCGTCTTCGAGACGCGCGCTATCGCCGATCGGTCCGATGTGATCCGGTTGGACGTGCTGAACGGCACCCTCTCGGGGCAGCGGGTAGAGGTCTCTCCGCCCGGGGCCACGCGAGCAATTGTGGCTGGACAAGGTGAGCTGACGAGCCGACAGTTCCTTCAGGTCGACACTGCCGCATCGGTCGCCGCCGAGGACGAGTGGGGGCGGCGCATCGAGCGCTTCGTGGACCAGCGCAACACCGACAAGCCGGAGGAGCTCCAACAGGCCGGCACACAGGTCATGGAGGAGGAGGGCTACACCACAATCGGGGCGCAGGTCGTCCCTGTCGACGACTCCGCGATGCGACTCGGCGTCGACTGGAGCCTCGGCGACCGCGTGTCGGTCGTGGCCGGAGGCGCAGAGCTGAAGTCCACGGCGACCGGCGTAGCGCTGAAGGTGGGTGCCGATGGCTTTCGAGTCGGCGCCTTGTTGGGCGACCCAACAGGGTTCGATCGGGACGCCGCGCTGAGCAAGCGCGTAACCGACACCGAGTCGCGAGTTTCCCACCTGGAGCGGTCCGGCGAGGGTGGCCCGAGGATCGCTAGCCGCTCAGTCGTCATCACGCCGGCCGCGGTCGCATCCCACGTCATCTGGCAGGCGCCTCGCGCCTGCTCCATCGTCGCCGTCCGTGGATACAGGGCGGGCGGACTCGGCGCCACGATCAATGCCAAGGCCGGAGGTGTCGATGTTCTCGACCTTGACCTCTCCCTCGCGGTCGCCGACTCCTGGCTCTCCAGTGCGCCGACAGGGGGCGCCTCGCTGGAGCCGGGCGACAGTCTGGCCGTCGCTGTCCGCGCCGTCGTGGGAACTCCGTCTGCGATCACCATCCAAGTCGACTATCAGGAGGCTTAATCAGTGTCCGTCCTCATCGTGTCCGACGACCCCGTCTGGTACAGGTCCGCCCCCACGACCCTGACCACGTCCGTCATTCCCGGCTCGCCCGAGCGCCTGCAAGTCTCGGACGACCATGGCGTAGTGGCAACGCTCACCGTTGGCGCCAAGACGGTGACGACTCGGGGCCCGGAAAGGGTATTCCGAGACGCCAAGCGGCCTTTCGCGGATGAATTCCAGCGCACATCCAGCGGCGACTGGGGCATCTCGCCGGGCGGCGGCAACTGGAGTCGATCGGGGGGCAGCGAATCCGACTACTACACGGAGGGCGGAGCCGGCGTCATTGCTATGACTTCTGCCAACTCCTCGCGATACACGAGCGTGATCGACAACGTCACAGACGCGGACGCGACCGCGACATTCACGATGGACCGAATGCCGACAGGCAATGCGGCCAGTCTGGCACTGCTCCTGTCGTATCAGAGCTCCTCGAACCACTACCGTGCAAGGCTTTCGGTTCTCACCAGCGGCGAGGTGCGCCTCACTCTGGAGAAGGAGATCGAATCGTCCACAACTACCCTCGCCGCAGCGGTGAGCCTGGGTACCGGATTCACGCCGGGCGACCTCTGGAACATCCGGGCCGAAAGGGCTGGAAGCACCGTCAGGTGCAAGGCGTGGCGCGAGGGGGAATCGCAGCCGGCCGCGTGGACTCACTCGGTCACCGACACTTCCCTCGGTGCCGGCCGCGTCGGGTTCCGGGGATTCCTCAGCAGTGGAAGTACGGCCCTCCCTCTCCGATTCCTCGTGAGTCGCCTCGCCGTCCATTCGGCGCTGTGGCCCGACCCGCCCACCGTCACCCACTCCACCTGGGTCCGGCTCCTGGACACCCCGTTCAGCGGTGACTGGACCCCCGAGCTGGCCGATCAGATCAGGGCCTGGGCGGTTGATGTGTCCCCTGACGCCCTGGCGTATGGGGCCATGTACCTGGCATACGCGCCGGCCGTCCTCGACGCCTCGACCGGAGCGCCCGTCTTCGGGCAATCCGCTTACGGTCCACTTGATGCGACTAGCGGAGTTCCCCGCGAAGGCGGCGACTTCCACGAGTACATGGGCGTTCCGTGGACTTTCGCCAACGGCGAACACGTCCCAGCGCCGAGTGCCGCATGGATACGCACTTTCGACTGTTCGGGATTCATCCGCATGATCCTTGGATATCACATGGGAGTTCCCATGGTGCGTGACGAGGACTTCGATGGGCTCAATCTCCCCAGGCGGACGCGCGATATCGGTCCGCATGGCCCCGGTGTCATCGTCGCTCAGACCACGGATTCGCCCACCCCGCTCACCGAAGCCCAAATCGGCGACGTCGTGCTTTTCGATGCCGATAGTGCCGACCCGGGCGAGATCGATCACGATGGAATGCTCATCGGGTGGGATGCGCACGGGCTTCCGCGATTCCTGAATTCGAGAAAGACGCCCAATGGGGTCACTTTCGGGGACCTTGGAGGCTCAGGGGCTCTCGTCGGGGACGGACTCTACGCCCGCTCGCTCAGGATCATTCGCCGCGTCTGAAGTCAGCACGAAAACACAAACCGCGGCCCCATTCGGGGCCTTTCACCCCTGGAGGATGTGTGGCACTCGTTTCCTACCCGTTCGACGGGCAGACCGTCTCCGAGACGGACTACTCGCGACTCTTCGGCGAGCTCCAAGACAGCGGAGTGGCCGCCTCCGCGGACTCCCAGGCCCTGAAGGTCACCGCCGATGGGTCGGGGATGCGCGTCTTCGTGCGGCCCGGGTTTGCCATCCTCCGGGGCCATGCGGTGCACTCGCCCGAGGTCATTACGCTCCCCATCGCCGCCCCGCAGTCCGCGGAGAGGCGGGACCGCGTGGTCCTGAGACTCGACCCGGCCGCCAACAGCATCGCCCTCGATGTGCTGCCTGGGATACCGGGCGGCGAAGCTCTCGACCCCACCCAGACCGAAGAGGGCGTCTTCGAGCTCTCCCTCGGCCTGGTCAGGGTCAATCCGGGGGTGACTGTCATCACCTCGGGGTCGGTGATCGAGGGGCGACGCTACACGGGCACGCGAGTGGGTAACTGGACCACCAACACCCGCCCGGCCGTGCCGCGCCAGGGTCACCTGGGCTACAACCGAACCCTCATGGGGTGGGAGTTCTGGGACGGCGCAGCGTGGGTCAACCTGGCCCCGTCCGTCGCCTGGGCCAACATCACGGGTAAGCCGACGACCCTCCCGCCTTCTGAGCACGTTCATGACTGGCCAAGCATCACCAACAAGCCGGATGCATTCCCTCCGGCCTCGCACGCCCACGACTGGTCTAGCGTCTCGGGCAAGCCGACCACCTTCCCGCCCTCGACCCACGCCCACACGTGGTCCTCGGTCACAGGCAAGCCGGCCACATTCCCGCCCGCGCCCCACAGCCACGACTACCTCACCTCGGGCGAGACGATCGCCTGGGCGAACGGCTCGAAGCGGCCACACAACAATGCGGCGTCGGGCGGCGGTACCTGGTACGCGGTCTGGGTCGAGGGTGACGGCACCTTCTGCCGCAACACCAGCTCGATCCGGTTCAAGAAGAACGTCCGCGACGTCGAGGTCAACCCGGACGGCGTCCTCTCTCTGCGCCCGGTGGTCTACGACCGCAAGGACACAGTGAACGAGGACGGCTCGGCGAAGGAAGGCCGCACGGACGAGGTCGGCCTGATCGCCGAGGAGGTGGAGGCTGCCGGCCTCGACTGGCTCGTCACCTACCTCGACGGCGAGGTGGACGGCCTGCGCTACGACCTGCTGGGCGTCGCCCTGCTGCCGGTCGTTCAACACCAAGCGACCACTATTCGCGCGCTCACCGAGCGCCTGGAGGCCCTGGAGGCGACGCTCTCGTGACCCTGCTGTCCATTGAGCCAAGTGTGCAAGTTGCACTCATTTCTGCCGGGGGTGCAGTCGCCGTAGGCTTCCTGGGAGTCCTTGCGGAGCTCATGCGCCGGCAGATGGCCGCTCTCGGCGAGGTGCGCGAGAACGCGCAGGAGGCCCGTGATCAAGTCTCCAACACGCACACAACCAACCTGCGGGATGACCTCGACGCGGTGGCCGAGAGGCTAGATCGCGTACTGGACGGCCAGGCCCGTCACACAGAGTCGCTCCGTGAGCAGAGCCGCGAGATATCCGAGCTCCGGGGCGACATCAGCCACGAGCGCGCCGAACGGCTGGCCGTGTCCGAACGCCTCGATCACCACATCTCCACCGTCGCCGCCACTACCGCCGCAACCGTCGCTGCGGTCATCGGAACCGACTGAGTCCAGCGCCCTGCAAGCCCCTCCTCGATGACGCGAGGAGGGGCTTTCCCATTCCCCTTGGAGGTATCCCGAATGTCCATCTCGATCGTCTCCCGCTCTGCGTGGGGTGCCCAGCCCTGGAAGGGCGTCCCCGCCCACGTCCCACTGTCGCGCCGCACCGAGTTCTTCATCCACTACCACGGCGGCGAGCCTCCGCACTCAACTGGCGTCCGCGTCCCCCGGGAGATCGAGCGCATTCACCGCCAGCAGGGTTGGGCCGGCGTCGGGTACAGCTTCATAGTCGACCAGGCCGGCACGATCTACGAGGGTCGCGGATGGACCGGTCAGGGCGCGCACTGCCCTGGGCACAACGTCAGTGGCCTCGGGGTGCAGATAGCGATCGGTGGCGACCAGAAGCCGAGCGACAAGGCCCTCGCTGCGGCTCGCGCACTGTATGACGAGGCGTGCAAGAAGACCGGGCGGACACTGGCCAAGCGGGGCCACAAGGACGGCATCGCGACCCTCTGCCCGGGTGGGCCCCTGTACGCCTGGGTGAAGGCGGGGATGCCCGCCCCGGTCGACAACACGCCCGCCCCGACCAAGCCCGCTCCGACCCCGGTGAAGCCCGCCCCAAAGGTCGTCGTCGACCTGTCCAACATCGTGGCGGCTGCGAAGCGCGACCCCGGCCTGCGTCAGGGTGGCACCACTCACGCGGCTGACGTGCAGATCGTCGAGGCCGCACTGAGGGCGGAGGGTCTACTCCCTGCCGCTTACGCCTCGGACGGCTCCTTCGGGAGCATCACGGTCGCGGCGTACAGCAGGTGGCAACAGAAGCTCGGCTACACCGGAGCGGCTGCGAACGGCATCCCCGGTCTGGCGAGCCTGAAGAAGCTCGGCGCCAAGCGCGGCTTCTCTGTGAAGGCGTGACGATGACTCAGAGGCCCCTAGCACTCATCCTTCCGCTCTTGCCTCGACAGTTGCGGCCGTACGCGAAGGCCGCAGTGGCTACCCTGGGCAGCCTGGCCGGCCTAGCGGCCCTCGTCTGCGCGGACAGCCCCGAGGTGGCCGCGGCCATTCAGGTGCTCACCGCCTTGGGTGTGTATGCACAGCCCAACGGCGCGAAGATGTAGAACGAACGCCCCCACCGGCCAACTGGTCAGTGGGGGCGCTCTTTTCGTGCTACCTGCGCTTTCGGGCCTCGATCTCTTCGAGGGAGGTCACCATGGGAGTGCGGCGCCGCGGCGCCTTCTTCGCGGTGGCCTTCTTGGCGGTGACCCTCTTCGCAACGACCTTCTTCGCGGCGGGCGGTGGGGGCGAGGACGCCTCTACCTGCGATCGAGTCGGAGAGGGCCCGGCGGGCGGGTCCGCGCCCTCGGGGCCTTCATCGGCCACCTCGGGCACGCTTCCGACTACGCGCTCGATCGGCTCGGCGTGCACTTCGCACAGGTCCAGCTCCACAAGCCGCCCATCGCTCACGGCGATGCGGTAGGTCAGCGCTGGAATCGCGTGGTCGATGTCGCACCCGGTGACCTCGATCTTTACCATCATCCGCTCCTCGGTGTGATCGTTGCGCTACGCGGCTTAACGATACCCGAGCGATCTTGACGCGTCCCGCGTATTGTGCAAGTGTATGTAGACAAGAGAGTGATCGTTTAGCAGAAAGTAGGAGGCGTGGCCAAGCGCAAGATTCAGGACGAGGGCGAGGTTATCCGCTGGTTCGAAGAGGGGCGGACGTACGCCTGGATGATCGATGAGTACAAGCGCAAGTACGGGATCGACACGGTCCCGTCCATGTGGGGCAACTTCCGCCGACGTAAGGGGTTGGTTCGCCGAATTACTCGCGATGACGATTTGATCCCTTGGTTCGTTAAGGAGGAGCACCGCTGGCTCTATCCGCTTGCCATGCTGCGATTCGAAGCTCGCCGCCGTGACGGGCGAGGACTCAGCGAGGCGGAGACGGCTCGACTTGCGTCATGGAAGGAGATGCTCGCCGAAGAAGGGGCCGTGGTGCACTATGACCCGGACACGGAGGAAGGTTTTTTCTATGTGCCGCGGCAGCCGGGAGATGACGACCTCATTCACCGCCCCCCGGAGAAGACAACCCGGCGAAAGAATGCCGATCCGCCAACCTGACAGCGCCCCTCACTGAGGCCCCTCGCATCGCGGGGGGCTTTTTTGTATCGGTTCAGCTCCAGTCCGTCTTCATGCTCCGTTGAACCTTCAATTTCTGGCGGATCGGGTGTAACAGTTCTGATGGGGCATCACGGGTTCACTTCCCAACGGACGGGGGGTGCCTGAATGGATGTTGACATTCAGTAGGCCCTCCTACACTATGAGCACACCGCAGCGAAACTTGCACACTTGGAGGTCTGGTTATGGCGGAACTCTTTACTCCCGCGTCTCTGGCGGTTCAGATCCCGGGCGGAGAGGGGGAGGGAGAGGACTTCACAACACTGGACGGACTGATCACACTCCACATCGATGAGCGTGAGTGTGACTTCCACATCGACGCGCGCCCCGGGTATCGCCCGAGGAGCATGAAGGCCGTGCTCACTGCGGCTGCCCGTCGAGGGATCGAACCCCTCGACGAGGATGAGTGTGACCCCGAGATCTTGGAGGACGGAACCGTTCGCATCTACTGCGCACAGACCCCCGCGCACCCCTCACGCAAGCCGGTGGGGGCCCACCCTGCCACCTGCGTGCCCGCCGAGCTCCTCCCCCTGAAGGGGGCGCTCGTATGGCGTTGAACCTGATGGAAGTACAGGCGAAGCACCCGAACTTGACTGTCCCACGGGACGGCTGGGGGCGACCTCTCGTTGTGCCGGCCGAGGGAGGCAGGCCCAAGGGTCACACCCGCGTGACCACGTTCATCGACTGCATCGAGGACAAGTCGAACCTCACCGACTGGCTCTGCCGCATGGTTCTGCTCGGCGCGATGGTTCGCCCCGATCTGCTGGAGCTGGCGCGCAGTCTGGACCCGGACGACCCGGTCGACAAGAAGAAGCTCACCGCCCTGGCCGAGCAGGCCAAGGACGCGGCCGGCGCGAACGTCAAGTCCCGTAAGGGGACCTACCTTCACGAGTTGACCGAGTACGTGGACCGCGGGGAGCCGCTCCCCAGGGCGATCTCGGAGCAGGATCTCGACGACATGGCCGAGTACGTATTGGCTACGTCGCCGCTGGAGGTGGTCGCCGCCGAGCAGTTCGTCGTTGTGCCCGAGCTGTCCGTGGGAGGCACCTTCGACCGCCTGGCGCGCTACGAGGGCCCCGGCCCGGACGGCAAGCACATCTCGGGCCAGTTCATCACCGACACCAAGACCGGCTCCCTGGAGTACGGCAGGCTGAAGGTGGCGTCGCAGCTCGCGACGTACTCGCGCGGGAGGCTGTACGACCACAGCAAGTTCCCCGTGGACACGGACGACAAGAAGGCGTTCGCGGCCTGGAAGAAGACATCATTCCCTGCGGACCAGGCAGCCGAGGCGTACTCGGAACTGCCTCCCGTCAACCAGGACTGGGGCATAGTCGTGCACCTGCCGCAGGGCGAAGCCACGTGCAAGCTGTACTGGGCCGACCTGCGTATCGGGTGGGCCCTGGCCAATCTCGCGCTCACGATCCGTCAGACGCGCAGTATGAAGGGGGCGTTGACCCCCTTTGTGACTCAGGCCACATAACCCACGAGTTGCTTCTCCAGCCCCAAGTGTGTAAGTTTAGCAATGCAGACGGGGTGCGGAGCACGAGGCGCCTGCTAAAGTAGCACACACGCCTCCTTTGAGTCCCAAGAGCAAGACAGCCGAGAGAGGAGCACGGAAAACAGTGGGCGAGATCAGCATCACGATCAAGTTTTCGGGCGACAAGGACGCCACGTGGGCGACCTTCCGAGGGACCCCGGGGGAGGTCAGGGCGGAAATCCTGGCCACCTTCGGGATGGACCCCGCCACCCAGCAGGGACTGAGCCTGAGCAGCGTCATCGTCAACGCCACGAGCATCGCCCACGGCAAGGGGGTGATCGCAACGGCGCTCGGCGCAACGGTCGTCGAGGAGACTGCCACGGGCGGGCCATCGAAGCCCGAGGGAGACCCCTGGGCGGCAGCCGCAGGCGGCCAAGGGGCCTCTACTGGGGCTGAGAGTGCGAGTGCGGCTGCCGAGGACCCCAACGCCTACATTTTGGGCCAGATCGAGAAGGCGACCACCGTTCAGGGCCTGAAGAAGCTCTGGGCGGAGAACCAGGGCTTCTTCAAGGACTCGGCCGTCATGGCGGCCTGGAAGGCGAAGGGCCGGTCACTCCAGGCGCCAGCCGCGTGAGCCGGGTGACGGTGGTGAGCACCGTGACCTATGTGGTCGAGCTCGACATCCCGCTCGGCTTCCTGGTCGACGAAGAGGAGCTGGCCCGCGGTCAGGCTGCTGAGATCGAGCGGGAAGCCCGATCCAGCTTCCGGGGCAGCACAGCGAAGCTGACGTCTGTGAAGGCGACCTCGGTCGCGGTAGCGGAGAAGGTCTGGTGAAGGCCGGCATGTTGCCGGCCTGCTGCATCAGTAAGTGAAGAATCACACCGTAACTGCCGCGTAGGCAACGAGCGAAGGAGAACAACACAGTGGCTCTCAACATCATCGAAATTCCGATTCAGGGCGGCGGCTGGTTCAAGCCGAAGGAGAGCGTCAACGCGGTGGCCATCCTCATCGAGGTTCACTCGTTCGATCGTCAGCGGCCCACCCCGAACGGGCCGAAGGACAGCGCGCTGTGCGACGTGACGGTCTTCCAGGATGCAGCCTCGCTCGCGGCTGGCACGCCCCAGATCGCCAAGGGGCAGAGGATCGAACAGACCGTCCTCGCCCGTGACCTGGAGACCATCGTCGGCGGTGCCACCATCGTGACGCTGGATCAGGTCCCTCCGAAGAAGCCCGGAGCCAATCCGGCCTGGGTCTGGCGTCCCCTCACGGACGCTGCGGTGCGCAACGGCGTGATCGAGTACGCCAACCGGCGTGAGGCCGCGGCCGTCTCGGCCGCGGACGACGCGCCGGACTTCGACTGACCTAGTGTGCAAGTGTGACAAGCGACAGAAAGGGGGGCGATGACGGGGCATCAGCCCCGCGCGGCGAGAGCCGCCAACGCAGGAAGGAGGTCGGCAATTGCTTACTCCTGGCAGGTCCCTGGCGCTCCATGCCGAATCGGGCCGTGAGCTCCCACGCGTAGAGGCGTTCGAGGCCCTGTACGCCATGGGTGTGAGGCCCAGGCACGGTGAGGTCGTGATGATCGCCGGTCGCTCAGGCACGCAGAAGAGTGGGTTCGCTCTCTTCTGGGCGGCGATGATGAACCTGCCGACGCTGTACTTCAGTGCGGACATGTCCGCCTTCACCGCGTCCTCGCGACTCGCGTCCATGATGACGAAGGACACCTCGGCGATGGTCGAGGCCGGCATGGCGGAGGGCGGCAAGTACCGCCAGGGCTACATCGACGCCCTGGCTAACCTGAACATCACCTTCTCGTTCGGCTCGCCGATCACTTGGCGTGCCGTTGACGAGGAGTTGGAGGCGTACGTCGAGCTGTGGGACGCATACCCCGAGGTCATTATCTGCGACAACTTGATGGACTTCGAGGGCGCAGAGAGCGACTACACCGAGCAGATGGCCGTCATGCAGGGGGCTACCGAGCTCGCCCGCCATACGGCCGCCACGGTCATACTCCTACACCACGCGAGTGACAAGGCGTGGGAGGCGAAGACATCCCCCTGGAACCCGCCGAGTCGTGACCAGATCAAGGGCGGCCTATCCGAGAAGCCTGAGCTGTCCCTGTCGGTCGCGCTCGACCCAACATCGATGGCGTACCACGTGGCCTGCGTAAAGCAAAGAATGGGTCCCTGCGACCCGACCGCGCAGCGCTACGCCACGATGATCTGTGAGCCGGAGTTCACTCGCTTCCGAAAGGCGGAGATCCGGCAAGTCGCAGCGGCTCAACCGAAACCCGCCGAGGAGTGGAGCCCGACCAAGGTGGCGCTCAATCTCGGTTCCTAGGTGTGCAAGTGTGACAAGAGACGCCGGGCCCGCCCCGGCCCTATCGGGAGGTGGTGTACGAGGTGAGCAATAGCATCGCAGCGCGCAACCGGCGCAACAAGCGCAAGGGTGCCGACTGGGAGTCGGACTTGCGTGACGGGCTTCGGTCCGAGGGGTTCGACGTCGAGTCTCTGCGCCTGGCCGGCAAGGAGGACGAGGGCGACCTCGTGATCCGGGAAGACGACGGCAAGTATCTGGTGATCGAGGCCAAGAACGCGAAGTTCGAGCCCGGCGTCTTCCTCGGCGAGGCGATCACTGAGCGCGAGAACTTCGCCAAGCACCGCGGCCTGGACATGGAGAACGTCGAATCCATCGTCATCGTCAAGCGCCGCGGCAAGAACTGGCGCCATGCGTTCGTGCTCACAACAGTCGAGGACTACCTCGGGCTGGCCCCCCAGTGAACGCGACCGAGGACAGCATCGCCGCCTTCCTGGCCTACGACGTCGACCCCGAGTCGGACATCCTCGCCGTCTTCCGCATCGAGCGGGCGTACGAGGTCGACACGAGCGACATCGACCATGGGTGGCTGCCGTGAGATGGCGCCGGGTGGAGGAGCGCTCCAGTGGTGGAGGCGACGACAGCAAGCCGTCGCTGACGGCGACACTGCATCACTTCGAAGTTGACTTCAACGACCAGCGCAACACCGGCATGGCCAAGTGCGCGCTCCATGACGACAACACCCCGTCAATGTCGTATCGGCTCGACGAGGGCCTGTGGCGCTGCCACTCCTGCGGCAAGGGCGGCGACAGCTACACGCTGATCATCGAGTACCACCGCGACCAACTGGGCAAGGAGATCGCCTTTAAGGGCGCGAAGGACTACGCCCGCGAGCAAGCGATCGAGGAGTGTGCGACAGGGCCTCGCGAGGAGAGCTACGCCAGTCGCTACGGGGGCGGCCATCGGGCGTCGAGCAAGAAGCCCGACCGGAAGCCAGGGGGCGGCTACGTGCCGGCCTGGAAGCGCAAGTAAGGAGGAGAACCAGCTTGGCCGAGCACGAACCGCTCACGCCGCTCTCGCAGTCCCAGAGGGAGATGCTGGAGGAGGCGGTGAGCACCTATCAGACGCACGTGACCGCCGAGGCCGCCAAGTATCTGATAGACCGCGGTATCGGGCGAGATGAGGCGCTCGCCTTCCGGCTCGGGATCGTCGCCGACCCGGCACCTGGACACGAGAGGCACCGAGGGATGCTCGCCATCCCCTACCTCGGTCGGGACGGGCAGCCGCTCACCGTGCGCTTCCGCTGCCTGAGCGAGCACAACCACCGCGACTACTTCCACGGCAAGTACAACACCATCAAGGACGACACCCCCCGCATGTTCAACGTCGGAGCCGTCCACCGCGCGGGCGACGAGATCCACGTCTGCGAGGGCGAGCTCGACGCCATCATCCTCAACAAGCTCGGCCTGCCGGCTGTGGCCATCCCCGGCGCCAACATGTGGTTCGGGCGGCATCGAAGGATGCTCGCGGGGTTCAGCCGCGTATGGGTCTGGGCCGACCCGGACGACGCGGGCGCCGAACTCGCATCGAAGATCACTCGCGCGCTGCGTTCCGCCAAGTCGGTACGCCTGCGCGCTGACGTCACAGACACCTACCTGGCAGAGGGCGCAGACGCGCTGTCCGCCCTGATGAAGTGAGGAGCCCTACCGAGTGACCGACACCGAAACCGTCACGCCCAAGCCGAAGCGAGTGCCCCGCAAGCCTGCCGACCCGTTGATCAAGATCGTAGACGAGGTGTTGCGCGCCGGGATCGCCAAGATGGGCGCCACGACCCCTGTGCCCGCGTTCAGGAGCCGCCTCAATGAGGGGCGAGCATCCGCCTGGTCCCGCGAGCACGTGAAGACCGGCGCACTGGACGCCCTGCTCCTGTCCCTCACTTTCGAGGTCGGAGCGGCGCTCAACCCGGTCGAAACGCGCCACTCGCTCATTCAGCTCGCCGCCGCGGCCTTGGCCGAGGTCCAGCGCATCGATGAGGCGGCTAAGTGAAGCCGATCGACGCCGCCCTAGCGGCGGCCCGCAAGGCAATGAACGCAAAGGTCGGTCGGCTGTTTCCTGGCGACCTAGTTCACGAGCTAACCGACGTGGTTGTGGGTGCGTGGTCGTCCGCATTCCTGGTCGCGTACGCGGACGAGCTGGAGCGCCATTTCCCTGACCCCAACCCTCTCGCCTCCGTCTTTCAGCCCTACGTCGTGACGCGCATCGCCGAGAACACGCGCAAGCTCGCGACGGCGTACGAGGTGCTGGCTCGACCGGACTCGGAGGCGACTAAGTGATCCCCGGCTTCGAACTGAATTGGGACGAGATCCCCTTGGCGCGCGAGGTCATCTATCCGGGCAAGCGGCCGGTCGACGGCCAGCCTCACGAGATGGTCGTCGAGGACCATGTGGACGACGGATTCACTGTTGTTCACATGCATGACTGCCTCGACCAGTGGGGCGATGTGGGCTGCGACATCAACTGGAATGAGGAGTGGGTCGGGCTCGACTCGTTCTTCCATCGCGCCGACATCGAACACGGGGTGACGACCACGGATGGCCTGATCCCCGGGCGCTACTGGGTTGAGGCTTGGTCCTCGGAGTTCTACTGCCACAGCTACGGCGTGACCGAGTATGACCACGGCGTCGCGCTTCTCTACCCGGAGGAGGCCGAGTGAGCCACGATCTGACGCACGGCCGGCTGGCCTATGTCGTACCCAACGGTTCCGGCGAGGTGGTCCTCGCTCGCTTCACGCAGTACGACGACGAGGAGCGCGGCTACTTCGCCTACTTTGGCGTCCAGCACAACGACTGGCCCGAGGGCGTCGAGATCGTCGAGCTCGCCGTGGTGAGGCCGGTGTCGTGATCTGTGACCTCGAACCCTGGTGTGGCGGGGAGGCCGGCGACGATGTCTGACCTTCCCGGCAAGCCCGGCCCCAAGCTGGAGGCCATTCACGCCTCCCTGGAGGACTCGGAGAAGGCCGCGCTGGTGCAGGCGCTCGTCGAGTCCCCCATGGCCGCAGAGGTGATCGCAGCCATCCTCACAACCAACGGCTACACCATCTCCCCGTCAACCATCCGCACATACAGGCGCGCACTGCGCAGAGAGGGGGTGAACAGTGTCTGACCTGACCGATGCACTGCTCGCCAAGCCGACCGCGCCCGCGGTCGCCGGCAGGAAGACTGACCCAGAAAAGGACTTCACCAAGCAGATCGAGGTGAGCGGTGACGAGGCTGCCGTCACGGTCCGGGGCGAGTCCTTCGAGGACAACGAGACCGCGGCCACCGCGGTACTTCAGGGGCAGGGCCTCGATCCGGCTGAGTGGACCGTCACGGGCCTTCGCTCCTCAGAGTGGACGATGGCGAACGGCAGCACGGGCGTGAGCACCCGTTTCACTTTCGTGCGCAGGTGTGCAAGTGTGACAATGCTGGAGCGGCCCCCGCTCGACGAGCTCTTGGCCGCGATCGACACTTCCGCGCCGGATTTCAATTTCGACGAGGAGGAGCGGGCAGGGGACCATACGTTCATCGTTAGCCTCGGCGACATGCAGTTCGGCAAGATCGACGGCGATGGAGTGGAAGGCACGCTCCATCGGACAATCCACTGCCTCAACCGGGCCGCCAAGCTGCTAGCCCTGTACCGGCTGCGCTTCGGCATCGGGCACGTGCACATAGCCTGGCTCGGCGACCATACCGAGGGCTTCGTCTCACAGGGCGGCGCCAATACCTGGCGGACACAGCTAACACTCAATGAACAGATCCGCCTCACTCGGCGCGTGATGCTCCATGCCCTCCTGACGTTCGCGCCGATGGTCAGCCGCCTGACCATGGCCGCGGTTCCCGGCAATCACGGCGAAGCGGTACGGATCAGCGGCAAGGGCGTGACCAGGTACGACGACAGTCACGACACCGAGTCCTTGATCGCAGTCAAGGACGCGGCCGACCTGAACCCTGAGCGGTTCGGTCACGTCGAGTTCTACGTCCCCGACACGGACGAGTTGACGGTGGTCGTCGAATGCTCGGGCACGGTGGTTGCCCATGCCCACGGCCACCAGTGGCGCCCCGGAAAGCATTGGGAGTGGTGGCGCGGCCAGGCGTTCAACAAGGCGAGCGCCATGCATCAGGCGGACGTTCTCCTTGCTGGTCATCTGCACCACGAGCACGTCGACAGTGACGGCCCGCGGACGTTCATCCAGCCGCCCGCCATGGAGTCAGAGAGCACATGGTGGCGGCACTCCAAGGGGACGACCGGAGCCCCCGGCCTGATCGTCGCAGTAACCAAGGACGGGCGCGTCCCCGTAAAGGAGGTGGTGAATCAGTGAACATCATCGAGATTACCAACGCCTACGACACCGCCGAGGAGGCGCACACTGACTGGTCGGTGGTGACTGAGGAGACTGCCGAGATCGCCCAGCGGGCTGCCCGTAAAGCGGCCGAGCAGTTCGGTGCAGCGTTGGAGTACGAAGATGCCCACCAGGAGGCGTTGTTGCTACTTGCGACACGCCCTGGCGCAGCCAGGACGGCCCTGGAGATGGGGGCGGGCGTCCTGTATCGATGGCTCGCGCAGAGGCTGCGAGATGCTCACCTGACGGAGGCTAAGCGTCGCTCAAAAGTGACGTCGTGGGAAGAGAATCGGTCCAGGCTCGTCGCTGCGGGGGAGTGCTGAGTGGCATACACCCGCAACCTAGTCGAGCACGTCCTCCCGGCAGTGTGGGACGCCGAGGCAGCGTACGGAATCAAGGGCGAGCAGGTGGCGGATGCCGATATGCCCAGGGGGTACAGAGACCCCAAGAAGGGCAGCCCCCTCTTCGCCCACCTCGCCGACGTCCGGCGCGGATGGAAGGCGGCCGACCTCACCGTGATCGAGCGGCAGTCACTACTTCTGCGCTATGGCCTGGACTGGGAGTACGCGGAGATCGGCGCCACGCGTGGAGTGCGAAAGCAGTCTGCACAGGAAGCCACTGAGCGAGCAGTGGGAAAACTGACTGCCTGGCTCAACGGCGAGCCATACATCGATGGATACGACGCGCAGACGCATCCCGACGAAGTGTGAAGACGGGCAAGGGGCAGTCCACTCGGGCTGCCCCTTGCAGTGTTCAGGGGCTGGAGGGCCCTCCCGTGAAGTCGAGCAGCGCAATCACCGCTACGCCGATGAGTGCGCTGGTGGCACAGGCTCCGGCGCCACTTCCTACGCACGTCAGCACCGGGGCGCCAAGCGCTGCCAGCATGACGCCAGCCACAAAGCCGACGACGAGTGAGAACAGGACGCAGACCGCGACAGCGATGAGCTTCTTCTGGTTTGCGCTCACCGACGCTCCTTCACAAAGGAGGCGATTGGTGAGCATGACAGTGCTCGACCATTCGCCCATTCAACGGACGTTTAGACCGCTATCGCACTTACGGTGGGATGGCGGTGGTCGAGCTCTGTCTGATCAGTCCAGACAAACAAAACTCAGAGGCTGGTTACTCACGGCCCGTGGCTCGGTCTCCGGGCGGACTGACTCCTGGAGGGTCGATCTAGCTGCGGTGTCGTCCACAGCTGAGATGTCGGGAACGTATCACGATCGCCCCGTCGGGGGCACAGAGAGCCCCCAGCTCAACAGCCGGGGGCTCGGATGGTGTTGAACCCTTCGGGGTTCGATAGTAGGGAGCTACCGCCCGTAGGGGCAGGGCTGCCCCTCTCGCGGGCAGGCGACCAGGGCTCGGGATACGTACCGGAGTGTCTCCGAGTAGTAGCCCCAGACCGCATCGGCGCCGCGGCTGACATCGTCCTCGACGTACGTCATGCGCTCGGCGAGCGGAAAGTGGACCTCGTCGGCCGCCTCGTTCTCCGCGCCACCCGTTCGCATCCACTCGATGGCCGACCCGGCACCCTCTGGGGTGTTGTCGAACGTCTCAGCGATATGCCGGGCCGGCTTGCGTAGCCAGTGCGCGATCTCCAGCGGCGGAACAGGCTGGCTAGGGTCGTTCCTGGCGTTGTCGTCGGGTCGCGCGTGCCCTACCCAGGCGTATGCGTGCCAGTGTTTCGCTACCATCGGCGCCCTTTCAAAGAAGGGGCCGACCCCCACGGTCGGGAGTCGGCCCCAGCTCGCGTCACACGCGAGGGTATCGCTTAGCTTTCGTACTGGCGCCCGTCATCTCCGTCGCCAGTCGGGGGGTTGGGTTCCCCGCCGTCGTCCTCGTCTCCGCCGATCAGGTGCAGGTGATGGTCAGACATTCGCATCCCTTTCCTTGCAGGAGTGTTGCAGTGAAGCCCTCCCTGGAGGCCCTGCGACTATGGCCAGGCGTCCAGGGAGGGGTGGGAAGGGTCCACCCCGGGGTGCAGGGGTTGCGGCGGGTGGGCGCCGCGCCCGGGGTGGACCGGCTCAGGAGGGGGTACCCAACAGGGCGAGCCAGACGACTAGCCCGCAGGCGAACAC
Source organism: Streptomyces sp. NPDC005963 (assembly GCF_040638655.1). Taxonomy (NCBI): domain Bacteria; kingdom Bacillati; phylum Actinomycetota; class Actinomycetes; order Kitasatosporales; family Streptomycetaceae; genus Streptomyces; species Streptomyces sp. NPDC005963. The sequence goes on along the minus strand of NZ_JBEXVD010000034.1, from coordinate 24,917 downwards.
CATGGTGATCGTCATGATCGCGCCGGCTTGCTTGCTGGCGGTGCGCCGGACCCACTGGAAGGCACCTCGGACCCAGTCGACGGCGCGGCACATCACGGGCGCCTGCCGTTCAGGTCTGCGCTGAGCTCCTTGTGGGGTTTGAGGGGGCCCACGTCTTCCGGCTTGGCCTCCCACTCGACACCCCCTGGCAGGGGGCGCAGTTGGACGCGACCACTCTGTATGTCGGTCACGATGCCAATCCGATTGAGCTTGCGATCAAAGGCCGGGAGGCCAATTTCGAACTGGGGGTCGTCGTTGCTCGCCATGACCACGAAGTTACGGGTGGTGACACTTCGCGGCCAGGCGCGTAGCGATGCACTTCTGTCGACGGCCCGTCAGAAGTGCATCGGTGAAATGCAGTTAGGGGTAAAGCCCCAGGTGGGTGCCTACCTCGCGCATCTCTGTCGTGAGGGTGCGGCGCTTCTTTACCACCTCTTCGAAGGTGGCGGCGGCCGACGATTGGTGGCGGAACCACTCGGGCGCGATGCCGGCCAGGCGCGTCAGTTCTTCCATGGCTGCGGTGGGGTCGCCCGACCTGACGTACGCACGCGCAAGGTCGAGGCGATAACGGTTCCCGTCGTTCGTGCTTGGTCCGCCGAGGCGTTCCCAGGTCGCAGGCTGAAGCGCGGGCTCATCCCTGGACTTGCGGACTACAGACCGGGCATCTCCTGCGATCATGTAGTCCTCCAGTTCCTTCATGGCTGCGGTGACGGGGCCGAACCGCGACCAGTGGCGCAGCAGGTTCTTGTGTGTCTTGCCGACCGCTTTTGCCGCGGTCCCAGCTGCTTTGCGAAGGGCCTTGGCCTCCTTGGGGCGGTTGTTTCGCATCGCCGCAGCTGCCGCCTCCATGGCCAGGCCGCCCCAGGTCGAGTAGTCGTCGTCAGTGGCCCCCGCGATCCTCGGCTCGACGATGTCCATGGTCGCGACCGCGATGTCCTCGGCCTCGTCGAACCGCTCGGTCCGTACGAGCAGCCAGCACATCCCGCCGACCCCTGACGCTGCCACAAGGTCATTGCCGGCCGCCTTCGCGTCCTCGATGGCCCCCCTGGCGGCTACGTGAGCAAGGTCAAACTGTCTGATTTGTGTCAGGTACCGCCCGGTCAGGTTAAGGACTCGCGAGCGTTCCACCAGAGCGTTCGCGTGCTCCTCGCCTGAGTCGTAGTAGGCCACGGCGTTGTTCGCCGCCCTAATGAGCGTGGGCAGGTCCGCAGCAATGGACTCGTACGAGTCCCCGAAGTACAAGACGGATTGATCGTGAGTCATGCGCCGCAGCGCACGCAGGTTGGGCTCATCCCCTATCGGCGGACCCGCGGGGGCGAGGCTGGGTGCAGGAGTGAGCGCGATGCGGAGCTCGCGCAAGTTCTGGCTGTTGGGGTCCTCGTGCTGAATCGGGCGCGGCGGCCCGGCCGCCATGAGGTCCGACGTCTTTACTCCCAGGACCCGTGCCAGTGCGTGAAGCGTCTCCATCCTGACTCCGTCGCTGCCCTGCTCGACCCTCCGCACGGGCCCCACCGAGAGGCCGGCGCGGTGGGCCAGCTCCTCCTGGCTGAGCCCCCTGGCCCGCCTGTACTTCCGCAAGTTGTCCGCCAGCTCGTCCGACATGTGCGTCACCACCCTTCCTTTGCAGGGTATTCCCCAGAAACGAGTGAAGCCCCCGCGGAAGGCGGGGGCTGGCTCGTCGGTCGTGGGTCAGGTCTTGGCGATCTGGAACTCGAAATCTGAAGTGGTTCCGCGTATCCCCTTCGTTGAGGCGATCACGTTCTTCAGCTTCTTGGCGAGCGCCTCGTAGAACATGCTGAGCGGGAACTCGTCGGGAAGCACGTCGTCGACCAGTTTACGGGGGGGCTGGGTCAGGTCGAGGGCGTCGGGACCCTTGGCCCAGCGGGAGCCGGGGTGCGGGGAGAGATAGGTGGAGACCAGGTCGTACGCCGCGAACCAGTGGACGAGCTTGGGGCGGTCGATGCCGTCGCGGTAGAGCTTTTCGATCTCCCCGCAGAGCTGGTTGGTGACCTGGGGCGCCCGCTCCCAGTCGATCTTCAGCTTGTTGTCCGTCCAGCGCACCACGTTGTGCTGGTGAAGGTAGGCGAAAAGGAGCTGGCCGCCGAGACCGTCGTAGTTGCGAACGCGTTCGCCGGTGACCGGGAAGCGGAACATCCGGTCGAACAGCACGGCGTACTGCACGTCACGGCCCTGTGCGACGCCGTCGGCCTCCAGGCGCACGGCCTCCTTGAAGGCGGTGAGGTCGCAGCGCAGCTCCTCCAGCCCGTACATCCAGAACGGCTGCCGCTGCTTGATCATGAAGGGGTCGAAGGGCAGGTCGCCGTGGCTGTGCGTGCGGTCGTGGACCATGTCCCACAGGACGAACGCCTCTTGGCAGCGCTGCTGGTCCTCGACCATCTCCTCGATGTCCGCGGGGAGTTCGAGGCCGAGGATGTCGACGGCCGCGGTGGTCACGGCGCGGAAGCGGGCGGCCTCGCGGTCGCAGAAGATGCCGCCCCAGGTGAAGCGCTCGGGAGCCTCACGGACGGCGATCGTCTCTGGGAAGAGGACGGCGGAGTTGGTGTCGTAGCCGGAAGTGAAGTCCTCGAAGGTGATGCCGCAGAAGAGGGGGTTGTCGTACCGGGTGCGCTCCAGTTCGGCCAGCCAGTCGGGCCACACCATGCGGAGCACGACCGCTTCGAGGTTGCGGTCCGGGTTGCCGTTCTGCGTGTACATGGGGAAGACGACCAGGTGCTGGCGGCCGTCCGCACGCGATGCGGCGGGCTGGAAGGCGAGCAGGGAGTCGAGGAAGTCCGGCACGCCGAAGGCACCGTCGGCCCACTTGCGGAGGTCGGCGACCAGCGCGCGGTGATATTCGACGTCGTGCGGCAGGAGGGGCGAGAGCTCCTCCACCGCGTCGGCCACCTGGCCGAGCACCGTCTCGACACCGGCGCGGGTGGGTGCACCGTCGGCGTCGAAGTCGATCGAACCGTCCTTGGACTGCCAGACGCGGATCTCCTCGACGGCATTCTTGAGCCGGGGCCAAGCTGGGTGGTCCACTACCCGGTCGGCAATGGATATGGCCGCTACAACAGCGTCCTGCACAAGAATTTCCGTCATGTCACTTCCTCCACGGGAGAACCTCGCGTCAAGACACCGTATCCATTCGACCTTCTTTCGGACAAGTGGCATCTAGCAAAATATCCTGCATCCACCCATGATCACCGGAAGGTTTCCGGTAGGTGAGGTTACCCGCGATGTCTTCCGCCATTCCTTTCCTCATCCGGCCATGCCATCGCTCCCTTCTCGCGAGCCCCTCGGCGCGGGCTCCGGCAATCCGCCGCACCCCGTCCGCCCCGACGTCAACGGATCCGAAGGCGCGCCCACGAACGGATGACGTCCCTCCTCCCAGGGGACCACGAAGGGCACCGGCGGACCACTTCACCCGACCGTGCGTGCACCATTGCCCCGCCCGTCCCGGCTACTAGGCTGCCTCCTTGCCGAGCGGCGCCTTCAGGCAACGCCGCACGGGATCCGCCGTCGACGGAAGCGAGAGAATCTTGACGTTCCTCACCATCGGTCATCGCGGGGTCATGGGCGTGGAGCCGGAGAACACCCTGCGCTCCTTCATCCGGGCAGAACGGTCCGGGATGGACGCGATCGAGCTCGATCTGCATCTCAGCAAGGACGGCGCACTCGTCGTCATGCACGACGCGGACGTGGACCGCACGACCGACGGAAGCGGCCCCATCGCCGAGAAGACACTCGCCGAGCTGCGCGGACTGGACGCGGGCCAGGGCGAACGGGTCCCGGTGTTCGAAGAGGTACTCGACGCCGTGCACGCTCCGCTCCAGGCGGAGATCAAGGATGTGGCGGCGGCCCGCGCCCTCGCCGCGGTCATCCGCAGCCGCGACCTGCTGGACCGGATCACCGTCTCGTCCTTCCACGACGAGGCGGTCGCCGAGATCGCCGCACTCGTACCCGGCGTACAGACCGTGCTGATCGCGAGCAGATGGGAGGCGGACATCGTCGACCGGGCCAAGGCCGTCGGCGCGGGCACGCTCGCCCTCAACATCCGCAGGCTGACCCTGGAGACCGTCGAACACGCCCATGAGGAAGCGATCGCGGTGATCGGCTGGGTGGTGAACACCCAGGAACACCTGCGGTTGGTCCGAGCCCTGGAACTCGACGGCGCAACCACGGACTATCCGGCGATCAAGCGCACCGGCCGCTTCACCGCCTGACGCACGGCGGGTGCCGCCCGATCCCTGCGAGCGGATCGGGCGGCACCCGACAGGTAGTACGACCCCGGGGCGAGGTCCTCAGACCAGATCCTCAGTCCAGACCCTCAGACAAGGTCCTTCACCAGCAGCTCGAACGCGAGGTCGTCGCGGAGCGGGATGCCGAAGCGCTCGTTGCCGTAGGGGAACGGGGTCATCGTGCCGGTGCGACGGTAGCCGCGGCGCTCGTACCAGGCGATGAGCTCGTCCCGCACCGAGATCACGGTCATCTGCATCGAGCTCACGCCCCACGTCTCGCGCGCGGTCCGCTCCGCTTCGGCGAGCACCCGGCGCCCCAGCCCGCCGCCCTGGGCCTGTGGCCGCACCGCGAACATGCCGAAGTACGCCGCGTCACCGCGGTGCTCCAACTGGCAGCAGGCGATCAGCTCCCCCGCCCGTTCGACCGTGAGCAAGCGACTCCCGGGGGCCGAAATGACCCGACGGACGTCGTTCGCGTCCGTGCGCCCACCCGCGAGGAGATCGGCTTCGGTCGTCCAGCCGCCCCTGCTCACCTCGCCCCGGTACGCGGAGTGGATCAGCTCGACCAGTGCCGGCGCATCGGCCTCCACCGCGTCCTTGAAGGTGATCTCGTCGGGCTCACGGGGTGGTGCGGTATCCATGGCGGCGCTCTCCTACTTCCTCCGCACGGGGCGGGCGGGTACACGAACTGTGCTCGGCGGGTACGGACGCCCCGAGGGTACGGGGTGCACCCAGCCGCGCGTACCGGGGTGGATGTACTGCACATCTGCGCACCCGCGGGCGAACGCTCGCCACCGCCGTGCTCCCTGCTCACCCCCGTGCGCCCCGGTGCGCTCCTCCTCCCGATGGGCATCGACCAGACAAGGGGAACCAGGTGTCCGGGACGTCGGTGGAGGGGGAAGCGGCCATGCACGGACCCGCAGTGTCCGGCTGGCTGCTCGTCGCCCTCTGCGCAGGGACCGGCGCCTACGGGCTGGTCCAGCTGCGGACCCGTTCCGGCCCGAGCCGCGAGGCGGTGGGTGGCGAGGCGCTGATGGGATGCGGCATGGCAGCCATGGCGGTCCCGACCGCCGCGTTCGCCCCACCGGACTGGGCCTGGACGGTGTACGCGGTGGTCTACGGCGGTGCCGCGATCGCCGCGTTGCGTGCGCTACACCGGGGCGTGGACCATCTGCACCATCTCATCGGCTTCCTCGCCATGGTCTACATGGCGGTCGCGATGGCCTCCGGCACTGCGCACTCCGGCCATGCGGCGGGCGGTCTGCCCCTGCTGACCGGCGCCCTGGTGCTGTACTACACCGGCTACGTGCTGGGTGCCGCCGGACGGCTCGTCCCGACCGGCGGTGCGGTACGACCCCGCCCCCTGGAGGTGCCGACGGAAATGCTCGCCGCCTGCCGACTGGCCATGGGCACCGCCATGTTGGCCATGCTGCTGATGCTGTGACCCCCTGCCGCACCACACGGAAGCAGAGGCTCCTTCACCTCTTCACTCTTTCCGAACATCGCTTCATTCTGGGCATTCGACCATTCTTGACGGCCGAAGACGCTCGGAAACCGTGGCGTACGTCACTTGCCGCGCGTGATCGGACCCACAGACAGTTCGGTGCTCATAAAGTGACGAACATGTTGGTCTCCCTTGTGCTGCTGACGCTCGGAGCACTGGCCGCGGTGCTGGCGCCGCGGCTCGTGTCGCGTGCCGATTGGCTGGAGCGCGAGCCGATCGTGGCGTTGTGGGTATGGCAGTGCGTGGTTGCCGCCGTACTGCTCTCCTTCGCGCTCTCGATGACCTTCAGCGCGGCTGCGGCCTGGCAGCTGGTACGAGGACAGGTCTTCGCGCCCGCGCCGAGCGCCGTCGTGGACGCCTATGCGCTCGGGGCCGACGAGCCCTGGGCCGCAGCTCTCGCAGTGGCCCTGGCCTGCGGCGGTCTCTGGACCCTCGCGATGCTCACCCGGGAGATCACCGGCGCCCGGGCTCGGCGCAAGCGGCGTCGCGCCGAGCTCTTGGTGCGCGCCCCCCTGATGCCGGGCGAGGCTACGGCGGGAGATCGACTCGTCGTCCTGGAGGGCGCCCGCCCGGGGGCCTGGTGGCTACCGGGAGCCGCGCCACAACTGGTCATCACGACGGCTGCATTGCGCCGTCTGAAGGGTCGGCAGCTCGATGCCGTACTGGCGCACGAGCACGGGCACGCACGCGCCCGGCACGACTGGCTCCTGCACTGCTCGGCCGCCCTGGCGAACGGGTTTCCGCAGATCCCGGTGTTCGCCGCATTCCGTGATGAGATGCACCGCCTGGTGGAGCTCGCCGCGGACGACGTGGCATCGAAGCGGTTCGGACGGTTGACGATCGCCCTCGCCCTGGTGGAACTCAACGAGGACCGCGGAGTGTTCGGGCCCTGTCCGACCCCCGACGCCCAGCTCCCGCAGCGCGTCCACCGGCTGCTGTCCGCAACGCCGCGACTGACTGCCGGCCGCCGGCTCCGGCTGACGGCGGCGGCGGCGTTCGTCCCGGTGGTTCCCCTGCTCGTGGCGTTCGTGCCCGCGATCCTGGCCCTGGGCTAGTTACACGGAGTTGTGCAATCGACGCCGGTACATCGCGCCATAGGGGGAAGATCCTCCCCATGCCCTCCCCACGCTCCACATCCCCAGTTCGAACGACATCCCCTCCGTCTCCGTCGAAGCTCCTGAGTGCCGCAGTCGCCCTGACCGTCGCGGCGGTCGTCCTCCTGGTCCTGGTCGCCGTCTCCTGGTCTCCCCTGATCTCCTTCGACCGTTCGGTCTCCACCTCCTGGCACCGCTGGGCCGTCGACTCACCCGACCTGGTCCGGTTCAACCGCGTGCTCAGCGACTGGGTGTGGGACCCGTGGACCATGCGCGCACTGGTCGCGGCGGCCTTCTGTTGGTTGTGGTGGCGGCACGAGCGACTGCTGGCGGTCTGGATCGCCGTCACCAGCGCGACGGGGACCTTCCTCCAGCAGGGCGTCAAAGCAGCGGTCGGACGGGAGCGACCCCACTGGCCCGACCCGGTGGATTCGGCACACTACGCGGCGTTTCCATCCGGTCACGCACTGACGGCGACGGTGACGTGCGGCCTGCTGCTGTGGTTGCTGGTCCGGCACGGCGCGGGTACCGCAGTGTGGCGGTGGAGCCTGATCGGTGCAGTCGTCTCCGTCATCGGGGTGGGGTTGACCAGGCTCTTCCTCGGGGTGCACTGGCCGAGCGATGTGCTGGAGGGCTGGTTGATGGGCCTGGCCTGGGTGGCCTTCTCCATCATCTTGTACGACCGGTACGTACGCTCCCGGGAGCGCTAGGGCTGCGTGACGCCCCCCTTGGACACAGCGCTGCCCGGACCGGGCGATCCCCCGCGTCGCCCGGTCCGGGCAGCCCATCCGCGCGGGCCTCGCCGGCCCGACGACGGAACGCGCTGAGTATATTGGCTCGGAGCCAGTCAACGCAGGAGTCCAGCATGTCCCCGCGTAGCCCATCGGTCAATGAAGAACTCCGCCGGCGTTCCCGGGAACGACTTCTTCAAGCAACGGTGGAGCTGGTGGGCGAACGGGGATTCGAGGCGACTACGCTCGCCGACATCGCTGACCGGGCCGGCTCGGCACGGGGCCTGATCTCGTACTACTTCCCCGGCAAGCGTCAACTCTTCCAGTCGGCCGTACACCGGCTGATGCACCGAACGCTGGACGCGGCCCTCCACCGCGAGCCGCAATCGGACGACGGGCTCGAAGTGTTGGCCCGTGCCATCGACGCCGTGCTCGGACTCGCTGCGGACCGCCCCCTCTTGATGCGGACGCACATGTCCGGAGTGCTCCAGGCGGAGGGGTTCGTGCAGTGTCCGGAACAACAGCGGTTGGCGGCGCTCCTGCGGTGCGCGGTGGAGCGCTACGGATCGCGTCAGGTGGATGTCGACTACCCGTTGTTGCGGGCCCAGTTGATGGGTGCGGTGTTCGCCATCGTGCTGCCCGGTGCTCCGATGCCGCTCGACGAACTGCGCGCGGAGTTGTTCCAACGCTACGGACTGGAGTGGGAAATGGGTGTTCCGCCGGGTGGCTGACCACCCGGCGGAACACGTCATGCTGTGATGAGTCCGATCAGAGATCAGTCACGATCGCGGTCGTGACCGTGGCCATGGCCGTGGTCATCATCGTCATCGTCATCGTCGTCACGGTCGAAGTAGTCGGGCTGGGTCTGGACGTTGAGCTCGTCCAGCCATACGCGCTTCGCCGGGTCCGTACGCCTGTCGTTGATCTTCAGGACGTCGAAGCCCTTGTCCATGTCGTTGGAGTAGACGTAGCCGTTGTAGTAGTACGCGGACCAGGAGCCTCCCGCGACGGACTGGGTGGCGGAGATGGGACCGCGCTCGAAGAAGCCGATCTCCTGGGGGCGGGACGAGTTGGTGAAGTCCCAGACGGAGACACCGCCCTGGTACCACGCCTGGACCATGAGGTCCTTGCCCTTGACCGGGATGATCGAGCCGTTGTGCGCCACACAGTTCTCGGTGGCGCCCTGGTGGCGCGGGATCTTGAAGTAGCTGCGGAAGATCAGCTTGCGCTTGTCTCCCTTGCCGACGAGGTCGTAGATGCCGTTGGCGCCGCGGTTCGGGCCGACCTCGGCGTTGCAGGTGGGCGAGCCGCCGCCACCGAGCTCGTCCGTGAAGACGACCTTGTTGGCACCCTGGTTGAAGGTGGCCGAGTGCCAGAACGCGAAGTTCACGTTGTCCTGGACGCGGTCGATGACCTTGGGACGCTCGGGGTCCTTGATCGAGAACAGGATTCCGTCACCCATGCAGGCGCCGGCAGCCAGGTCCTTCGAGGGCAGGACGGTGATGTCGTGGCAACCGGTGGTCTTGGAGACTCCGGGGTTGGTGGGCCCACCGGGGTTGCCACCGCCGTCAGGTCCCTCACCCGGGAAGAGCACCGGGAAGTTCACGACCTTGGCCTGCTGGGGTGCCTTCCGCGGCACCTTGATGATGGAGATGCCGTCGTGCGGGGGCTGGCAGTCGGGGAACACCGCCTGCGGGGAGTAGGAAGAGACGTAGATGTAGACGTTGCGGCCGTCGGGCACCAGGGTGTTGGTGTGCGAACCGCAGGCGGTCTCCACAGCAGCGACGTACTTGGGGTTGCGCTTGTCGCTGATGTCGAAGATCTTCATGCCCTCCCACGAGTCCTTCACGGTGGCGGACTGACCCGTGCTGGCGCACGAGCTGTCGCTCCGTGAGGAGTCGGTGGACAGGAAGAGCAGGTTTCCGGAGACCGAGATGTCGTTCTGGCTACCGGGGCACAGAACCTGCGAGACGGTCTTCGGGGACTTCGGGTTGCTGATGTCGAAGATCCGGAAGCCGTCATAGTTGCCCGCGAAGGCGTACTTGCCCTGGAAGGCCAGGTCAGAGTTGATCCCCTTGAGCGCGTCCTTGGGGATGTTGGTGATGTGCTCGACGTTCTTGCTGCGGACGATCTCGTCCACGCCGGGTATGTCACCGCTCTGAATGGCGGACCGGGTCTTGGACTGCTGGCTGGAGGTGGCCTCCTTCTCGACGGGGTCCCCGGGGTCGGGAACGGCGACGGCGGGGCCCGCCGTCAGCAAAGTGGCAAACAGTCCGGCCGCGGCGGCTGCCACGCCCAGACGTCTGCGCCGCACGCGGGTGGTGTGCAACAGGGTCACTGCGTCCTCCCTAGTATCCGTTCTAATCGAACGGTTCACGGACCCCGGCAGTATCTTCCTTTGCGTGGCCATATCAATAGATGGCTACACACACGTAATGAAAGTTTCTGATCGAGTCGCGTGGGAAGCGTGCTAGGACTGTCGCCAAACAGGCACCAAACGGTCGCCAAACATCGCAAGTGCCCCAGGAGGTATCCGTGTTCAACCGCCGACGGAATAGACGTGTTCGCATATCGGTGACCGGACTGGCCGTCACCGCAGCCGTACTCGCCCTGGGAGCCTGCGAGTCGGAGTCCGATGCACCTGCCAAGTCGAAGGGAACAAGCACCGCTTCAGTGGTTGCACCGGGCAAACCGGGCGAGCCCGCTCGAACTATCTCCGCGGAGGAGGCGGCCAAGTCCGTCCCCGACGACACTCCCAACGATGCCGACTTCGGCTATGCGGAGATGATGATCGAGCATCACAAGCAGGCGCTGACCATGGCGGCACTGTCCCCGGATCGAGCGTCCTCCGCCAAGGTCAAGGCGCTGTCCGAACGCATCGCCGCTGCCCAGAAGCCCGAGATCACCGCGATGCAGGGCTGGTTGAAGAACAACAGCAAGGACAGGCCGAAGGGTGGTGGCCACCACGAGCACGGCTCCGAACCGATGCCCGGAATGGCCACCGAAGTCCAGTTGAAGCAGTTGGGCGCCTCGAAGGGGAAGGCGTTCGACGAGCTCTTCCTGAAACTGATGATCGTTCACCACCAGGGGGCGGTCACCATGGCGACCGACGCGGTCTCCTCGGGGAACAACATCCTCATCCAGGAGATGGCCAACGATGTGATCGCCCAACAGACCAGCGAGATCGGCCGTATGCAGAAGTTGTGATGCCGTATGCGGAAGATGTGATCGAGGCTCTCCGCGCGCCCTCACTGGCCCCGGCGGCGGTTGTGTCGTGCGGGGAGAAGCCCCTCGTCGCGGGCACCGGCGATCACCCGTAGCGACTTGCGACGGCTGCGGCCAGTAGCACTCATCACGGCGAGGACGGGATCGAGTCCTTGCTGCTGGGCAGCCAGATAGGCGTCAGCGGCCCTCCGTCGTGCCGCCCGGCCGCGAAGTCGGCCGGCGCGGACACGGCGGTGGTCCGGCGCCGCCGACACGCCGTCGGTCCGGCCGGCCCGGACCTGCGCGAGGGTCAGCGTCCCTCGGCCCGTCGACGTGGGCTCGGGGCAGCGGGGTTCTTCGTCGGTCGCGCGTGGGGGGCCCTCGGCGAGCAGCCCCTCGACAGCGGCCCGGCACGCCTCGGTCAACGGGGTCGCGATCCGGTCGCCGAGCACCGCAAGGCTCCCCAGGGGGAGGGGCGGATCGGCGCGCAACTCCTCGACCGCCCAGTTCCCCCGGTCGGCCACCGCCATCACATCGAGCCGCACGCCGTCGGCGAAGGTCAGCCGAACGTCGACCCAGGACGAGGCCGACTGCTGCCCGGCACCCGACGGAGGAACGACGGTGGTCGTCACGGCTCCGCGCCCCTGCACTTCCCAGGCCGGGGGATACGGGAGCACCTCGTTCAGTCGATTCTCATCCGCTACACGAGGAGAACTACTTTCTTCCACAATTGGCACGTAACCAGTCAATCTCTGGCATATTGCTACGCCGCACTCGTTAATGACCCACAAGGCACCCTGTCAGCTCAGCTCCCCGGGGCCCGACCGGTGCCATGCTGGAAGCCCGGGTGGAAGGAGTGCGACCGTGCTTCGCATCGCCGTCGTCGGATCTGGTCCCAGCGGGGTCTACACCGCGCAACACCTCGTCCAACAGACCCGGGTCCCGGACGTCGAGGTCCATGTGCTGGACAGGCTCCCCTGCCCCTATGGCCTCGTACGGTACGGGGTCGCTCCGGACCACGAGAAGATCAAGTCGCTCCAGTCCAACCTCCGGACCGTGTTGGAACACGAGCGGATCACCTTCGTCGGGCACGTCGAGGTAGGCACGCACACCCTCACTCCCGAACGGCTCCTTGAGCTCTACCACGCCGTGGTGTACTGCGTGGGCGCAGCGCGCGACCGTCGGCTCGACATCCCGGGCGAGGACCTTCCCGGTAGTCACTCGGCCACCGACTTCGTCTCCTGGTACAGCGCCCACCCCGACGCCGTGCCGGACGGATTCGCGCTCGCCGCCCGTACGGCCGTGGTGATCGGCGTGGGCAATGTGGCCGTCGACGTGGCGCGCATCCTGGCCCGGTCGGCGGTGGAGTTGGCGGCGACCGACGTGCCGCCGACCGTGCTCGACGCGTTGGGGCGCAGTCGGGTGCGCGATGTGCACGTGGTGGGTCGTCGCGGTCCGTCGCAGGCCAGGTTCACCACCAAGGAACTCCGCGAGTTGGGGTCGCTGCCGTCCGCTCGGGTGGTCGTCGCCCCTGCCGATCTCGCCCTGGACCCCGCGCACGCCGACGTCTCGGGCGTCACGGCAGCTGCGCTCCCCGCCGTCAACCGCCGAAATCTCACCGTCGTGAGGACCTGGGCCGACGAGCCGGACCCGACCCCGCCACCGGACGGTCGCCGCATTCACCTGCGGTTCTTTCTGCGTCCCGTGGAGTTGTTGGAGGCGGACGGCGCGGTGGCGGGCGTGCGGTTCGAACGCACCGCCCCGGATGGCCTGGGCGGGGTGCGGGGCACGGGGACGTACGAGGACATTGCGGCCGGATTGGTGCTGCGTGCGGTCGGCTACCGCGGAGTGCCGTTGCCGGGTCTGCCGTTCGACGCCGATCGGGGAACCGTGCCTCACCGGGACGGGCGGGTGTTGCGCGCAGGGAAGCCCTCGCCGGGCGAGTACGTCGCAGGTTGGATCAAGAGAGGGCCCACCGGGGTGATCGGCACCAACCGTCCGTGTGCCAAGGAGACGGTGGCATCGCTGCTGGACGACGTGGACGAGTTGGCGCGACGACCCGTGGCCGGTGATCCGCTGCTGGAGTTGACGTCCTCGGGTCAGCGGCCGGTCCTCTGGTCGGGCTGGCGGGCGATCGAGTCGGCCGAACGGGAGTTGGGCCGCTCGCTGGGGCGACCGTCGGTGAAGATTCCCCGGTGGGAAGACCTCCTGAACGCGGCCCTCGGCTAGCGACGGCGTGATCGGGGGGTCAGCTCGCGCCGATGCGCTCTGACTGGCGGGTGACTGCGGCGAGCACGGCGTCGAGCAGCCCGGGGAAGAGCGCGTCCAGGTCCTCACGGCGCAGATCGTTCATCTTGGCGGTGCCCCGGTAGACCTGGCGGATCACTCCGCTCTCCCGGAGCACGCGGAAGTGGTGCGTGGTCGTCGACTTGGTGACCGGCAGGCTGAATTCCGAACAGGAGACCTGGTCTTCGGATGCCGCGAGGGCGCTCACGACCCGCAGGCGGATGGGGTCCGAAAGCGCGTGCAGCAGGCTCTCCAGCCGGATTTCGGCACGCGAGGGATGGGCGAGTTCACGGGTGCTGGTCGCGCTGTCCATGCTGGCTCTCCTTCGTGGATCGCCCGAGGGGGCGCCGTCGATTGCATAGTACGAGAACCTTCATAGTTTGACAGGGGCCGTACTACGGGGTCTATCGTACTACCTGTCGGTGCTCGTCCCCTCGGGGCGGAGGCGCCACTCTCTGCCGTTCGTGCCGCCCCACCGCCCCTGACTGACGGAGTCCGCCATGAGCACCCTGTTCCAGCCCTACACCCTGCGATCGCTGACCATCCCCAACCGTGTGTGGATGGCTCCGATGTGCCAGTACTCGGCGGAGATGGCCGGGCCCAACATGGGGGCCGCGACGGACTGGCACTTCGCCCACTACGCGGCCCGCGCCGCCGGAGGCACCGGCTTGATCCTGGTCGAGGCGACCGCGGTGAGCCCTGAGGGCAGGATCAGCCCCGGAGACCTCGGGATCTGGAACGCCACCCAGGTCGAGTCCCTGCGCCGCATCACCGACTTCCTCAAGGGGCAGGGCACCGTTCCGGCCATCCAGCTGGCCCACGCGGGACGAAAGGCCTCAACCGACCTGCCCTGGCAGGGCGGCCGACCCGTCGGCCCCGATGCCCACGGCTGGCAACCGGTGGGCCCGAGCCCCATGCCCTTCGACGAAGGGCATCCGGTGCCGATCGAGCTGACGGTGCAACAGATTCAGCTGGTGATCGAGCAGTTCGCGGCCGCGGCCCGCAATGCGCTGGCCGCGGGATTCGAGGTCGCCGAGATCCACGGCGCCCATGGATATCTCATCGGCGAGTTCCTCTCGCCCCACAGCAACCGGCGCCAGGACGCCTACGGCGGCTCGTTCGAGAACCGGGTCAGATTCGGTCTGGAGGTCGTGGACGCCGTGCGTGCGGTGTGGCCTGCGGAGTTGCCGTTGTTCTTCCGGATCTCCGCCACGGACTGGCTGGAGGAAGCGGGCTGGACAGAGGACGATACGGTGCGTTTCGCAGCGCTGCTGAAGGAACACGGCGTCGATCTGCTCGACGTATCGAGCGGTGGGAACGCACCGAAGGTCCGCATCCCGACGGGGCCCGGCTATCAGGTGCCCTTCGCCGCACGGGTCCGTGCTGAGACGGGGCTGGCAGTGGCAGCGGTCGGCATGATCACCGAACCGGCGCAGGCCGAGAAGATCGTCTCCCACGGGGAGGCCGATGCGGTACTGCTCGGGCGGGAGTTGCTGCGCAACCCCTCCTGGGCGCGGGGTGCGGCACAAAGCCTCGGCGGAGAGGTCCCCGTCCCGCGCCAGTACCTCCGCTCGGTCTGAGCCCTGCGGCCCTCCCAGGGCAGCATGGGAAGGGCCGTGGCCCCGATCGCCGACGGGCTGATCTCTCTCGCCTCGCCCTGCCTGAACTGGGGAAACACCACGCCGCAGCGCCACTGTCAGTGGGCGGGTGCAGACTGGCCCTAATCCACGACACAGGCGTCCAGGAGGTAGGGATCATGTCCGATGTACTACTGGCGGTCGGCACGCGCAAAGGGCTCTTCATCGGCCGCAGACATGACGGGGCATGGTCCTTCGACGGCCCTCATTTCCCGGCCCAAGCGGTGTACTCGGTGGGGATCGACACCCGTATGCCCACCCCGCGGCTGCTGGTCGGGGGCGACAGCTCCCACTGGGGTCCCTCCGTCTTCCACTCGGACGACCTGGGCGCCACCTGGGTCGAGCCCTCCCGGCCCGCGGTGAAGTTCCCCGCGGACACCGGTGCGTCGTTGGAGCGCGTCTGGCAACTGCACCCGGCGGGCCCTGCCGATCCCGATGCGATCTACGCGGGCACGGAACCAGCCGCCCTCTTCCGCTCGGCCGACCGGGGGGAGAGCTTCGAGCTGGTCCGTTCGCTGTGGGAGCATCCGACGCGCTCGCAGTGGATGCCGGGCGGCGGGGGCGAAGCGGTCCACACGGTGGTGACCGATCCACGGGATCCGGCAGCGGTGACGGTCGCGGTGTCCGCGGCCGGCGTGTTCCGTACGCAGGACGGCGGGGCGAGTTGGGCACCGTCCAACCAGGGCGTGTCCGCCGTCTTCATGCCCGACCCCCACCCCGAGTTCGGGCAGTGCGTCCACAAGATCGCGCAGGACGCCGGCGATCTGGATCGTCTCTACCTTCAGAACCACTGGGGCGTGTTCCGCAGCGATGACGCAGGGCGCAGCTGGATTGACATCGGTGCGGGGCTGCCCTCCGACTTCGGATTCGCCGTCGCCGCGCACCCCCACCGGCCGGACACGGCGTACGTCTTCCCCATCACCGCTGACATCGATCGGGTGCCGGCCGGACGGCGCTGCCGTGTCTACCGGACGACCGATGCCGGGGAGAGCTGGGAGGCGCTCTCCAACGGGCTGCCCGAGGGAGACCACTACGGCACGGTGCTGCGTGATGCGCTTTGTACCGACGATGCCGATCCGGCGGGCGTCTACTTCGGCAATCGCAACGGCGAGCTCTACGCGAGCGCGGACGACGGCGACAGTTGGCGTCTGCTGCTGTCCCACTTGCCGGACGTCCTCTGCGTGCGAGCCGCCGTGATCCCGGACTGAGCACCCATCACCGTACGGCGCACGTCGGGCTCGGCGAGGACCGGGGGTTCCGGGTGGCGGGCCCAGCCACGCCGGGTCAGGGCAGTCGCCAGTCCACCGCTCGGGCACCCTGGCGTTCCAGCAACTCGTTGGTACGGCTGAAGGGGCGGGAACCGAAGAATCCGCGGTCGGCCGACATGGGCGACGGATGGGCGGATTCGATGGCCGGAAGGTCACCGAGCAAGGGGCGCAGATTGCGCGCGTCGCGTCCCCACAACACGGACACCAACGGTGTGCCACGCCCGACGAGCGCCCGGATGGCCTGTTCGGTGACCTCTTCCCAACCCTTGCCACGATGCGCCCCGGGCTTGCGCGGCGCTGTGGTCAGGGCCCTGTTCAACAACAGCACGCCCTGTTGTGTCCAGGGGGTCAGGTCACCGTTGGACGGGCGGGGAAGACCTAGGTCGGTGTGCAGCTCCCGGAAGATGTTCTCCAAGCTGCCGGGTACGTTGCGGACGTCCGGCGCGACGGCGAAGCTGTGCCCGATGGCCATGCCCGGTGTCGGGTAGGGGTCCTGACCCATGATCAGGACACGTACCTCGTCGAAGGGCTGCTGGAAGGCACGGAGAACGTGTGCTCCAGCAGGGAGGTAGGTGCGTCCGGCGGCGATTTCGGCCCTGAGGAAGTCTCCCATCGCGGCGATGCGCCCTGCCACGGGGCGCAACGCTTCCGCCCAGCCGGCCTCAACAAGTTCATTCAACGGTAGTGCTGCCACGGGGTGTCACTCTACCGGCGTATCGGCACGGACCGGCCCCTCTCCTCCCGGTCGCCGGACCGGTGGGCTTGCGCCGGCGGTCGTACCGCAAGGGAGGGGTGGCACCCGGGATAGGCTGCCGCCGTCACCCACCCCTAGGGAGTGACTTCAACGTCCCGTCTGCCAGCCGGGCGGACGACGCTCCTTTGAAGACACTGCCTGGCCCGTTTTCGGAGTTCCTGGAGTTGTTCGATGAGGTCACCGAAGTGTAGGCCGCTTGTCGGTGGGGTCCGCCCGTTCACCGGCCCGGGCACCACGATGCGGTGCAGGGCGACGGAGCCGCCCGGTGCAGGTCCGTTCCGGCCGGAGCCGACCGGTGCGGGCAGGTGCCGGCGATGACCCACACATGGGTGCTGGGGGTCGACTCGGGTGGTTCCGGACTGCGGGTGACCCTCGCCGATGCTTCCATGCCGATGGGGGGATCACCCCGTCCCGTGTTGGTGTCGGACAAGCCGGTGCGCACGGGCAGTGCGGGAATCGACGCCGAGCACCTGGTGGAGCAATTGGTGCCGATGGCCAGATCCCTGCTGGAGACCGTCGGTGGTACCTCGGTGACCTCCGCCGCCATCGGCGCGGCGGGAATGTCCACCATGGGCGGGCAGTTGCGCGCGGCGTTGCCGGATGCCCTGGGCTCGGCTCTGGGCGTGCGCCGCCTCGCGCTGGCGTCCGATGCGGTGACGGCCTACGCGGGCGCGCTCGGACAGCGCTCCGGTGTGGTGGTCGCCGCCGGCACCGGGCTGGTCGCCATGGGCACCGACCTGGTCGAGTGGCGGCGTGCCGACGGGTGGGGACATCTGCTCGGCGACTGCGGCGGCGGTGCCTGGATCGGGCGGGCGGGGTTGGAGGCGGCGTTGCGCGCCTTCGACGGGCGGCCCGATGGTTCCCGAGCCCTCTTGGCGGCTGCCGAGGAGTCGTTCGGCCCGGCGCAGTCGATTCCGGAAGCCGTGTACCCGCGATCCGACCGACCCGCTGTGCTCGCCTCCTTCGCACCTCGGGTGGGACGCTGTGCGACCGAGGGTGATGAGGTGGCGGCGGGCATCCTGGCACTGGCTGCCCGTCACATGGCGCAAGCAGCCGCCGCGGTCCTTCGGCCGGGCGCGGAGGCCGGAGCCGACCGGCAGTACGAAGTGGCGCTGACAGGGGGGCTGTTGAAGCTTGGGGACCCTCTGCGCAATCCTCTGCGCGCCGCGCTGTCCGTGGAACTACCCGGTGTCCGGGAGGTTTCCGCGAAGGGCGATCCGCTCGCCGGGGCCGTGCTGCTCGCGGGTGCGTTGGCGGGCAGTTCCCTCCAACTGCCCCGTCATCCGACCCTGCTCGCCGTGACCGAGTAAGCAGGAACCGACAGTGCGGACAAGGCTCACAAAACTCATCGGATAAATATGGACAGATGTCACTTGACCACCCCCTCCCCAAACAGTCGCACCCACAAAGCCAGTAGCATGCGGCGCCATGAGCTCCCCCACTGGGCCGGCACCCGGCCTGCCAGTACGAATGCCGCGTCCCCGTCAGTCAGGTCGGCACCGCCGACCTGAGCCGGTGGCCGCTCCCGAGGGCGCACCCGCGTTGGTGCTCGCCGTACCCGGAACCCCCTCGCCCGCCACCCGCAGCCTGGCCGAAGAGATCATCAGCATTGCGAGGTCGGAGCTGCCCGGCCTTGAGGTCGCCATCGGCTATCTCGAAGGCGAAGACGCCAGGACCGCGCAGAACTCGACGGGCGCCGCTGACACCGACGGCGCGGAGAACGCCAACGAGTCCGCCTACTTCGAGTACCCGACCCTGGAGAGCGTTCTCGCGCGGACCGCGAAGCTCCGCACGGAGCGTTACGAGATCGCGAGGGCCGCCGGCCGTGAGGTGGCCGAGCCGGAAGGCCCCGCCGCCGTGGTGGTGCCCCTGCTCGCGGGTCCCGACAACGTCCTGATGCGACGCATCCGCCAGGCGGTCTTGGAGAACCGTGCCGCTGCCGAGCTGACCGATGTGCTCGGCCCGCATCCGCTGCTCGCCGAGGCCGTTCATGTGCGGCTCTCGGAGGCGAGCTTGGCACGGGCGGACCGGGCGAGGCTGTTCACGGTGGCCACCGCTGCCGACGGAATCATCCTTGCGTCGGTCGGTGGCGACGAGGGCGTCAAGGCCGCGGGCATCACTGGAATGCTGCTGGCCGCGCGGTTGGCCGTACCGGTGATGGCGGCGGCGCTGGACAAGGAGGGCTCGGTGGCGGCGATTGCCGAGCAGTTGCGCCAGTCCGGCTCGACGCAACTCGCCCTGGCCCCGTACTTCATCGGTCCCGAACTGCCCGATGGGCTGCTGGAGGCCGCCGTGAAGGAAGCGGGATGTTCGGCCGCTGAGCCGCTCGGCCCCTACCCGGCCATCGGGAAGCTGGTGTTGTCGCAATACACGACGACACTGGGCATCGCACCGCAGCCGCAGGGTTCGCCCGTGCGCTGAGCGCCGCGGACCCCAACCCGTGCCCGGCGGTCATGGCCGCCGGGGCGTGTGGGGGAGCGGAACGACGGGCCTGCACCACCCCAGCAGCGCGGGCCCGCTCGTCGCCGGTTCGGCCCCGGTCGGGACCGAGGATTCAGGAGAAGATCACACAGGATGCCGCGGGGGCGGTCAGGGAGCCCGCCCGCCGCGGCACACCTGTGTTCGGGTCGATGTCGAACCAGGTGACGTCCCCGGAGCGCTCATTGGCGGCGTAGAGTCTGCGGCCGGTCGGATCCAGCGCCAGGTCCCGCGGCCAGTGGCCGCCGCACGGCACGGTGGCGACGAGTTCGGGCCGCTCCCGGGTGTCGTCGAGTGCCAGGACGGCGATGGTGTCGGGTCCGCGGTTGGCGACCCAGAGATGACGTCCGTCGTGTGAGAGCACCACTTCGGACGGGTAGACGGGACCGTCCGTGCCTTCGGGTGCCACAGGAACCTCTCCCACCACGTCGAGAACGCCCGTCACCGCGTCCCAGCGGCAGACGGTGAGCGTGGGCTCCAACTCATTGACCACATAGGCATGGGTGCCGGCGGGGTGGAAGGCGAGGTGGCGCGGACCGCTTCCCGGACGCAGGGCGGTCTCGTGGTGTTGGTTCAGTTCGCCGGTTTCACGGTCCAGTGCACAGATGCGTACGGAGTCGGTACCGAGGTCGACGCCGAGGACCCAGCGTCCACTGGGGTCGGGCAGCACTTGGTGGGCGTGCGGACCGCGCTGACGTTCGGGGTCCGGGCCGTGACCCTCGTGCTGGAACACCCCGCTGGCGGCGGCGGGCTCGCCGCCGCCCTTGACCGGAAGCACGCTGACGCTTCCGGAACCATAGTTCGCGGTGAGGACGTGCCCGTCCGACACGGCGAGATGGGTCGGGCCCGCACCGCAGACCTGTACGGGCGCACCGATGGGGCGCGGGGCGACGTCCTCGATGGCGAAGGCAGCGACCGCACCTTCGGCGGTCTCCGAGACGGCGTAGAGAAACGATCCGCCATCGATGTCGGCGAGGGCCAGGTACGAGGGGTCGACCACGGCGTCGCTGACGCCGGTCACGGTGAGTGCTCCGGTCTCCCGGTCCACGTCGGCGGCGATGATGCCCCGGCCTCCCGCCGAGGTGAACGACCCGATAAATGCCCGCACGGTGCTTTTGTCGCCCACGTCGATCCCCTTCGCTGGTCGCCTGATGGCCCGGGGTGACGGTAGCAAGGTCTAGACCAAGTGTCTTCACCCGGCCCATTCACCGCGCGCCCGGGCCGCGGCGTCGGGGTGGTGGACATAGGCGGGCCGATGCTCCGTCGCGTCATATGTCCGGTGGAAGACGGGAGTTGCGGCGCCGGATATCGGTGGCACGATCCAGGCCCAGTCGGCGCTCACCGACCTGCCGTGTGCCTTCTCGCGGTCGATGTGGGCGAGGAAGCGGCGGGATTCGGTGTGGTGGTCGGCGACGGTGACCCCGGCGCGGTCGAAGGAGTGGAGCACGGCGCGGTTGAGCTCCACGAGGGCCCGGTCGCGCCACAGGGACCGATCGTCGGACGAGTCCAGGCCAAGCCGGTCGGCGATCCGAGGGAGCAGGTCGTACCGGTCGACGTCCGCCAGATTGCGGGCGCCGATCTCCGTACCCATGTACCAACCATTGAAGGGAGCGGCGGCGTAGGACACCCCACCGATTTCCAGACACATGTTGGCGATGGCGGGGACGGCGTGCCAACGCAGGGCCAGATCCCGGTAGTCAGGGCCGTCCGGCGGCTCGATCTCCACTTCCAGTACCGAGTCGGGGGGAAGTTCGAACAGCCGCGGTTTGCCGTCACCGTCCGTGATGACCAGGGGTAGCACGTCGAAGGGGGTGCCGGGCCCTCCGGGCCAACCGAGATCGAGGGCGAGTTCGGTCAGCCCGACGTTGCGCGGATCCCCGATGACGGAGCCGTTCGGGGTGCGGTAGCCCGCGTACCGTATGAGCTGCTCGTTCCAGATCCTGGGTCCCTGGCGGTGCGGGGTGTCGGGCGCGAAGACCGTGATCAGCGGGCGGATCCTGCCGCCGTTGGTCGCTTGGCGCAGATGGGTCGCGGCTTCGCGGGCGATGGACTCGGCGTCGTCGAGATGACGCTGGTCGCGCACTTTCAGCGACCGCCAGTAGAGGCGTCCGATACAGCGGTTGCTGTTGCGCCAGGCGACCCGTGCGCCGTGGGTGAGTTCCGCCGTCGTATGGCGGTAGGTGCCCGTGGCGGCGATCTCCGCCCGTACGGCCGCGATGCGGGGTGCGGGGTCACGATGGGGATGCTCCTCGCGGTAGTAGAGGGTGAGGAAGTCCGCCGCTTCCGTCATCAGGTCATGGTGTTCACCTCGTACGCCCAGGGGTCGCACCCCTTGCCCGACCGGGCAGCCGGGTGGCTGCGCCGGCAACTCCGGTGCGGAGACGGAGCGGAGAAAGGTCCTGGACGATCTGTTCCACATGGTGCGCATCCCGAGGCTCGACAATGTTGGCAGGACGCCGACCTGGCTACCCTGCGAACACGATCGTCTACCCTGCGTACCCGCCTTTGATGCCCCTTTCGTTCCATGTGCTGGTCAGAGGAGTTCGGGAAGGGCGCTCGCGGGGGTGCGTGAGGGCGCGCAGGCGGTCACGTGCGCCCCTTAGTGAGGGCTCCGTGGCCCTACTGCGCTTCTGGTGCTTCTGAGGTCGTACGAGGTGCCTGTGGCTGTCGTCGACGGGATGGACGGTGAGCGTCGGGCAGCGAACAAGGGTGGGGCATCGGACCACACCGCCGAAGACCCCTCGGCGCCCAGGACTCGGGCACACCACCCGCCCCCTCGGTGGTCCGCGGACGGCTCAGGAGTTCACGAGCCGGGCGTGGGGCGAGGTGTGCAGGGGCTCCACCAGTTCGACCAGGAGTCGTTCCAGCCCATGGGCATGGGTGAGCGCGGTCCCACCGGTACCCGCCGATGCGTCCGGTGCCGGTACGGGCCGGGAGCCCTCGCCCCGGGCCTCGCCCGTGGTGATCAAGGACTCCACTGCCGCCTCGACGCGCCAACAGGCCGCCGCGAGCCGTGCGTCATGACCGGCTGCCGGATCGGCAGCCACTGCTACGAGCCCGCGCACCTCCTCCGCGCACTCGTCGAGCAGCGCGAGAACCCGTTGGGCGCGCGCCCGACGACCGCGGTAGGGGCTGAGCGGATG
Source organism: Streptomyces sp. NPDC005963 (assembly GCF_040638655.1). NCBI lineage: Bacteria > Bacillati > Actinomycetota > Actinomycetes > Kitasatosporales > Streptomycetaceae > Streptomyces > Streptomyces sp. NPDC005963. Next base: position 2,541 of record NZ_JBEXVD010000034.1, on the reverse strand, counting down.
CACCAACGGCGCCAGGGACAGCCGTACCCGACCCAGCAGCTGCTCCAGTTCGGCGGCGTGCGGTGCCGGGTCGGCCGTCGCCACGCCGCTGAGACGGGCGAGGGACTCGGCCGTACAGGTGCGGACGCGTTCGAGTGCCCGCTCGATCCAGATGTTGTTCGTCGTGTGGGTACTGACCGGAAGGACCAGGAGCACGGCGAGTGCGGCACACACGGCACCCACGAGCGTCTCTTCCAGGCGCAGTACGAGCAGTCCTGCGTCCAGCACCCCCAGGAGCCCGTACAGCAGCCCCGCCATCAACGTCACCGCGAGCACCATCCAGCTGTAGGAGACGGATGCCGTGTAGAAGATCGCGAACACACAGCCGGCGACCAGAACGGCCGTGGGAGCCATCGAACCGTCGAGCGGGACGGCGACCAGCACACCGGCTCCGATGCCGACCACGGTTCCCAGCACCCGACGAAAGCCCCGGACGAGCGTCTCGCCGCGCGAGGTGGTGTTGACGAAGATCCACCACACCGTGCCGACGGCCCAGTACCAGCGGTCCTCGGAGAGCACCTGCCCGATGGACAGGGCGATCGCGCTGGCCGCGGTGGCTTGGACGGCCTGTCGGGTGGTGGCGCGGGCCAGACCACGACCTGGCAGCGGCGCCGGGGCGGCGGGGGGCGGAGTGCGTCGTTCGATGGGCCAGCACACGAAGCGCACCAGGGCCGCGGATGCCAGGGCCAGCGCCACCGCCGCGTACAACTCGGGCAACTGAGCGGGGAGGGCGTGCAGGAACTGCGTGGTGAAGAAGCTCATGAAGGCGAAGATGCCGAGCGCATGGCCGCGCGGCCCCCAGCGGCGGGCGTAGACACCGCAGAGCACGACCGTGAGGCACAAGGCATCACGGGCGAGCGGCAGATGGTGGACGGTGGTGGCCAGGGCCAGCACGGGGAATCCGGCGGCGGGGAGCAGCGCGGTGGTCACGGCCTGCCCGCGCACGGTCGCATCGGTCACGGTGAACAAGGCCAGCAGAGCGGCCAGACCTGCGGTGATGGAGGCGGTCAGGGAGAGTCCTGCGATCTCAGCGACCGCGACGGCCAGTGCGATGCCGACGACGGCGCGCAGGGAGGTCCTGAGCCTCAGGAGCCCCGGGTCAGGAGCCACGAACATCCTCTTCACGACGGCGTGCCGCCCCCCTGTCTTCGTTCTCCGTCGAGCAGGGCGCCCGGGGGTGGTGGGCACGCGGACACGACGAAAGCGCCGCGCTCCGAACTCGGCTTCGTTGCCGACCGGCGCTGCGCGGCGCACTGTGGTGCATGGATGGGTTCAGCTAAGCACCTTCGGAGCATTGGCTCAACACATCGTCGCGTCGCTGGGCCAATGGTCCACCTCAACCGCGCATGTATCGGCCAGGTGGGTGCCAACGGACCAGTCCGGTTCAGCTGGACTCCTCGACCCGTGCCGTGGGGCGTGATCAGCCCGGCGGTCACCCCCGGGCGAAGGCCAGGACGACGGCGAGGTTCATCGGCTGCCGGGTGGAGACGTACACGTACGGCGCTCCCTCGTACGCATTCTTCAACTCGATGCGCAGGGCCGTGTGCACGTAACCGCGGATCAGCAGCATGGCGTAAGGATTGGCCTTCCACGTGCGCCAGGCGAACGCCTCGCGTTCGTCCAGGATCTCGGTCGCGCCCAGCACTCCGAGCGGGATGCGGCGCCCACCGATGACCAGTGCGCCGGGTGTCACCACGATCCGGGCCGAGCCGTAGGCGTGACCGAGGAGAGAGACGGCCGCAGCGCCGCCGGCGAGGGCGACCGCGGCCACGAGGAGACCGAAAGGCAGCAACACCAGTCCTAGTGCTACGCCGGTGAGGGCAGCCAGCAACCACCAGGTACGCGGCACGGTCAAGCGCTCTTCGTAGAGGTGCATGGCCATATCCTCACAAGCCCCGCCCTCCCGCTGATCACCGGGGTTCCCGTCCTGCGCACCGTCAACTGTGCGCAGGGCGCACCCCGATCGGTGCTTGCCGTGCGCACAGTTGGCGGTGAAGCACTGCCCGCGCCAGTCGGCCCGGCCCGGCCGCAGGCGGGCGGGACTCAACCGGCCCCGCCCTCCCGCGCGGGGTGGGCAACCGCCGGTCTCAGCCGCGCTGCCAGCTGTGCGGCGGACAGAATCCGGATCTGCGCTCCAGTCGGCGCCATGCCGCGGTGGAGCGGGAGCAGCCGGCGGCATGTGTCGACAGTGCCACCGACCGCGACAGCAGCACGGCCGTCACGGCGGCCAGTTCTTCCGGGCAGGGTTGGCCGCGAACCACGTTGATGCAGGGCAACAGCTGCGGTGTGCTGGGGACAGCGGCATCCATGAGGGGCTCCGTCCTGTGGTGTGGAGGGGGTTCCGTCACTTCGGTGGGCCTGTGGTCACGACTCCCGCCCACTGTCGAACGGCCGTACCGATCGGCGTTCACTGCGGGGGGTTGCCGTGCTTGCGGGACGGCAGGTCGGCGTGTTTGGTCCGGAGCATGGCGAGTGAGGAGATCAGTACCTGACGGGTCTCGG
>NZ_JBEXVD010000033.1:31332-77143 GCF_040638655.1 Streptomyces sp. NPDC005963 | reverse complement strand
ACCCTGGCCGATCCGGCGCTGCGGCAGCTCTTCCTCGACTACGACCACGCGCACGACCTCGACGCCGATGATCCCCGCGTCGACGACCTCGCCCGCCGGATCGCCGAGGCGACCCGGGAACGCTACGGACCCGAGGAACCGCCCGAGCTGGATGCAGCCTCCGATATCCCTGCCCTCATCCAGGGAACGATCAACGCCTCATCCCCGGCATGGCAGCGACTCGACACGCTCATCCGTGCACAACTGGATGCGTGACTCGTCGTCGGACGCACGGTCCAGGCTGACGTGCGGAATTCAGTCAGGGCACGCCGCATACCGCAGGGCAAACGTTGCTGACGTGACGCTAGATCGCCGAGCACGGCTCGGCACGGCCCGAACTCTCACGTCAACCCTCGACAGACCTCCAGCGCCGACCACTAAGCCCTTGAGACCACCACCATGCAGCAGAGCAAAGTCAGCACAGAGTCGGGTTGTTGTCCGCGGACAACACGCCGACCGTGGGTGGGGGAGTAGCTCTTGTTGTCCGCGGACAACAGATCGGTGCCTCGCCCGGACTACTGGTGGTCTCTCTGCGGACGGCTATCGCGCTCCTCGTCGGAGCCGTCTCTCCACGAACCGGCCGTTTCTGGCTTCGGTCTCAGCGAACCAAGGGCTCTGCCATTCTTGATCATCTGCAGGGCCGGGGACTCGTAGACAATTCGGGGTGGTGCCGTCGGGTTCCGTCCGGCGGCAGCTGCCAGAAGCGGCGGAGGGGCCGGCTTCGGGAATCGACGGCGCCCCTCCAGGGCCTGAGGAATCGCGTCGTCATCGATGGTGCCCAGGTGTTCTGGCGCAATAGGTGGCTAGCCTCGTCAGTTCGGGGCGCGGCCGCATCCACGCGCGGCAGACGTTGGCATCAAGTTCGACCTAGTCCATGAACCAGCAGGCGACCTGGTACGCAAAGCCCAGGTGACGCTGACGGGGACAGGGGAGTGGCCTCCCGAAACTCCGACGCCCGCGATGTGCATTCATGCAGTCGGCCAGGCCCGTGGAACTCCGGTACAAGGTCCTGCCTCGGCTTCCCCGTCGGACCCTCGGTTGTTGTCCGCGGACAACAACCTGGTGAGGGAGTGGGGGAAGTGGACCGTATTGTCCGCGGACAATAGGTCCTTCCCGAACCGGAAGAAGGGCGAGCTGTTGTCCGCGGACAACACGTTTCGATGGCACGAGACCCGAACGTTGCCGACTACGAACTGCTCCCTTTAGCGGGTCGCCCCGCGCGGAGTACTGCCTCCAGGAACACCGCGAAGTCGTCAGCCATGAGTGTGTCCAGTCTTAGGGAGGATCTCGTCTATGGCATCCGTTCCGTGGAGTACCCACGCTGTCGAACTCCGGTCAGACATCGTGATCAAGAAGTTCCGGAGCGAGGAGCGTGAGGAGTGCATGCGGGAGTGGCGTGCGCTGACGTTGCTCATGGAGTACGCACCGGGCTTGGCCCCTCGGCCCTATGGCGCTGACCTTGAGGCGGTGAATCCAGAGATAGTGATGCCGCGCCTGCCGGGTGATCCGCTGCGGGGCGAGCCGCTCACCGATCGACAACTCAAGGCTCTGGCGGCGGCATTGAACGAGTTGTATGCCGCAGTTCCTATGGAGGCATTGGCTGGCATTCCCGTCCGGCTTCGTCAGCAGCAGGGACTCATCAACCAGATCCACGATTGGGTACAGCTGATTCCCCGGAACGTCAGCGGTGAGGTGCGTCAGTCCCTGCACGGCGGCCTTGAATAGCTGGCCTGTTCCGGCGTGGACCGAATCGACACGCCAGATGTCCCGATGGTCCTCGGTCCAGGGGACGGCAACCCTTGCCAACTATCTGTGGGACGGCTCCCGTGTGAGGGTCGTCGACTTCGAAGACTCAGGCCTCAGCGACCGCACTTTCGAGCTAGCGGAGATCACCGAGCACAGAGCCAGCTGGGAAGGCCCACCTCTCAAAGTGGAGGCGCTCCTCGATCTGATCGACCTGAACCCCGCCGAACGCGCACGCCTACCGGAATGCCGCAGACTCCTGGCGCTCGTCTGGTTGTTCCTCTTGTCCCTTTGACGACCCTCAGTATCCCCGCAATCCGCCCGGAACACCTGAGCGTAAAGCCACCCGGCTTGCCAGGCTGCTCGCCTAGCCTCCCAACCCTGTGGGCCCTTGTTGAAGGCAAGCCGGCGCTGTCAGCGCTGCAGGCACAGGCCGGTCACACATCCCGTCAGCGCCCCCACAGGACGAGCCATCCGATCAATAAAAGCGACCCGTCGGCGGACAGGCCTGAGCATGGGCCAGCGGGAAGGGTTCCGCGACCTTCCAGAACCAGCCTTGTCGCTCTCTTCCCCTCCGCAAGGCGGGGGAGGCGACGACTCAAGCCCCGCGCAGCTAGGCAGGTCGATGGCCTAACAGCCCCGCGCCCGCGCTGGAGACCGACATACATGGGCACAGGTCCCGGTTGTTGTCCGCGGACAACATCTCGACTACGGAGTGGGGGAGTGGTCCTGTTGTCCGCGGACAACAGGGCCGGTCGGACGAGGCCTGATCCAGCAGGAACGGAGTGGAGAACCCTGCTTCAGGCTCCAGGCGTATCGGGTGCAGCGAATGCGGGCTTTCCTCGGGTGTGCCGTCCGGAGCCGAGTGCCGTTCGCAAGAACGTGGCGGGTACTCCGCCCTGAGACAACTTGTTTCGGTTGTGCCTCTCCGTCACCTCAGATGTCTGCTCTGGCATCAAGGGACACCGCCCAGCCTTCTCCGCTGCGGATCAGTCACGTCAGTTCCGCTCCGCCAGGCCCCGCGACCGGGATTGCGTACCGCAGCGAATGCCCACTCGTATCGGAAGGAGCGCGGGCGTGCGACCGGCCTCTAGCGTCCCTAAGAGCTGTGGGAGTCCTTCTGTAGGGCACCGGGAGGTCCGGTGCCCAAGTGGTCAACGGTCTGCAGTGTTCTTCTGAGTCTCCGCAGCCCGTCGTCGCCAGGAACGAAGTGCTGCGGCACTGGCAGCGACTAGTGCCGCGGCAACGAGCTGCGCCGGAAGTTCGGTGAGTAGGCCACGGGCGAGCAGTTCAAGGACGCTCTGCATTGGAGTGGGCATCGGATGCTCCTGAAGTTTGGTGCTGGTGGACGCCGTCGGTGACGGCACCATCCGGGCTCGTTGTCGCAACGACCCGCGCTCACCACGTTCCGTCTGTTGGGATGGCCCGGTCCACTTGTTCGAGGTTCGTCTGAACAAACCTGGATAACGGCCAGTTGTCTGTTCGATGTGGGGAGATGAGATGTCCGGAGGAAGCCGACGGACACGTCCGTGGGGGCCACTCAAAGGTCCGGACGATCAGGCCAACGATCTGGCGGTGCTACTACGCGGCTGGCTGGATACGGCTGGCATGCGCGTGGACGACCTCTTGGATATGTGGGGGCCGGACCATTTCACCGATGGCCGCGTACCAGCAAAGTCGACGGTGTCTCAGCGGTTAGCTGGAGTGGGTCTGCGCCAGGACTTCATCGAGGCCGTAGCCGACGCATGCTCGCGCGACGCCTCTGGCCGCGCGCAGCTCCTCCAGGAGGTGAAGGATCTCAAGGAGCGCTACGTATCGGGGGAGTTCATCAGCGGGCCCGCGAGAGAGGAGTCTGCCTCGGAGCTCGTGCGGGTGCAGCAGCGGTCTCTGGAACTGTCGGACAAGCTGATGCGCGCGATGGAGCGCGCCGCCGAGGTGGAGCAGGAGCGAAGCAGCGCGAACCACTTGGTGTTGTTGCTGTTGACGATGGTGGATGGGCTGCAGAGGAATATCTCTGCTTTGACGCGGGAGCGCGATCGCTTGCGCACCTCAGTGCCGGAGCAGACCGCGCAGATACGAGAGCGCCTCAGGCGTAGTGAACAACAGCGGACAACTGCGGAGTCCGAGTTGGAGCGAGCTCGCAGCGAGCGTCACAAGGCCGACCGGCTCGCCGAGGCGGCAGCCGAGCAAGTGCGGGCTCTGACCCAAGAGCTTGAGCTGCTGCGGGGTAAGAGTGCCAACGCTTCTGGGGTGCCTCCAACTCACTATCGCGAGGTGTTCGATAATCCTGCCGACGACATCGACGTTGCTCTGCTCAAGGCTGCTCGGCATCTGGATGATGGTGCGGATCGTCTGGAACGCCTCGCTGATGAACTACACCTGGACAACCCTTCTACCAGTGGGAACTCCCCGAACAACTCGGACGAGGCTGTCGCCCGCGCGACGGTGGAAGAGATCAAGTCCCGGCGGGCAGAGGGCGCCGACATTGCAGACTTCCTGTCCAAGACCGCACACGAACTGCGGCCTATGGACGTGCTAGTCACTGTGGATGCGCTGCGGAACGTCGCTCACGATGCGGAGGCCGATCTCCTTCTCATCGCCGCAGGGACCGTACGCAGCCCTACAGACATGCCCTTCCTCATCGCCCAGCTGCGGACAGACGAGCGCCACGGAGACGCCGGACAGCTCATCACAGCGGTCGGCCGCTCACGGGATCCCGACGAAGTCCTGCTCATCGTGTCCAAGCTCCGCGAGGCAGGCAGCGAATCCGACGCCTACCAGGTACTGGCGGCGGTGGGACGTATCCGGCTCTTGGCCGAAGTACCGCCGATCTTGGCCACAGCCAGTCATCAAGATGCTGAATGGATTCTCAAAGTCGCCCTGCGGGAACGTCCTCACCACGACATCGTGTACCTGCGTGGGGCTCTTGAGAGGCTCGGCACAGCGACCGAGCATCTTCTGCACCACACCGTCGGTGCTCACCAACGCAGCCATGAGGCCGGTGAATCAGCTGACGCGGCATCTTGGTTCAGAGCGGCGATGTCCGACGACGGGCATGGGGGAGAGGGATCAGACGCGGGCGGTCTCGTGGGTACTCACCTCACGCAGAGACCGCCCCTACCTCGCCGGCGCCGGTCTAAGCATGGGCCCGAGTCGCGAGAGGTTTTCCCCCCGTTGACCGCTGACCTTTTGCCTGTCGATTCCGTCGTCACCGCTACAGACGACGACAGCGGGATTCCCCGCTTGCCTCCGGACGTGCAACGCATCTGTCGTCTCTGCAGAGAACCAAGAACGATCATCGAGATCGCGCAGGAACTGAACTATCCGCTCACCGTCACGCTCATTCTCGTCAGAGACCTTGCCGACGCCGGAGCCGTCAGTGTCAGCGAACCGGAGCAACCAAAAACCAGGCGGCGCTGGGGAAGCATGTACGCGGCCGCGGGGCTTGATGGTGCCAGCCCAGGTTCGTAGTGACCGAAGTTCCGGCGCAGCCACGGGCGACGCGGGCGTGGGGTGCGCGCCGAGGGTTGCTCTTTCCTCCTCGTGCGCCTCACCGGGATGGGTACTGAGGGCCACCGCAACCGCCTTAGCCTCTCCAAATCTACGGAGGCCAAGGCGGCACGGAGCGTCTGTCACGTCGGTGAGGGCAGGACAGAGCTCGCTTCGGGCTAGTACGGAGCCAAGATGTACTCCCGGCCCATCCGGGACAACAGAGCCAATCAGGCTGGCGACGGAGCAGACGAGTCGTGGGGAGGGACTCTGCCACCAAGCAGCCGAAGGGTGCGGTGTCGTAAACGTGGGGGAGTGGAGCAACCCGACTGGATACCCGGTCCTCACTCATTTGGGGCTCTCCACGGCTCATCGATGGGGCCAAATCTCCTGTGCGGGCTTCTGGCGGCCTGTCAGGAGCCAGAAGGTCACTTCATACCAATGCCCTTGAGATCGGCCTCGTACGCCGCCTTCTAGCCAGCCACTTTTGAGAAGAAATTGGCCATTTGCCCGATTTCCTTCACTGGTGCAGTTCTGATGATCGCCCAGGTCTGAGGGGCCTGCCACACTTGGCCCGGAGTTCGGTTCACCCGCGACACCTGGGTGATGGCGCCCAGTGCATAGCGAGCCTGTCTGTGGTTGCAGACAATGATGCGGCGAGTAGTCGCCTGATCGTCGACGAGGCTATCGGCCCGCCACAGGATCACGGACTGTACGAACCTTTCGTGTTCTGGCCACGCCTGCCATTGCAGGGCAAGGTCTGGAGGACCCCCTGCGAGGCTCGGGTCGGGGCAGGCCCGGTGACGGTGGGGTCTGGCCCCGCCTTGGCTCAGTACGGGATGAGCAACACCACTTGCAGGCAAGGTCCGACACAGTATGGGTCTCATGACCGGGTCGGAACGTCGACGAGGTCCAGCACCACCCGGGCCGTCCGTGCACCAGTTGAAGGCCACCGTTTCCGCAGGCCATCGAGCGTTCGAACCGCGCCGTGTCACTGCGAGCGAGTGGTGCCGGAACTCGTCGACCAGGTTCTGCCGCAACCGGGGGCAACCGTTATGACATCCGGTGTCGAGTCCACGTACAAAGCCACCGCTTTCCGGTCGGGCCCCGCGCACGGCGTATGAATATCGGCGAAATACCTGTTCAGTAGCAATTCGCCTGCTGATGCTCGTTCCCTCGGCAGTTGGTTCGGGCGGTGTCTTACGGGGGTTGAATGAGGCGGGTTTCGTAGGCGAAGACGATGGCCTGGGCGCGGTCGCGCAGTTCCAGCTTCATCAAGATGCGACTCAGGTGCGTCTTGACGGTGGTCTCGGCCAGATGTAAAGCGACGGCGATCTCGGCGTTGGACCGGCCCTGCGCAACGTGGACGAGTACTTCGCGCTCGCGTACGGTCAGGCGGCCCGCGCGTTTGTCATCGTCCGGGCTTGCGCTGTGCGGGAGTTGGTGAGCGAAGGTCTGCAGCAGGCGGCGGGTGATACGCGGGGCGACAACGGCGTCGCCTGCGGCCACGCTGCGGATCCCGGCGAGCAAGTCCTCGGGGCGAGAGTTCTTCAGCAGGAAGCCGGATGCTCCAGCGCGAAGTGTGGCGAAGGCGTACTCGTCGAGGTCGAAGGTGGTCAGGATGAGCACCCGTGTGTGTGGGAGTTCCTGCGCAATCCGGCGGGTTGTCGCGATGCCATCGGTGCCGGGCATGCGGATGTCCATCAGGACGACGTCGGGGCGTAGCTGGCGCGCTAGTTGGAGGGCTTGGGAGCCGTCTGCCGCCTCGCCGACGGGGTCCATGTCGGGTTCGGCGTCGAGGATCATGCGGAACGCCAGCCGTAGCAGTGACTCGTCGTCGACGAGCAGGACGCTGATCGTCATGCCGCGCCGTCCTCGGTCGGGTCGAGGTTGAGGCGGGCGAAGACCCGCCAGCCCCCGGTGGGCAGTGGACCGGCGGTAAGGGAGCCACCGTAGGCGGTCGCGCGGGCACGCATGCCGGCGATTCCGTGTCCAGACGGGGAGACCAGAGGTTGCGTGGTGATGCCGTCGTCGGTGACGTCGACGGTGACAGTCTGTGCGGCGCAGACCACGCGGACCTGTGCTTGGGTGCCGCGGGGTGAGTGCTTGAGAGTGTTGGTCAAGGCTTCTTGCACCAGGCGGTAGACGGTCAGCTGGGCGGCGGTGGACACCGCGGTGGGGTCGCCCTCCAGGGTCAGACGGGTAGGCAGCGCGGCGGCGCGCATGTGCTGGGCGAGGGCTTCCAACTGGGCGATTCCGGGGACGGGGTGGCGTTGTGCATCGGGCTCGTCGGCCTGGAGGACGCCGAGGGAGCGTCGCATGTCGGTCAATGCCTGCCGACCGGTCTCCGAAATCCTGCTCATGACCGTCTCGTCAGACCCACCGCGCCGCGTGTAGACCGCAGCGTCGGCGAGCGCGACGATGACGGACAGGTTGTGGGTGACGATGTCGTGCATCTCGCGGGCGATACGGGCCCGCTCCTCTGCCGCTGCCAGCCGCGCCTCCTGAGCGTTCGCGTGCTGTAGGTTCACCGCCCGTTCTTTCAGGGATGCCACGTACGCACGTTTGGTGCGCATGTTGTTCCCTAGGACGGCGGCTGCGACGGCCATGGCGCTCATGGCAGCCACCGAGGCGAGGACCCGGCCGGGAGGCGCCCAGCGAGCCGCCGCCATCAGGACGGCCACCGCCATGACGACGCCGGCCGGCAGTAGACGACGCCAGTCCGCGTGCGCGGCGACCGTGTAGAGGGCGACGAGCAGCGCAACGTCGGCAGGCAACTGGACACCGATCAGCCACTGCGCGAACGCCACGGCGGTGATGACACAGAAGACCATGAAGGGCGCCCGGCGCCGCCACACCAGCGGCAGCAAGAGGGCCGCCTGGATGAGCAGCCCCTGGGGGCCTTCCTGGCGGCTGGGCCCCAGAACTGCCATGAACAGGAGTGCCGCCAGAAGCCCGTCCCAGATCGCGGGCGGCAGCCCGGACGCCAACCGCCACAGTTTTCTCGCCGCCGAGCACACGGGGGCGAACTGGTCCCCGCCAGCATCCCGCTCCTTGGCCGTCGGTGGCGCCGCGCTCATCAAACGTCCCGTCGTCGCAGCATCAATGCGGCACCCGCCAGGGCCACTCCGGCATACAGGAACAAGACTGTCAAGCCCGCCCATGGCGACAACGTAGCGGACGATTGGTGGAGCGTGAAGATCGCTTGGCCGGCGTTGCCCGGCAGGTAGCGGGCCACCGTGTCCGCCGTGGTTGAGGGCAGGACCCGGGTGAGTACCGGCAGCACCAGCAGGATCCCCAGGATGGCGGCGACGCCGCCCGCCGTCGCACGGGTCAGCGCCCCGATCGCCACGCTCAGCACCGCGAGGACGGTGAGGTAGGCGGCGCTGCCCAGTACCGTCCGCGCCACCCCGGGGTCACCTAGCGACGCGGTCGCCAGCCCCCGGGACGCCAGGATCGCCTGGCTGAGCAGGAAAGCGGCCACGGCCGCCGCGGTCATCGACACCCAGGTCACCACCGCGTACACCGCGGTCTTGGCCCACAGGACCGGCAGGCGCCGCGGCACCGCCGTGAGCGAGACTCGGATCATGCCAGTGCTGTACTCCCCGCTCACCACCAGGACGCCCAAGGCACCGACCGCGAGCTGTGCGAAAAGGTAGCCGGTCGTGCTGATCGCCACCGGATCCAGGCCCTGCGCGGGGGCGAACAACGCAATCAGCGGGCCGAGGCCGACCAGCGCCGCCACCGCGAAGGCCAGGGTGAGGCGGGTCGAGCGGACACTGCGCATCTTGATCCACTCGGAGTGCAGGACACGGCCCTGGGTGATCCGGCCGGGTGCCACCTGGGGACGAGGGGTGGTTTCCACGCTCATGCCTTGCTCCTGGTGGTTCGATACTCCACCGCGTCATCGGTCAGCTCCATGAATGCCTCCTCCAACGAGGCGTGGTGCGACGTCAACTCGCTCAGGGCGATGCGGTGCTCGGCTGCGATGCGGCCGATCCCCTCACAGCTCATGCCGGTGACCTCAAGCCCGCCGTCCGCGCCGGATGTGACACTCACGCCCGGACCGGCCAGCAGCGGCCCGAGACGCCATGCCTCGTCGGTCCGCACCGACACCGTCTTCCGGGAGGCCCGCCCGGTGAACTCCTCGACCGAGGTGTCGGCGATGAGCCGGCCCCGTCCGATCACGATGAGGTGTTGCGCGGTCAGCGCCATCTCGCCCATCAGGTGTGAGGAGACAAGGACGGTACGCCCTTCGGCGGCCAGCGATTTCAGGAGGTTGCGTATCCAGCGGATACCCTCGGGATCGAGGCCATTGACCGGCTCGTCGAGGATGATTGTGTGCGGATCGCCGAGCAACGCGCCTGCGATGCCGAGTCGTTGACACATGCCGAGGGAGAATCCGCCGACCCGCTTCCCGGCCACCTGCCGCAGGCCGACGAGGTCGATGACCTCCTCGACCCGGCGGCGCGGGATGCCCGTGGTCGCCGCCAGTGCCAGGAGGTGGTGGAAAGCCGATCGGCCGGTGTGTACGGAACGGGCCTCCAGCATCGCCCCGACCTGATGCAACGGTGCGCGATGGTCCACGTACCGCTTCCCACCCACGGTGACCTGCCCGGAGGTAGGCGCATCGAGCCCGAGAATCATCCGCATCGTGGTGGACTTCCCAGCCCCGTTCGGACCGAGGAAACCGGTGACCACTCCCGGCCGGACGGTGAAGCTAAGACCGGCCACGGCGGTCTTCTCCCCGTAGCGCTTGGTCAAGGACTTGGCTTCGATCATCGTCGTTCTCCTGACACACGGTGGTGTAACGCTGCCCGAAGCTACGTTCTGGCCCGGGCGGGAACGTGAGACCGCCGTATGAACCTCACCGCGGGCCCTGCACCGTAAGGAGGAGCGGCCTCCTCCTGAGGTTGTATGCAGCTCCGCTCACCACAGCACATGCGCCCAGGTGAGAGGGCGGCTGGCCTGCGGCCCCGTACGACCGTGGTGCGACAGCCGTGTCCTCCTCGCGGAGGAAGATCGCGGGATGTCGCTCCGCCGATGCACGCCGAGAACGTCCTCCGGCAGGTGTCCCGGGCCGGGCCGCAACAGAAAGGCTTCTTCAGCCGCATCCGGACGACGACTAGAGGAGCCGATCCATGCCGACCGACCCGACCGCCCCCCGTTCACGGCCCGCCCGGAGGGAACTCCTGAGGGCTGCGGCGGCCACCGCCGTCCTCGCCACAGCCGGCACCGCCTGCTCCACTACCAACTCCCCCACGCGGCCCGCCGCGAAGCCGACCGCAACTCCCAACCCGTCGGCGACGGGCCGTCCGGTGTCGCTGCCCGCACCCACCGGGCACCGGCCGATCGGCACGGTGAACCTGCACCTGGTCGACCGGACGCGACACGACCCCCTGGTGCCGTCGAAGCCCTTTCGGGAGTTGATGGTCAGCGTGTGGTACCCGGCGGAGCGGGGAGGGAAGTTCCCGGTCGCCCCGTGGCTGGGTTCCGCAGCTGCGGCCGACTGGGACAAGCGCTCCGCACCCCTCCTGACCGTCAGGTCCGGAGCGGTGGACTGGCGGGGAATCCAGACCCACGCGAGGATCGGTGCGCCGGTCGCCCGGCCGGCCGGGAAGCTGCCGGTGGTGCTGTTCTCCTCCGGGGACGGCGGCGACCGTGCACTCGGCACCACGCTGGTCGAGGAACTGGCCAGCCAGGGCTACGTCGTGGTCACCATCGATCCCACCTACGAGGTGGATCAGGTCGAGTTCCCCGGCGGCCGGGTCGTACGAAACACCCCTCTGCCCGAGAAGCTCACCCCCAAGGTCATCGAGAAGCTCCTGGACAAGCACTCCCGCGCACGCGTCGCGGACGCCGGGTTCGTCCTGACACAGATCGACGCTCTGGCGCACGGGCGCAACCCCGACGCCGAGAAAAAGCCCCTTCCGGCCGGGCTTCCCACGGCGATGGACCTCTCCCGCATAGGCATGTACGGCCAGTCACTGGGCGGCTCCGTGGCCGCCCAGCTCGCCCACGACGACGCACGCATCAGCGCGGCGGCAAACCTCGACGGCGGGTTCCACGGCCCGGTCGTCCGCACCGGTGTCGCTAAACCGTTCCTGCTGATGACCTCCGATGTGAACACCTTTGAGAACAACGCCAGCTGGAAGTCCTTCTGGGCAGCCTCAACCGGCTGGAAGCACGCACTCCACCTACGGAAGGCCAAACACGGCTCCTACTCCGACCTGCAGGTCATCTTTCCGCAGCTCACTCCACATATGAAGATCCCCGCAGCCTCCGAGCTCATCGGCACCATCGACCCCCACCGATCCCTGGCGGCCCAACGCGCCACCATCACGGCCTTCTTTGACGTCCACCTGAAGAACCGGCCCACCACCCTCTTCGACAACCCCAGCGGCCAGTACCCCGAGGTGGAGATCCTGCGCTGACACAAGAGACCCAGTAACGACGACACGGACAAACTGCGGCCAAAAAATCTGCCATCGAAGACTTCGGCCCTCATTCCCGTGTCGTAAACAGTCGGTGCGTGCCTCTGAGCCGCTGCCGAGACGGGCAGCACGATGCACGATCCCGGGAGCATGCTCGTCCAACAGGGGCCGCACGGCTTGGACGTAGAAGCACCGGGAGAGCTCCAGTGATGAGCGTGAGGGCTGCGATCGCAGTGTCGGCCAGGGTGCTGACAGACGACGCCGAGGATCAGCACACTGAGCACATGCGATATGAAACGAGAGCCGAGAGAGCCAGGCTCAAGGGCGTGAAGGCCCTCATATCGCTGGGCATCCTCGTGGCCTCACCAGCGTTGCTGGTAGTCGGAGCGCCGATCCGCCGCCGTTACCTCCGCTATATCTACCGTGATGAAGCCCCGCGCATCCTCGACAAGCCGCGCGGCCAGGTCAGCGCCCACTACTTCGTGGTCGCTCACCCTCTTCTCGAGTGGCTCTGCTGGCCCACAGAGGCATTCGCCCGCCTCATCGAACGCCGAGGTTAAAGGACAAGCTGAGGAGAATGCCGACTCTTCGTCGCCGCGTGTAGGAGCACGTCGTTGCGTGCGTCCTTCGTTCTCGTACTGAGGTGTCGAGCGCTGGGAAGGTCAAGGAGCTGGAAATCAAGCTCCGCTGACGTCTCGCCCCTGAACGCAAAGAAGGCCTGTACTCCCTGCGACGTTCGCTGGGAGTACAGGCCTTCTTGTTCGTCGGTCTCAGGCGGCGGTCGCGCGTAGACCTCGGGCGGAGCGCAGCAGCCCCCTGGCCCTGCGCTTCCAGCGGCCCCAGAGGGTGGGGTGGGTGTGTCGCCAGGCGACGCGGTCCAGGTGTGCGGGGTCGGTGTGGCGTTGGGAGAAGCCGCAGGTGCACTCCAGGCTGTAGGGGATCGGCTGTGTGCCGTCCCGGGTGGTGGTGACGGTGACGCGATCCCCGTCGTGAGCGCCGTGGTAGGTGCCGACCCAGAGCTGTGTGAGCATCGCGGTTCCGTTCTGTGAGGTGAGGGGCGCCGGGGCGGCCGGGCTCGTAGCCGGCGGCCGCCCCGGGCCTGTCTGCGGGCGGGGCATTCAGGACTTGCCAGGGGCGTGGTCGTTGACCACGAGGAACTGGTCGGCGGCCAGGTCCATCACGACCTGGGCGTCGATGCCCTGGGCGCGCTGGGCGGCGGCGTAGTCGTCTGCGGGCCAGGAGCCGCGGGGGTGGCCGGCGGGGAAGCGTTCGAGGACGGTGCGCGGCGCGGCGGCGGTCGTCATCGCGTGTCGCCGCCGTTCTCGTACGTGTCGATCAGGTCGAGGATCGCGTCGGGGTTGGCGGCCTCGCCGACCCAGGCTCCGGCAGCGGTGAAGACCGGCACGGTGTCCCGGTCCGCGTCGAACACGGCCGCGTAGCCGCCCCACCGCTCCAGCACCAGGTCGTACAGGACCGGGGCCGGGGCGGCTTCCAGGACCTCCATGGCGTCGACGATGAGCAGGGCCAGGGCGGTCGGGTCGTCCGGCTGGGCGACGGTGCCGGTGACGCGCAGGAGGTCGCCGGGCTGGATCTCGTTCAGCAGGGCGTGGGCGATGCGCGGGTCGCCGGTGGTGCAGGCGTACACCGTGTCTGGGGTGTCGGGTGCGATCCGGTCCGCGTCGGCGGGGGAGTGGATCAGGTCGAACGTCGCGGTGCCCCACCGGGTGCCGGGGGCCGGGATGGCGTCGACGTAGCCGTCTATGGCGAGGTGCGTCTGAGAGGTCATGAGCGGGCCTCCGGCCGGGTCTTGGTGGTGCGGGAGCGGGGTCGGGGGGTGTGCTGAGCGAGAACCAAGAGTTCGCGGTTGCGCCGCTGCTCCTCGGGGGTGAGCGGCCGGGCCTTCGTGCCGCGCCGGTGCCAGAGCGGCGAGGCCGGCGGCTCGGGGTAGGCGAGGGTGTGGTCGGTGCCGTGCTGGGGTGTGCTGCTCATTGGGGCCTCCGGGTGGAGGGGTTCAGGCGGGGTCGCAGCTGCGGCTTCTGCGGGTCACGGCCGCAGGTGGGGCAGCTGCTGGAGGACCTGGTCCACGAGGTCCTGCGTCGGCTTCCATGCCGGGAGCGCGCCCGTGGCGGGCACGGGCAGCGGCAGCTCGTGGACGTCGTCGAGGACCAGGTGGTGAACGTTGCGCTGCGCCCAGGGGCTGGTGCACCGCTCGGGGCCCTGGTCCGGGTGGCAGTCGGTGAGCCGGGCGACGCCGATGACCGCGCCGCGGTGGAGCTCGCGGCCGCGGATCGCGGTGGCCACCAGCGGGTCGCGCAGCAGGGCGGGGTCCGGCTTCGCCTTCCCGGCGTGGATGAGGACCCAGCCGCGCCACGGCCAGTTCGCGGGCCTGTTCTCCGGGGTCTTCCCTGCGAGGATGCAGGTGGCCCAGGGCTGGCGGATCGTGATGCCGCGGATCCAGTCGCCGCTTTCGAGGTCGGCGGTCACGCGGCACGCTCCAGCGCGGTGCCGGGGCGGCCGGCGCGGCGGCCGTTGACGGTGGGCGTCTCCAGGTCCTCGATCTCCGCCCAGCCGTAGTGGCCGGAGTGCTTGGTCCGGTACATCGAGACGTCCGCGCCGCGCAGCAGGGCGGGCAGCGCGTGGATGCCGAGGTAGTCGGGGACGGCGGTGCCGACCGACGCGGCGACGGTGAGGGGCCCGGTCTCGGTGGGCACGGGCTCGTGCAGTACGCCCATCAGCTCCGTCAGGCGCTGCTCCATCGCCTCGTCTCCGGCCCGGGTGTCCACACGGGTCGCGACCGCGAACTCATCCCCGCCCAGGCGGCCGATGACTCCGTGCGGTCCGGCCCAGCGGGTGAGGCGTTCGCCGGTCGCGGCGAGGACCTTGTCGCCGGCGGCGTGGCCGCGGCTGTCGTTCAGGCCCTTGAAGTTGTCGAGGTCGACCAGGCAGACCAGGGAGTCGTGCCGGTGGCGGGCGAGCAGGCGCTGGGCGCGGCGCTCGAACGCGGCGCGGCGCTGGGCTCCGGTGAGGGGGTCGCGGCGTTCGGCGGCGAGGCGCCGGTGAAGGGTGAGCGCGTGAACGGTCCAGCCGGTGAGCGGGACCGCGAGGGTGATGATGATGAGGGCGCGCTGCCCGATCGGGGACGCAACGCGGGTGACGGGGTCCATACTTGGGATCTCCCTCTCTCGTCTCGTACGGGGTGGGTAGGCCCGGGGCAGGCGGTTGGTTTGGACGCCTTGTCGCCTGTCCCGGGGCGGAGCTACAGCGCGAAGTCGCTGCGGTGCGTGCAGCTGAGCGGGTTGTGCCAGCGGCCGGCCTTCGCGGCGGGCCAGTCCAGCTCCCAGCCGGGCCGAAGCCCGCGCGCTCCCCAGCTGTCCGGCTGCTCGCCTGGGATGTCGAGGCCGGCCTGCTGTGCGGCGAGCGCGGCCTCGTACACCTCGTGGGCGCGGCGCAGGGCCGTGGTGGGGGAGTCCGCCTCGCCGGTGAAGACGTGCAGCCCCCGCAGGGCCGGGTTGGCGGCGTTGTGTATCGGGACGTCTACCTCGAAGAACCTGCGGTTCGGCATGACGTCCAGCTCCTTCCGTGTCTGGTGTGTGAGGGGCCACCGCGCCGTCCTGTCCTCGGGGGCAGGGCGGCGGGGAAGCCCGTCAGGTCGCCGTGGGGCGCAAACGGTGGAGCCGCCCCGGCCCGGCAGTGCGGGGCCGGAACGGCTCCTGGAGGTTCAGTCGTTGTCGGCGGGCTGGTCGGCGGGCCGGTAGCGCTTGGTCTGCCTCAAGATCTGGTTGCGCTTGACGTCCAAGGCGTCGGCGATGTCCTGCTGGGCGCCGTGGTAGCGGCCTTGCAGGGCGTCGATCGCCTGCCAGAACTCGGTCTCTACGCGCTCGTGCTCTTCGTTGCGGCGCTGATTGGCCTGGGCGACCAGGTCGCGCAGTTCGGCGCGGGCCTGCTCATCGGGTCGGGGGGACATGGCTGGCTCCAGGTGGAATACGAGGGACAATGTCTCTGCCCCCCGCTCCGTTTGGAGCGGGATGGGAGGCCCGGGGCGGCCGGTGAAGGTTGGCGCCAGAGGCGGCCGCCCCGGGGCGGAACTACCAGACCCGGCCGTTGTGGGTGGACGTCTTGAGGTCCAGGTGGCCGGCCCCGCGCACCTGGATGTTGCCGTTGTGGGTGCGGGCGGCGAGCTTGCCGGAGGCGGCCGGGGTGGCGCTGACGGTCACGTCGCCGTTGTGGGTCCGGGCGGAGCCGCGGCGGCCGTTGTAGGCGCCGACGGAGATGGAGCCGTTGTGCGTGGACGCCTCCAGCTCCTGGTCGACGGTGTCGACCAGGACCGAGCCGTTGTGGGTTTCCGCCTCCAGGACTTTCACGCCGCCCGCCTGCAGCGAGCCGTTGCGGGCGTCGAAGCGAATCATCTGCAGGTCGCCGCGCACGGTCGTCTCGGCGTTCTTCGTGCTCACGGCGAGCGAGGACCCTGCGGGGAGGATGACGTCGACGGTGATCGTGCCGGTCCCTGCGCCGACCTTGGCGCCCTGCTCGGCGACGACCTGGCCATTGGAGACGAGGCGCTGACCGCCGACCCAGATGTCACCGCCGCTGATGGTCACGCCGGTCATCGAGCCGGTGCTGACCACGCTGCCGCCGTTGAAGCTGATGGTGGAGCCGCCGACCTGCACGACGTTGGTGCCTCCGGTCCCGCCGACCATGTCGTCGGGGACGGAGACGGTGAGCTGGTTGCCGTGCTCGGTGAACTTCGTGTCGTTCACCGCGTCGGCGACCGCGCCCTCGTCCGCCGTGCTGTGTACCCGGACCTGGCCGTGGTCGGCGTGGGGGTCGACGGTGACGTTGATCGCGCCGTTGGAGACCGACAGATCCAGTTCGACGGCTCCGATGGTCTTCATGGCGTAGATGCTCTGGCTGCTCAAGACAAGCTCCTTGGTTGGAAGTGCGGGGGCAGGCGCCCCCCTCGCAACTAATAATGCATCCTCAAAGGATGCGCTTCAAGCGTTTGGCATCTTTTGAGGATGCCTTTTCTGTTCGTGCAGATCAGGCAGCTACGACCGCAGCAGGGGAGTCGAGGACGCCGTCCTGCGGGAAGGCTTCGTCGAACAGTTCGCGCAGCATCCCGGCGAGGACTCGGCGTCGATCGGACCGCCCAGTTCGTCCTCGATCTGCTGGACGGCGAGCTTCGCGATCCCGGGCGAAGCGCGTACGCGCTCCAGCCGGGTGCGGGCGGCGGAGGTCACCGGCGGTCGCCCTTGCGCAGGGTGATCCAGGTGGTGACCAGGGCGGCCGCCACGCCGATCAGTCGATGGGCCGCCTGGTCCAGCTCCATCAGCGCCGTACCGGGCCCGGAGACGTCCTGCACCGGCTCGGGGTACGCGGTGCCCTCGCCGCCCTGCTTGCGTACGACCGTGGCGTGCTCGATGTAGCCGGACTTGCCCGCCTTCTCAGCAAGCCACAGCAGCGGGTCTCGCCGGTCCAGGATTCCGTGCGTGAGCGCGTTGATCGCGGCGCCGGTGAGGAGCGCGGCCGCGGGGACGCGGTAGCCCACGGCGCGGGTGACAGCGAGCGTCGAAGCGAGCTGCACGGCGGAGTAGCTGGCGACGTGTCGGCTCACCGAGCGACGGCCGTACGCGCTGGCGGTGCAGGTGCGGCCCTCCTTGCCGTGGCGCCACGGGTTCTCCTCCACCGGGGAGCCGTCTTTCTTGTAGACCAGGTGGGAGCCGTGCATGCCCTTGGTCGAAGCGTCGTGCGAGTTCTGCACGACCTGGTCCCCGAAGCTGTGGACTCCGTCGAAGACGGCGGTCAGGGCGGCGGCCAGGGCGAGGCCCTCGATGGCGCGGAGGCGATCGGTCATGCTGGGTGTGCTCCTCATCTCGGTGTTCGGGGTGGGGTGTGCGGGGCGGCCGGCCTCTTGCCGATGCTGCGGTCGCCCCGTGATGCGCTTTCGCCCCCGGCCGGTCTCTGGCCGGGGGCGGCGGTGTTCAGAAGGGAGGCTCGTCCCAGGCCGGGACGGGCAGGAGCCGGATGCGGATCTCGCGCCGGTCGGACCAGCAGCCGCACGCCTCCATCTCGGGGAAGGCGCCGTCGGTCCACCAGCCGCCCTCGCCGTGGCAGCGCGGGCAGCCCGGCCGGGGCTGGGCGGTGATCTCGATGCGGTGCCGGTCCGCGTACAGCTTGAGGTGGCCGGCCTTGAGCACGGCGGCGGCCGTCGCCGCGGTGAGCGGGGCGGCCGCGGCGAGCAGCAGGACAGCGCGCAGACGGCGGGCGGTCACCTCAGCGGGATGGCGCGGCAGGCGGTGGCGTGGTCGTTGGCGTCTGGCCGGATACGGAACAGGTAGCCCTGCTCCGGGCGGGCGGAGGCGTCGCCGCACCCGAGGCAGGCCCAGCGGTTGTCCTCGGCGTGCTTGCCGTGGCCGGTGACGTCGACGTAGCTGCCGCCGGTAGTGACGAACCGGATCAGCAGGCCCTTGGGCCGGTCGGGCTCGGTGAAGGCGGAGGCGCGGACGACGGTGGTCATGGGCTGGTGTCCTCTCGGATCAGGCGGCCAGCAGGTGCTTGGGCCGGTCGGGCTCGGTGAAGGCGGAGGCGCGGACGACGGTGGTCATGGGCTGGTGTCCTCTCGGATCAGGCGGCCAGCAGGTGCTTGGCCAGGGAAGCGGGGTATGTGGCGGGGTCAGCGGGCGTGCCGTCGTAGCACTCCAGGCAGGACCCCAAGGTCTTCAGCGGGAGGCAGATGAAGTAGCGCCGGCCGCAGGGGCCGGGGCATGTCTGGCGCGCGGCCATCGCCTTGTCGAGCGCGACTTCCTTCGCGAACGTCATCGGGATCTTCGGCTTCGCCAGGTCGATCTGGTACAGCCACGCAAAGCGTTTGCCGCCACGGCATTCGATCCGTGCGACGGGCTCCTGCCCCCCGGGGCGCAGCCCCAGGTCCCGCAGCTGGCGGCGGGTCGCGAGCTCCTTGCGTCCGGCCTGCTTCCACCGGAAGACCGGCATCGAGCCGCCGCCGGGGGTCGTTCGGGTCGACGTCGACCAGATCCTGGTCCTGGTCGGCCATCACCTGCTCCAGGAGCTGGGAAGACGCCGCTGGGGCGGCGGGTAGCGGGAGCCGGGGTTGGTGGGCTGCGGGCGGCCGATCCTGCGGCGGGGCCGGGGGATGAGCACGATGAACCCTCCATGTCGTCGGTGGCGTGGACGTTCAAGCGCCCGCCGCCCGTGGTGGCGGGGCGGCGGGCGCGGGTGGAGCTCAGGCCGGTCGGCCTGTCCGGTCACCGGCAGCCGGCCGCCCGGGGTACGGGCGGCGGCCGGTGGCCAGGCGGAGCGACCGGATCAGCGGCCGAGCTGGCGGGCGTTGTCCGGGGCGGGGCCGTGGGGCTGGGCCGGGATGTGGATCTGAGGGGCGGTGTGCACGGTGGAGAAGACCTGCGGGCGCAGGTTCAGCCCGCGCATCGCGAAGGCCGAAGCGACCGTCCAGGCGAGGACGGCGATGGCGGTGGCGACGGTGCGCGAGGTGTCCGGGGTCGTCGTCCAGACCATCGCGATGCCCGCGCACCCCCATGCCAGCCACGTCAGGCGGATCCCGTTGCTGCGGGTGATGAACCCGGCGATCAGGGAGAACAGGCCGGTGGCCTGCCACAGGGTGTAGACGGTGGAGGCGCTGATCGGCAGGCCGGCGGAGTGGGCGGCGATGTAGGAGCGGATCGGGTTGTCGATCGTGGCCCACACGCCGGTGGAGGTGTTGTCGCCAACCTGGACGTTCGGCACAGCGGTGAGGATGCGGTGCGCGGCGTCCAGCAGGACGTCGATGGCGTCGTTGAAGAGCAGGACGATGAACGAGAACACGGCGAGGGCGGCGACGGCCTTGATCCAGTTGGCCATCCCGTGCCATCCGGCGTCGGGTGCGCGCCGGACGGCCTCCCACAGCTCGTGGAGGGTGCCGCCCTCGTCCCATGCCTCGTTCCACCAGGTGCGGGCTTTGGAGAGGCGGGACTCCTTCTTCGTCGGCTTCGTGCGCTCGTTGTCGCCGGCCGGGGCCGGGTCGTTGGGTGCCAAGGTGATGCTGCTCCTTGTCGAGGCGGTGGTGGTGCGGGCCGGGCGGCCTGTCCCGTCCCCGGGCCCCAGTGGTGGGGTTCGGGGGCGAGGCAGGCAGCCCGGCTCATCCGTGGAACTTGTTGCGCCGGAAGACCGCCTTGCGGATGTTGACCGTGGTGCCGCCCCTGCCGTTGCCGCGCGCGGCTCCGCGTACGGCGAGCGCGAGGAAAACCAGCACGAACAGGCCGGCCACGCTCATCACGGCCTGGCCGGTCGCGGTGAGGATGGCGGGCAGCTGCGCGAGGGTCGGAGCGGCAGCACCGACGCCGACCCCGGCGAGCGCGATGCCGCCGCCGGTCGACAGGGCGATGGCGCTGTACTTCCACACGAACGTCGGCACCGCTCGCTCCGGCCCGGCTGAAGCGGCGGGCGGAAGCAGGTGCGTCGGCGCCGGGGCCATGACCTGTGGGTAGGCAGAAACCGGGGTGAGGGCCGCCTGCTGGTACTGCGCGCGGAGGTACTGGAGGGCTTCCTCTCGGCGGACCAGGTCGTAGACGCGCGCCATGTACGCCTCGTCGGTGGGGAGTCCGACGGCGACGTGGGCGGGCGCGGCCGGAAGGTCGCCGGGCCGGGCGCCGGGGTGCGCCTCGGGGAACAGGGCCCAGATCTGCTCCAGTCCGTCGACCGGGAGGCCGGCGGTGGGCGGGCCGGGGTTCAGCGGGGTGTGCTGGTAGTCGGTGAGGGTGAGGTCGCGGGGTTCCACAGGATGCTCCTTGACGGGGGGTGGTGGGGAACGCCAAGGACCCGCCCGGCCGGGATGGCTGGGCGGGTCCTGAGTGGCCCGGGTCGGGCCGTGAGGTGGGGCGGGGAGATCAGCCGAGGCTGTAGAAGGCGAGGAACGCCGCGAGGAGACCGAGGCCGACCTTCACCCACCAAGGGCCGAACTCGAACGCGCCCCAGACTGCCGCGATGGCGGCGGCGCGCAGGCCCCAGCGGGCGAAGAAGCCTAGCGGCTGGTGCTGCTGGAGCTCCTGGATCCGGGCGGTGCGCCGGTCCATCTCCGACTGGAGGTGTGCGCGGGTGACGGTGTCGGCCTCGGAGGTGTTCTTGAAGGTCTCGCTGTAGGAGTGCCGTTCGGTCTCCAGGCGCTCGATCTCCTCGTCCGCTGTCTCCATGGTCACTCCTTGGTGTGCGAAGCGGCGGCAACCGCGAGCCCCATCGCGGCCAAGTCGCGCGCGGTGAATCCGAGTTCGTCGGCCAGCGTCATCCTTACCACCTCCAGGTCATCAGTCGAAACACGGATTTCGCGTGCTGTGGAGCCGTCGGAGGGACCGACGATGTTCCGGTGATGAAGGAAGTCCATCAGCGTCTCCGCCAGGGCGAAGCCGATGCGCAGCTTGCGCTGGAGCATCGACGTCGACCCGAACTGGGTGGACACGATCAGGTCGACGGCCTGGAGGACCAGGGCGCCGTCCAGGCCCTCGGGCAGCGCCGTCCCGGCCGGTTCGGCAGGGGTGGTGCTGGGCTGCTGGGCGGCGGCCTCGCGGGCGATGTACCGCGTGTACTGCCCGGAGTCGTCCTTGATGGCCTTGCCTTCCTCCGCCCACTTGCTGAGCCAGCCGCCGACCGTGCGCGGCGCCGGGGTGGCATCGCCCAGGAGCTGCTTGAGCATGTCGTGCAGGGCCTTGGGCGTGTAGCCGGTTTCGCCGGCGGCGGCCAGGAGCTCCCAGCCCTTTTCGCGCGGGTCGACCGGGCGGGCGGGGCGGGGTAGCGGTGCCGTCTGCGGGACGGCGGCTGGGACCGGGGCCGCGGGGACGGCGATCAGCCCGGCGGTCGGGTCGAGGCTGGCGTTGACGGCGGCGAACAGCTCCGCCGCGCCGCCGAAGCCCTCGAAGCCCTGCGGAACCGAGGCGGCCGGGGCCGCCGGGGTGGTGCCGGCCGATCCGGCCGGGGCCGGGGCGGAGGCGAGCAGGGTGGAGGCGTCGATAATCTCCCCGGCGTTGTCGATGGCGTGCTGCGCGGATTCGGTGAGCTGCTGGCCCTTGTAGAGGTCCGGCAGCGTGCGCGCCCACCGCTGCGGGTAGTGCGCGCCGCTCTCCACCGACGCGGACAGCTGGTCCAGCTTGGGCCGCCGGGCGGCGGTCGCCGCGCAGATCTTGTCGGTGAGCTCGTCGACTAGGCGCCACACCTTCATCGCCGTGGGCTTCTTCGGCCCGAGGCGGGTGTGCATCGTCCAACCGGCGCCCGCGACGGGCGCGTCCTTCGGGTCGATCTTGATGTAGCCGGGGAAGAGGTACGCGAGCTCTTCGGCGTCGGAGACGGTCATGCCGACGCGCCACTTCGCCTGGATCTTCATGGTGGCGGTGACGACGTCCTGCGTGGCGCGCAGGCCGCAGACGAGGTTGCGCACGCGCATCGCGCGGCCCTCTTCGGCGACCTTGTCGAGCATCTCCTTGACGTCGAAGGGGAGGGAGGCGGTCTCGTCGGTGATGATGACGATGCCGGGGATCTCGTGGCTGAGCGGCAGCTTGTTGTCGGTCTTCTTCTCCCGCATCAGCTGCTGGTAGCCAGCCTTGCGGGCCGCGATGATCTCTCCGGCCATCTTGAGCATGAGGCGGGCTTCGTCCTCGGTGTGTGCGATCCAGTCGACGACCGGCGCGGACGCGAGGCCCTCGGTGGCCCACGGGGTGATCCACGGAAGGGCGACGCCACCACCGGTGATGTCGATGGCCCAGATCAGCGCGTCGGGCATCCGGGCGAGCTGGCCGGTGACGACGCGCAGCGTGTTCGTCTTGCCCGCGTCCGTCTCGCCGATGAGGATGCCGCAGTCGTTGCAGAGGCTGCCCATGGCTTCCTGGCCGTTGCGGTGCAGGCCGAAGGGGAACCGCTCGGTCAGCGTCAGCTCGGAGAAGTCCTCGGGGTAGGGGATGTCCTCGCTGATGACGTCCTTGAGGGTGACCTCGATCAGGATCGTGCCGCGGTTGGCGCCGGGGAAGATCTCGACGCCGCAGCCGTCGGCGAGGCGCAGGTCGGCGGCGAACTTCGGGCCGTAGCCGTTCAGGTCGTCGGCCGTGGTCCCGCCGGAGGGTAGGTCGATCTCGACGGTGTAGCCGACCTTCCCGGGCCAGTGCTGCACGTCCTTGCCGACGCAGTTCTCCACTCGGGCGACGCGCTTCATGCGGTCTTCCCAGTCGCGCAGGATGCCGACCGACTCGCGGCGCAGCTTGAGCAGGCGCTTGCGCTCGGAGCGGGTGGACTCCGAGCGGGTCGCGGACGCGTTCGCGGCGATGCCGACGGCGGCCAGGCCCAGGCCGGTTGCCCAGCCGGTGGAGGTCAGGGGCGCGGTCGCCAGCGCCCAGGATGCCCAACTGGCGGCGGTGAGCCAGGACAGGGCGCGGGTGGTGAGGGTGCCGGTTGTGGTGCCCTCGCGCAGGTCGTGGACGGCTCCGGCGGCGGCCGCACCGGTGAGGGTGATGGCGGCGGCCTGCCAGGGCAGTCCGGTGATCGGGGCGAGCATCACCATCGAGGCGGCGGTCTCGCTGGCGTATCCGAGGAAGGTGGTGTGGCCGCTGGGCAGCGACCAGTCCCAGTGACGCATCGACATGGGGAGGTTCTCCGTCCTGGTCAGGAAGGTGGGGCGGGGCAGCAACAAGGTGGATAGGCAGCAAGGGAGCCGGTGGCCGGCCTCGAGGGTTCGGGGTCGGCCACCGGCTCCTGGTGGTGCGGGTCGTACCGGGGTTGGAGGGTCAGCGGGGGGTGTTCCACATGGACTCGGCGGCCGGGCCCTTGCGGGGGTTGGTGTTGTGGCTGATCTCCAGGCGGTGGTCCTCAAGGAACAGCTTCGCGGCCATGTCGGCGTCGTCGGCCGCCGCCCGGATCATCTGGACCAGGGTGCCGAGCTCGTCGGTGACGCGGTCGTCGACCGGGTACAGGTCGCGGGTGCGCTGGTGCAGCGCCTCGATCGCGTCGGCCAGGGCGTTCAGGCCGTAGCTCATGCCCTGGTACTCGGAGCCAACCTGCATCATGTGGACCGGGTCGAAGCTCCGGTAGAGCACGGCCATCAGGACGCACCCGGACTCGATCCGGCCGGGCTGGAACATCGCGGCCCCGTCCGCGGACGACCCGGTCGGGGTCACGTTCCACATCCACTCGTTCGTCCTCGGAGCGACGATCCGCTCGATGTCGAACGCGTGGGCGTAGCGGAACAGGGCGACCATGTTCTCCGCCCGGGAGGCGGCGTTGACCAGCCGCTGCGCCGCCTCGGCGAGCTTGGCGATGGCACGCTTGCTGCACGGGTACTTCTGGTCGGAGTTGACGGCCATCTGCTGCACGGCCAGGGCCGCGGCGCGGATGCCGTTGGGCAGGCCCGCGTACTCGGCGGCGACCTCCATCATGCTGGTCGGGCTGTAGCCGGTGTACGCGGAGTACGTCGCCCGCATCGCGAGGGCGAACTTGGAGTTGTTGCCGTCCAGCACGCTGCTGCCTGCGGCGAGAGATGGTCCGGTCACGGGATCGGTGTCCTTACGGGGGTCGTTGACGGTGAGGTTGAGCTGGTCCGCCTTGGCTTCCTTGTCGTGGCGGGCCTTGGAGCGGCGGAAGAAGAACCGCCAGATCCGTCCGGCGAGACGGACGGGGAACGCGAACCCGTGGAGCGGGTCGCGGTGCCGGGTGAGCAGGCGCCAGGTGCCCCACAGGATTCCGAGGGGCAGCGTGAGCAGCCCGGCGAGTCCGGCGAGCAGTCCCGCGCCGACGCAGCGCGCCCAATGCCCGAGCTTGCGGGCGGCGACGCGGCGCATCCGGTACAGGCGGCCCGACCTCGGACCGGACTTGCCGGTGCCGCCGGTGCCGCCGGGCGTGCTGCCCTTGCTCTTCTTCGAGGGGCGCAGCTTGCCCGCCCAGCCGCGCATCTTCTGCATCGCGCGCCCGAGTCGGGACTTCGCCGGGGTGGCGCCCTTGCCGCTGGAGCCCGACCCGGAGCCGGAGCCGCCGGACGAACCGGCGCTCCCAGAGGTGCCGGTGCCCGAGCCGCCGTTGTTGCGGCGCATCTTGTTGCCCCAGCCCGTGAGGGTCTGCCACGCCTTGCCGGTGCGGGACTGCTGACCGGCGCCGGCCTTCCCACCGCCGCGGCTCCCGCTGGGGCCGTTCTTCCCACCGCCGGTGCCCTTGGGGGTGTTGGCTCCGGAGCCCAGGCCGTCCTTGCCGCGGCCGCCGCCCCTGCCGAGCAGACCGCCCGGGCCGCGCCCGTTCTTCCCGGACCCGGATCCGCCAGTGCCACCGCCAGCAGCGTGACGGCCGCCGCCGGGACGCCGTTCAGCGCCCTTCCCGGCGCCGTTCATCTTGCCGCCGGTGCCGTTCAACCGGCCACCACGATTGTTCATCCGGCCGCCCCCGGCGCCGCCGCCCGAACGGCCGCGACCTCCGCCGCGTCCGAGCAGACCGCCCTTGCCCGCACCCCCACCGGCCCGGCCGGAGCCGCCTCCGGAACGGTTCGCGGCGGCGGCCTTGCGGGCGGCGGAGACCTTCGAGCGCTTCTTGCGACCGGCCAGCGCGGCAGCGGCGACAGCCACTCCGGCCGCGCCCGCGGCGATGAGTCCGGGCACTCCCGCGACCGCGTAGGCGATGCCCGTGGCGATTCCGGTTGCGTTCGTGCCGTGAACGATCAGCGGCAGCGCCTGGGGACGTCCGCGGCTGGTCTTCTTCGTTTCGGGGGCCGGGTCCGTGGTCTCCGAAGGCTCGGTGACGACGGTGTATTCGGCGGTGTCGATGTCCTCGGTGGTGGTGCCGCCGGCGGTGGTGTCCGGGGGCGCGGTCGCGGTGTCTGCCACGACGAATCTCCTCACGATGTGTAGCGGAGAGGAGAGGTGAGGCGACGCGAGGCGAGGGCGGAGACCCCCGTCACCCCCGGTTGGAGGGCGCAGCAGGGGGCTGGGAGGGGGTTTCCCTCTCGCGTCGCCTAGCTTCGCTTCGCCTCGCCGCTACTTTCCGTAAACGGCGGGGTCGGGGTGCAAAAGGTTCTTTCCGGGCCACAGGTCGGGCCGGATCGTGCTGGGTGGAGTGGGTGAAGCGGTCGGCCTGGCGGCCGCGGCCGACCCTCGCAGCGCCCCGTCCGGCGGTGTGCCAGCGGGGCGCTGCGAGGGGCGACCGTGTGGGCCAGGAAGACCTTCGATCAGGTTCCGTTTCAGGCTGCGGCCTGCTCCGGAGCCTCGGTGCCGCCACCGTTGAGGAGCTCAACGGCGCGGGTCTTGCGGTCCTGCGCGGTGCCGGTGGAGATGCCCAGCTCGTCGCCGATGACGCGGACGGTGACCGCGCTCTCGCCCCGGGTCTCGATCATCGCGACGACCCTCTGCACATCCCAGTCGACTTGGTTCATGCGGGCCAGGGCGGCGGCTTCGACCGCACGGGCCTCGTGTTCAGCGGCCCGCGCACGGCGTTCCTCGGCCTCTTCGACCGCGGCCTCCTCGCGAGCCTTGGAGAGGGCGATCTCCTCAGCATCGCGCTGTGCCTCCAGGTCCTTGTTCACCGTTGCGGCGCGGTGTTCAGCCTCCATCCGCTCGTGTTCAGCGGCCTCTTCGAGGGCCTTCTTCTCTTCGGCGAGGACCCGCGCCAGACGCTGCTGCTGCTCCGCGATGCCGGCCTTGCGGGCGGCCTCGTCGCGCTGGGCACGTGCGGCGGCATCGGCCTGGATCCGGCGTTCGGCCTCCGTGGCCTCCGTGGCCATCTGATGCTTCTCCAGACCCCAACTGGCCTGCACCTTCTCCCGCTCGATCTGGGCGAGGGTGCGGCGCTTCTCGGTCTCGTCGGCGAGCTCCTGCGCTTCGGCCGCTGCCTGGTCCTCCGCAAGCTTGAGCGTGTGCTGACGCTTGGCCTCCCGGAGTTGAGCATCGGATTCGGCGCGCTGAATCTCCGCCTGAGCTTCCCGTTCCGCTTCGGCTTTGGCGATCTTCAGCTGGCCCTCGGCGCGGATCTTGTCGACCTCCGCCTGAATGCGAGCGGCCCCGAGTTGAACATCGGTCTTCACTCGCTGAATCTCGGCCTCGGCA
This sequence comes from Streptomyces sp. NPDC005963, assembly GCF_040638655.1. Lineage (NCBI taxonomy): Bacteria > Bacillati > Actinomycetota > Actinomycetes > Kitasatosporales > Streptomycetaceae > Streptomyces > Streptomyces sp. NPDC005963. Next base: position 50,373 of record NZ_JBEXVD010000033.1, on the reverse strand, counting down.
CGCTGAACGGCGGCCTGCGCCTCCCTCTCGATTCGTTTGGTCTCCTCCTCCAGCGGCACCGCGAGGGCGCGCTCCACGCTGAACCCGAAGGGCGCCAACTTGAACGGCAGCATTTCGTTCGCCGTCGCCGCCTTCCGCCAGCTCCGCTCGTCGTCATACTTCTGGCGCAGGCCCTCGCGGTAGATCCGCAGCTGCTGAAACTGAGCGGCGACCTCCTTGTAGGGGAGGTTGTAGAGCCGCATCCGGCGGGCCAGGCGGGGCGTGGTCAGCGGGGCGAGGATCCACCGGGTCAGCGGGACCGACCCGAGCGGGGCTTCGCCGGCCAGCAGGTCGGCCATCCGGCCGACGTAGTGGCGGGCGGCCTCCACCGCGATGATGAACAGCACCGGGATGACACCGTGCATGGAGGCCGCGAGCGGATCGGCCGTCCACGGCCCCTTGGGGGCGGCGGCGTTGAACGCCACCGTGGCGGTGGTCAGCCCGTGGGCCGCCCAGCGCAGGATCGGCAGCGGCATCCGCTTGCGCATCATGTAGAGGTCGAGCGCCAGGAGCACGAGGATGCCGGCGTCGATGCCGATCGGGAACGCGTACGAGAAGAGACCGAAGTCCTTGCTCTCCGCGAGGTTCTTGAGCGTGGTGTAGGAGCCGGTGAAGCCGATGGCGGCGAGCACCAGGCCGCCGACTCCGGCGAAGACGGCGATCAGCCGCATGGTGCGCGGGTCCCGGTCCGGCTCGGTGCCGGTCGCCGCCGCCCCGTCATGCTCCAGTTCCTGGACGTCGTTGTGGTCGGGGTGGTCGGCCAGGGCGGGGACGTCCCAGGAGTGCGGGTCGTCGTCGCCGTCCGGGCGGATCGCATCGGGCTTACGGAAGTCGACGGCGGTCATGTGGTGCTCTCCGGGTCGTCGGTCGGGATGAACGGCTCCAGGGCCATGCCCACGCACAGCCGGACCGCGCCGAAGACGGCGAGGCCGACGGCCAGATGCAGGCAGGTGGGCCACAGGCCGTTCGCGAACAGGTCGAACAGGGCCAAGATGGTGGCGGCCACGGCGATAACCGTGGCCAGCAGCGCCGCGAAGGGGCTGTGCGCCACGTACGTGTCGTCCCTCGTCTTGTCGGGGGCTGGCGTTGTGGTTGTACTCACCGGGCACCCCCGCTGGTAGCGTTGGCCATGCGAATCGCTCCTTGTCAGCGGATCGCGAGAACAAAGGAGAGGCCCCCTTGCCGGGGCCTCTTTGCTTTGCCGAGCCGTTCCGGCTCTCCGACTCCGCCACGGCCTGGTCGGTCGTGGCGGAGCGGGAGAACCGCCGGCCCCAGCGCGGAAGTCGCCTCCGGCCGGGGCCGCAGCGGTCAGTCGCGGTGCTCCTTGAGGTACTGGGCGAGCTGGATCTTCACGCTCGCCATGCCGGTGTAGGCGTTCATCGCCACCCACACGCCGTGGTTCTTCTCGGCTTCCTTGAGCAGCCAGTACGCCTCGCTGACCAGCTCGTCGGGTTCGGCGTCGATGCGGCGCAGCGGACTGGTCATGCGCGCGAAGATCCCGGCCATGAAGGACTCCTTTGAGGTCTGGCTCTAGGACTGTCACCAGGAGCAGGGGACGGATCAATGAGGCAGCCCGGGGCGCGGGCGCCTGATGTGCGGCGGTGCTGCGGGGCAGGCCGCGAGTCGGCCAGTGCTCCCGCTGGACGGGAAGCGATCAGGCCGCGTTGCGGGCCCGGTTGCGGGAGGTGCGGCGCTTCAGCGCTCGGCGTTCGTCCTCGCCGAGGCCGCCCCACACACCGTGCTCCTGGCCGTGCTCCAGCGCCCACGTCAGGCAGGTGTCCATGACCGGGCACCGGTCACGGCAAACAGCCTTGGCCTCCTCGGTCTGGAGCAGCGCCGGGCCGTTGTTGCCGATGGGGAAGAACAGATCCGGGTCCTCGTCGGCGCAAGCGCCGCTGGCCCGCCAGTTCGTGTTCACCGGCCGATCGGTGTCGGGTGCGTAGGTGGTGCGTACGATGTGCGAGCGATTCATCAGGGCCCTCCAGGGTCGGTGCGAAACAGCCCCAGGGCGGCATCCCTGGGGCTGTTCGCGTCTTGATGCGGCGGCTAGCTAGCCGAAGGTCACGAGTTGCGGAGACCGCGGGCGCGAGCGGCGTGGTGGTCGGCACGGTCCCGGTAGTGCTTGATCGAGGCGGTCGCCTCGCGCTCGTCGGTGCTGGTGACACGGGCAGCACGGCGAGTGGCCTCGGCCGCCAACTCCTCGTGCTGCGCGGCGCGCTCCTCACGGCTACGGCTCATGGCGTCTTCTCCTCCAGGTGGTGGGCCGGACTGTCCGGCTCCCCGCACGCCCGCGCCCCACCACCCGGTTGCGGGTGGTGGGGCGCGGGCGACAGGCAGCGGACAGGCTCAGCGGCGACCGGGCTGGGGCCAGGGGCTGCTCATGTGCGCGTCCTGTGCCTTCTCGAACGCGGTCCACAGCTGCTGCCCGACCGCACAACGGCGGCTACCCGAGCAGGACTTGCAGGTCTTGGCGTGGTTGCGCTCGGCGTCGCCGGCGCGCATGTAGTGGTCGTAGGCGGGGTTCTTAGCCATGACGGTCTCGCTCCTTCAGGCGTGGGTGGATGTCAGTGACGTGATGGCCGGCCTCCCACACCGCCGCCGCGGTCGCCGCGGCGACCGTCAACAGAGCGGCGGTGATCGGATGAGCCAGGCCATAGGAACGGGCCGCCCGAGCCGCAGCGTGCTGCGCGGCTCGGGTGGCCCGTATCGGAACAGGAGCGGTCACTCCGGGACGCAGAACCCGCAGGAGACCTCACTGCCAGGGTTGAGGCAGCCGCAGTTCGGGCACGTCCACGACCTGAGGGCCTGGAGCAGTCGGAGCAGGGTCACGGGGGCCTCCTCAGCGGGGCGGGATCTGGGCGAGGGCCTGCGCAAGTCGCCGCTGCGCTTCCTGCGCGGCGGCGAGATCGGCGGCTGCTTTCTGACGTGCCGCCTCCAACTGCGCGGCGGCCTGTCGGCGTTCTTCGTCACTCACCACGCGCCGCCACCAGTCCGAAGGTCAGAAGGGGCTGGAGGGTTTGGCGCATCTCGCCGAGGGGGCGCCGGGCCCGACTGCCGGCCAGCGCGGCGCGGCGGTCACCGTCGGCGACCAGGTGCCGGACAAGCTGGTGGAAGGCGTCGCTCACCGGACCCCCAGCCCGTTGCACGAGCCGCAGGACTCCCACGACTTGCGGGTCACGCCGCCGGAGCTGGTGTCGACCGTCCGGCCGCCCGCGCCCTGGCAGTCCGGGCACGCCGTACCGGCCTGGATGTTGATCCGGGCCCTCATCTCCGCGAGGGTGCGCGGTGCGCGCCTGCCGAGCTGGGCTGCGTGGTGGTCGCCCTCGGCGACCAGGCGCCGGACAAGCTGGTGGAAGGCGTCGTCATCGTGCGGTTCGAGCCAGGTGTCCTGGTCCTCACGCTCGATGTCGTCGATCACCCTGGCCTTCAACTGCGGGCCGGTCAATGTCATGCTGTGTCGCATCAGGTCCTCCGTCGTAAGGTCCTGGACAGCCCCGGGGCTCTCATCCCTGGGGCTGTCGCCGTTCACTCCCCAATTGGGGAGTCGACTGCCGTACGAGCAGCCACGGCCGCCGCCACCCTGGTTCGTCGGGGTGGCAGCGGCCGTGGTCGTTCGTCAGCTCGCGCGGAGCTCGGGGCGAAGCGTCGTGAGCGGCACCGGCGGTGCGCCCAGCGGTGCGTCGCCGTCGGGCAGCTGGGCGCGCCGGGTGTCAGCGTCGCGGACGGCGGACGCGGTCGACGCCCACTTGATCTCGCGCAGGAGCCACAAGGGCCGGCTGTCGCCGGAGTCGTCATCAGTAGGCGCCTGCTTCTGCGCGGCGATCTGACTGACGGCTGGGGCCGGAGCGACCTTCGGCTTCCGCAGCACGGTGGTCTTGCGGCGGTGGACGGTCTGCGAGTTGCCGTCCTCCAGATGCTCCTGCCACTTCTTGACCGTGACGTCGACGGTGATCAACCGGTTGCTGCCCAAGCGGCAGCGGGCAGCAACATCCTTGCCCGCACGGCCGGTGTCGTGCGGCACGAGCTTGGGCTTCTTGGTCTGGATACCGGTGATCGGCACCCACGTCCGGCAATCGGGGCAGATCAACGATGCGCACGCCGGGCGCAGGTCGTACTGGTGGGTCTTGAGGGTGGAGATGACGAGTGCCGGGCGGGCGTTGACGGTGCGGGAGCGGGTCCGGCTCCGTCGGGGTCGGGCGGCGGTGCGCTCAAGGGTCGAAGCGGACATCTGGACTCCTTGTGGACGGAGTGGCAGGGGGCGCGTTGCGAATGCTCTCTCTGCCCTCCAGGCCGCACGGCACGAGACCGGCGTCCCGTAGGACAGACAGCGCACAGCGCTGCAAGGTGCACGTTGTCGCGGCCGTCAGGCTCCGGAGGAGTTCGATGGTGCTCTCGCGCCCTCGGATCTCCCAGCGAGCTGAGGAGGGCTACTCCGGCCACCCCGAAGGGCGGACGACTACTGCGGGTTCAGCGGTGATGCAGACTGCGGCCCGTACTTCTTGAGACACTCGCCGCAGTTCCAGAACTATGCACCACAGTTCCGGGACTGTCAACAGTTCCAGAACTGTGGTTGACTGTTCTCATTCGAGATGACAAGGGAGGAGGTCTCATGCCTCCGAAATGGCAGCGCATCGCCGATGAGTTGGCACGACAGATCGCTGACGGCTCGTATGCGCCAGGCGACTACCTGCCCCACATCAGAGAGCTGGTGGCTCAAGGCAAGGGGTCGATCACCACGGTCCATGCGGCCTACAAGGCCCTGGAAGCGGAGGGGCTCGTGATCAGCTCGCGAGGTCACGGCACACGAGTGCTGCCGCAGGACGCCGCTCCGGAAAGTGCGGTTAGCGGCCTCGGGCGTCTGAACCGGTTGAAACGAACCGGGCGCCCCTACGGGCCACGGGAGACCTCGACAGACCACGTCGTGGCGCTCAGATCCTGCGCCGATCCGGAGTTCTCCGAGCTGCTGGGTATCGAGCTCTACGACGAAGTCCTCCTGCGTGGACGGACCTTCGTGCGAGGCGGCAAGCCCACCGTGGTCGCGCTCTCCATCATTCAGCTGCGCGCGCTGAACGCTGTGCCGGAGCTCATGCAAAAGGAGCGGATGCCCCGTTTCTGGCAGGAGCTCTACACCGAGCGCACGGGCGTAGAGATCACTGCCGATCCAGAGAAGCGTGGAGCGCGCCTCGCCTCCGACGATGAGCTGAACAAGTTCGGCATCGAGGTACCGAGCAATGTCGCGGTACCTGTTCTGGTCCTCCGCAGTGTCTTCAGGGACGAGGAAGGGCCGATCGAGGTCTGGGAGGACGTCTACCGCCCGGGCATGTGGCAGGTGGGCGGTGAGTAGCTCTGGCGTCGTCATGGCTTGCATCAATCCTTCAGCGGGGACTGGTTCACCGTCCATGACGTCCACCACTACAGAAAGTGACAAGCGGGGGTGACATTCAAGATGTCACCCCCACTTGTCACCTCCGCTCGGTTGGGAGGAGGTGCCATGCTCAGCCACAGAAAGGGCGACCTCCTGTTCCGCAGGCACCAATCCGGCGGAACGCAGAATGCGCCGCTGCACCATGCGGGGAAGGGGAACTGCGATGGATGAGCGTCCCGACTGGGCTCGCCGGATGGTGGAGGAGCGGGCTGCGCGTGATTGGTCGCAGGCCGACGCGGTGCGCGCGCTGATGGCCCGTCTCCCTGAGGACCAGGTCGTGGGCGAGCAGGACCTGCTGCGCCAGTGGAAGCGCTGGGAGGCTGGTGCCGCGCAGCCGGTGAAGTACCGGTCGGCCATCGCCAGCACCTTCGGCACGACCACTGGCGCGTTCTTCCCCGAGAGGTCGCGCCGGGACGGCCGCGCGGAAATATTGCAGGTCAGCGGTATGGACACCGTGGACATCATCGCGCGCCTGCGTGCGTCGGATGTGGATGTCGCGACTCTGGACGCGCTGCGGATCACGGCGGACCGGCTGTGCTGCGAGTACGCGTACATGCCAGCCGACCAATTGCTTCTGGAGGGCAAGGCGTGGCTCGCCCGAGTCGTCGGCCTCCAACACCAGCGGGTCAGCCTGGCGCAGCACCGCGAGATCATCGCGCTCGCTGGGAAGTTGGCACTGCTGGTGGGCTGTGTGGAGTACGACTCCGGACGTCCGCGCGACGCGGAGGCAACCCGGCAGGCCGCGCTGATGCTCGGTCAGGAGGCTGGGGAGTTGAGCGTGCAGGGCTGGGCGCACGAAATGCGGGCGTGGTTCGCGCTTACCCGGGGCGACTACCGCGGCGTCATCGCGGCTGCGGAGGCCGGCATCGCTGTGGCGCCGACCGAGAGCGTCGCCGCGCAGCTGTACGCACAGAAGGCGAAGGCATGGGCCAGGTTGGGCGACCGGTCGCAGACCGAGGTCGCGCTCGACAAGGGACGTCTGATCCTCGAACTCCAGCCGTACCCCGAGAACATCGAGAACCACTTCGTCGTCGACCCCGCAAAGTACGACTTCTACCGCATGGACGCACTAAGAAAGTCGGGCGAGAACCGGCTCGCGGAGCAGCTGGCCAATGAGGTCATCCGAGCGGGCACGGATTTCGACGGGACGGAACGATCACCCATGCGGATCGCGGAAGCCCGCGTCACGCTCGGCGTGGTCGCCGCGCGCGAGGGTGACCTGGACACCGCGCTCGCCTACGGGGAGCGGGCCCTGACGGGGGAGCGTAAGTCGTTGCCATCGCTCGCGATGGTGGCTGCCGACCTTGGGCAGGCTCTTCAGTCTCACTACGCCAACGCCACCGAGGCTCAGGCGTTCGTCGCCCATCTTCGCGAACTGCGAGGAAGCCGGTGACCCATGGACTGACCTTCGCCCGAAGCCGTTGACAGCCGCTCAAGTCCTGCTTCCGTGTGGCAGGACGCTTTGTGCACCGGCTTACCGCCCGGCAGGAGCTTCGGAGTTCCGAGTCCAAGAGCGCTGGAACGGCCGCTCGAAATCTGTTCCGATTCAGGGGCATCCAGGGTCCACCTGTGCGTTCTCACGTCAGGAACGGGCGGTCGTCAGCGGGGGAGGGGAGCCTGATGAAGTCGATCGGTGTCTCGTATGGCAACACGCTCGTTGTCGTTAGCGAAGATCGCCGGAAGCATGTATCTTTTGGGGAATCATTCCCTACGGTGGAGGTTCCGATGTCCGATCCGCTGAGGCGAATTGACGCCCTGGTGGAGGAGGACACCCTCCCCTCGCCCCAAGTCCGGCAGCAGCTTCGGCTCGCCGCCGGCCTCACTCAGGCCGAAGTCGCAGACGCCATCGGCGTCAAGCGTCTCGCGGTCGCACGGTGGGAGGCCGGGGCTACCCAGCCTCACCGTGGGAATCGCCGCGCGTACGCACATCTCCTTCGGAAGCTGGCCGTAAAGCATCCGGACGCCGCCATCGAGGCGGCGTCCGATGGGAGATGACCTAACACTTCCCACTGCTTCCGGGTTCGCCGACGCCGCCTTCGGTATCGAGGGGGTCGGGATGACCTAGGTCATCGGCCGCGCGCTAAAAGAGGTGGACAGCAATCCACTTCGGCCGCGCGGCCCGGCTCTCCGACCATCAGGTCGGCCGCCCAGATTCCGGTTAGCGCCGGCCCTGGGCTTCAGCTCTTCGAGCGTTCTTCACTCACTGCAAAACCCCGCTTTGGCAAGCGGGTCGTTCCACCGGCAGTCGCCCCCGGCAAGGGGCTTCGGCCGCTCGTTCCACCGGCCCCGGCAAGGGCCGTCGGAACACGAATCCGCGCAACAACCACCAGCAAGGAGGTCGCCGCACTTCGCACGTCCAGCCCGAGGGCCGTCCGCACCACCCGTCCGAATCACCTCAAGGAGCGAACAGCCCGCCTCTGGTTCCTCGTCCGGCCGCCCGCTTCTCACGAAGGGGGCGGACAACCACACATCCGCACATCTGGCTCGGCCGCCCCGAGGGACTCTGGTCGGTCCAGCTATATGGAAGGTAGGTCGTTCTCATAGTGCCTGAGAGTGGTGTCCCTTGTCAGCTTGACCCTGTCCGTTTCACCCCGGTTCAGGCATGGCGATCTTCCCGCACGACGGGATCGACGCCCGATTCACCCCTATTTCCCCCTTTCCTGCCGGAAGCCTCGTTTCCGGTAGGAACCTACAAGGGCGCGCCTTCCGGGGACGTTCGGTGAGCGCCGTGGCGGCGTCGGCCGCTGGTGTTGTTCAGCGCGAGGGCCGGGGTGGTGTTCCTCGGCAGCGGGATCTGCGTTCGGTTCCCTCACTGCCTGGCTCGGCTCCCGTCTGGGGTCTGGGTGAGCCGTTGGCGTTGGGGCGGGATGCGCGTGCCCGGCTGGGTGGCGCGGTGCGTGCTCTGTTGAACATGCCGGAGCTAGAGGGTGTGGCTGATCCGGTGCGTCTAGCGGCGGTCGTGCTGATGGCGAAGTCGCCGACCGAGTCAGGAAAGGTGGAGATCCGGGCTGCGGAGCTGGGTCGGTGGATCGGGCTGTCGGGATCGCGGGTGTCGTCCGCGGTGGTGCCGGTTCTGCGCCGTTCGGGCGCGGTGGAGATCGAGACGCTGCCGGGTGAGTTCGGCGAGGACTGGGGTCTGCGGTGCACCGTCGTGGCGCTGCGAGATGCCCGGCGTGTGATCGGGCACCCCCTGGCCCTATCCAAGGCCGAGTTGGCGACGCTGTTGCGCTTTGTGGAGGGTTTGTTCGCGCCGGGGTGGGTGCGGCCGGATGGTAGGGGTACGCCGCCCGGGCTGCTGGCGTCGCGGACGGGGCGCGGTGCGGCGACCGATCGGCTGGGTCTGCTGCTGCTGGCGCTGGAGGCCAGAGAGAACGGCCGGGTGCGATTGTGCGGGGGTCGGGTGGACAAACATCGGGGACGTGTCGCGGCGACGCTGGCTAGGTTGCTGGGCTGCGCGCTGCCGGGTGCGGAGCGGGTTTTGGAGCGGCTGGAGGACAGCGGTGTGGTGGAGCGGCCTCGGTTGGGGACTGGATCGGATTTGTCGCAGCGGACTCGGCTGGTGATTCCGGCGATCGCGGCCGCGCACTGTGTTTCCCTGGTGGGGTCTGCGGCTCGGGAGGACCGCGCGGGGGACGGCGGTTCGTCTGTTTTGTCGCCCGACGATGCGGCAATGCCTGGAAACACCCCGGAGCGGAAGGGAAACCCGCAGGTCAGCGAGGTGCGGGAGGAGCTAGAGCCCGGGTTTTCAGACCCCGACGATGCGGCAGCCCTTCACACTGATCACTCTTCTGTGGTTACTCCCGTAGTTCCTCCGCAGCTCTCTGGTGGTTTTTCCGGCGAAGGCCGTGGGGCTGACGGCCGTCGGCCGGAGCGCGTGTGCGCGGGCGAGGACCCGGCCGTCGCTGGCGATGACGCCGCTGCCGGTTCGGCGTTGCCGGTGGTGGAGGGCGGCCCGCTGCGCGGGGAAAAGCCGAAGGAGTCCCCGGTCGATGAGCGTGATGGGCAGCGCACTGCCGTAGCTGGGGCCGGTGGCCGGCCGCAGGCCGGGGGGTGGGGGGTGGGAAAGGCGCAGCAACGGCGGCGGGTGGGCCTACCTGATGATTTTCGTCTGCAGGTGGCCCTGAGGCCGGTCTCGTGGCTGTGGGAGGGTCTGTCCGGGTGGCAGCAGGACCGGGTGGAGGCGGCGGCGAAGGCGGAACTGGCCCGCCTGGAGGGACTGTTGGCGCTGCCGGGTGGTGCGCCGCGGCTGCTGGCTGACCGGCTCACCGATCGGCTGGAGGAGGCTGGCGGCGAGGCCCTGATTAAGCGCCCGTATCCGTGGCTGATCCAGCGGGGCCTGGTGCAGCGCCAGGCGTGCTCGGACCTGCGGTGCGACGACGGGATGAGGCTGGACACCGGGACCGGGTGCGAGAACTGCGCCAACGTCATCCACATCCGCCGCGGCTGGCGGACCCAGGCAGCGGCTGATGTCGACCGGGAGCAGCCCGGCCTCGACGGGGAGGCGCGCCCGCAGGCCGTGGAGGCCCGTCTCCAGGAGTACGCGGCGCTGGACGCCGAGGACTTCGTGTGGCGCCGTGAGCAGGCCGCCTTGAAGCAGTCCCTGCGCGCTGCGGCCCGTGCGGCTGACCAGGAGCGAGCGGAAGCCGAACGCGCGGCCGCGGCGGCCGCCGATGTGGTCCGGCAGGCGCTGGCGTGCAAGGACTGCGGGCAGGCCCGGTCGGCCGGGCTGTGCGAGGCGTGCGACCACCGCCGTCAGACCGAGACCCTGACGGTGGAGGCCGGGCTGGTCGCGGCGGCCGGGTCCGCCGACCTGACCGACCCGAGCAGCATCGCGGCCGCCCTCGCTGGGGCCCGCACGGCCATCGGCAACGCCACCGCCGCCGAGTGGCAGGAGTTCCTGCGGATCACCGACGTGGCCACCCTGGAGGCCGATCCGCAAGGTGCTGCGGACGCGTACGCGTTCACCGCGTTCCAGACCGCGCAGCAGGCCGTCGGCGAGCACCGCGAGAACGCTCTGACGATGCTGCGCGGCACCCCGGAGGCCGAAGCCGAGGCCCGCCGGGCGTTCCGGGCAGAGCAGGGCCGCCCCTGGTTCCGGAACAACCCGACCGGCGCGGACGCCGTTGCCGCCGCGACGAAGGCCGCCGACACGGCGAGGGACCGCGTGGCCGCGTACCTGCTGGCCGCGCGGCTGGAGCAGCTGCGCGAGCAGGCCGCCGCCCGGCCCGAGCGGCCCGCGTCGTGGGCGCAGCGGCTGCCCGGCCTCGCCGCCCGCCCGCTGGACGCCGACGCCGCCGGGGCGGTGATCGCATGACCGGCGAGCTGAGCGGCGTCGACCTAGCCCGCCAGGCCCTCATCGCGGCCCGGGAGGCGGCGAAGAAGAACGGCGCCATCACCAGGAAGCCGAAGCGGCGCACCACCACCGTCGTACGCCGTGACGACCGTGAGCCGCTCGGGCTCGGTGCGGCGATCGGCATGATGATGACCGAGCGCGGCATCGTCGCCCCGGCCGCCGGCGGATCCGTCCTCGCCGACTTCGACGGCATCCTCACCGCAGCCGTGCCCGAGCTCGCCGGGCGCGTGAAGGCGGCCGCGTTCGACGCGGACACCGGCCGCCTGGACGTCGTCCCCGACGCCCCGGCCGTCGCAACGAAGCTGCGCTGGAGCTGGAGCGCCCCGAAGCTGATCGCGGCAGCCAACGCGGCGGTGTCCGGCGCAAACGTCCGCGCCCTGCACGTCCTGGCGCCCGCACCCGCGAGGACCGCCACCGTCACGGTCGCCGCCGACCCGGCCCCACAGCCGGCCGCGCCGGTGGAGCGCCGGACCCCGCCGGACGGTTACCGTCGCGCGATCGAGGCGCACCGCCAGGCCATGGTGCCGTCCCGGGTCGACCCCGGCATCGCGGACGCGGTGGAGCGGCAGACCGCCGCGATGCGGGAGCTGTCCCGTCGCGCGTTCCCCGAGCCGCCCACGGTGCCGGACGACGCGCCGGCTCCGATCGACCAGGCCCGCCTCCAGCGCCGCCGCCAAGCCGCCGTGACCGAGGCCGCCGCGCAGCGCAGGGCACGGCAAGAACGCGCGGGCATCGCCGTGCCGCAGGCCGTTGCACTGCGCACGACAGCATGAACAGCCTGTCCCTACGGCGCCCGGGCGGCCCGTACGGCGACGGTCGCCTTCAAGGTGCCGACAGGGTCACCCGGCGGGGTGGATCGATTCCCTCCCGCGGGTGATCCCTTCCAGCTTGGGTGGCACGGCACTGGTCGAATACGGTGACGTGCCATTCGTGGATTTCCCGCAGCACTCGGCGTACCGCGTTCCGACCAAGCGCCCTTTCCTCTTGCGGGAACTGCGCTCCCGGCTTCCCAGCGTGGACGATCGCATCCGAGCAATCCCCGACTATGGGGACCCCACGGAGTACGACGCGATCGCCGACTCCCTCTACCAGGTGTTCACCACGGTCCGGAACCTGGCCCCGTCGAGGCACTCCACGAACTGCTCGATCCACCCGGACGGCCCCGTGGATCCTGAATCCCCACCGGGCTGGGGGCAGTGCCTGTTCTGCAACAGCAACCGCCGCCTCGGGGACCCCCGCGCCCGCCAAGGAGTCACCAACGCACCCCTTCAGTACGAGATTCCGCCGCCCCCCTACAGTCACGAAGTCCTGCTTGAGCGGATGCGGCGGATCAACGACGTCTCCTTCGAACTCCACTACCGTTCGCCGGACGAGGACTTCGCACTCGCGGCAGACCTGGTTCATGGAGCCTTCATCATCGCTCGTGAACTTTCCCGGCCGCGATCATCCTCTCGATGCCTTCGCCACCCCGGAGCCCCTCTAGACCCCGCTGCTCCGGGAGGCCCCCGCTGCCTGTTCTGCGCTGTCGCCGAAACACGCAAGGGCGCCGCCCCGCCCCCGCAGATCCAAAGCCGAAATCGCCGGCTTCCTTCACGGAACCATCGCCCCTGAACTCCCACCACTAGCAGAAGGTGATCCACCTGCCCTCCCCCTACGAGCATCTGACCACAGCGGAAGAGCTCCTCCACCAGGCCCGCCAGCTACTCGTAGAGGGCCGCCATCATGCGGCCGTCGGCCACACCCAACTCGCGTCGGCCTATCTCGAAGCCGCTGCCGCCCGCGAACGGATCATCCCTGAGCCACCACCCCTACCCGCGGCGCGATTGGGGCCACTACCGGCGTGGTGTGGCACCTGCGATGGCCCCGATCTCGGACTGCGATGGATCCAGGTCACACTGCCCGGCGACGAAGTCCGTATGGCCAAGTGCCCCAACTGCCACCCAGCCGCAATGCAGAACACCTCCGCTACCACAAACGGCGAACCACTCGCCACCTCCGACTCCGGCGATAGCGCTCCCGCAAGCTCATCATCCTGAAACCGCATCACTCGAAATTCACGTGTGGGATCTCAAATCCCGTGTCGGAATATCACGGTTGATGTCGGATGGAAGTCGGATCAGTCGACCCCGCACCTGTGGAAATGGTCCGGTCCACAACGCGGATCTGAAACTGTCGATCGGCTCGGCTCCGCATCCGCGGGGGCGGATTTCCGGCGGCCGATATGCGTGTGTGGGCAGCGTGCCTGCGAGGTGTTGCACCCCGCCCGGCCAGGCCGGGCGGGGCCCCTTCGCGGACATGACCCGAACCTGAGCCGGGCCGCCGGGGATCACCAAGAGCCCCGACCGGACGTTGACCCAAGGACACGAGCCCGCCACCATGGAGGCCCTCTGATGGACCGTGAACTAACCCTAATCTGCTCGACCTGCGCCCAGGAGATCGCCCAGGACGACGGCTACCTCTGGGTCAACCGCCGCGAGGCCGACACCGCCCAGCAGGCATACCAGGCTCTGGAGCAGCGGCAGACCGACCCCCTCAACGGCAGCGTCTCGTTCGACCTGGCTGACCTCTGCGCCCTCCCGGCCCCCGCCGCCTGGCGCGCCGACCACCGGGACTGCGACCTCGAACGCGAGGACCCGTTCCACTACCGCATCCCCGCCGCCCGCCTCCACCTGCGCGCCGACCTCCTCGACTGGACCGCCCACCTCACCGAGAAGGTCTGGCTGCCCCACACCGACTGGCGGGACCTCCTGCGCGAGACCCGCACCGGCAGCGCCCGCCTCGCCGTCTCCGGCCCCCGCCCGCCCGCGCACCTCGCCGCGTTCTGAAAGCCGCAGCTCAGAGCAGTTGCCTCAAAGCGGGCCCGGGGGCGACCCGGGGGCGTCCGCGCGCCCGGACGTGGGTCCCGGACCTGCGCCCCGACCCCACGGCGTACGCCACCCAGGCGCCTGATCAATTCTCGGACCGTCGCCGCGGCGAACGACGCGGTCACCGCGTGAACGGGGCCGGCGTGCTCTTTCCTGAGCGTGGCGGCCATCGACCTGGGAGAGGATGGGGTTCTGGCCTGACCCGCGCGTTCTACTCGCAGTAGAATCGGGGGTATGGCGGATCAGGACACGAGCATCAAGACGACCAGGGATGTCCGCGACCGGTTGCGGGCGCTGGCCCGCGAGCGCGGCACCACGATGAACGACCTCCTAGAGGAGCTGGTGACCAGGGAGCTGACGCAGCAGGAACGCGAGCAGCGGGCGCAGCTGGCGATGGAGGAGATCCAGCAGACCACCGGGGTGACGGTGTCGGGTGAGGCGCGGGCCAGGGCCCAGGAGTTTCTCCAGGAGCTGGAGCGAGGCCACGCCGCGTGATTCGTGTCCTGCTTGATCACACGTGCGTGCAGGCGCTGGCTGAGGGAGACGAATTCCTCAATGGCCTGTACGTCGAGGCCAGCTACGGGCACGCCGAGCTGGTCGTGCCCGCGCTGTCGGCGGTGGCCGCGGAGCGGGAGAAACGCGGTGCAGGGCAGCATGTGCTGCAGCGCAGGTTCCTCGTCGTGGACGACTACACGCGGGATCACGCTCTCATGGGCGCTGCCTGGGCGCGCATGGACTGGCGGATCATGCACCCTGCTGCAGCAGCGATCCTGGCCGAACGCGCTGGTGTCAGCGCCACGCTCCTCTCGCTCGAACCGAGTGCCTACATCGGCACCGGTGTGGGCGCCCTCAATCCCAGAGAATGACGCCCCTGGGCACGCCGGACGTCTACGTCGTCCGCCTGAGCGAGGCGGACGTCGTAGACGGCGACCTGGACCCGTGGTTCGACTGGGTGGACCAGGTGACTGAGGAGATCGGCTTCCACGGCGACAGCACCCGCCCGTAGCGGCCGTCACCAGCCTTTCTACCGGGAGGGGTAGGCGGTGCGTAGCCGGGTCAGCAGGTCCTGTACCTGGTCCGGGGAGAAGGCGGTCACGTCGGCTTCGTCCACCCCGTGAACGGCGAGGGTCCATTCGCCCGAGGCAGAGGAGCTGACCTGAATGGGCGGCTGGGCCATCCACATCACGTCGATGCCGCGCCGGACGACCACGGCCACGAGTCCGGGCACCGACGCCGCCGCTCGGCCGCCCGGGTCGCCCATGAGGAAGTCGGCGAGCGCCTCGGTGGGATCGTGGCCCCGCAGGCTTGTGGCGGAGGTAGCGATGTTCCCGCCGCCGGTGTGGACGAGGGTGACCGCCATGTGCGTGCAGTCCTCATGCCGTTGCCACGGCGGGGTCTTCCAGGTGAAGGTCATCTCCGCATCGTGCCCAGCCCACAAAGCAGTCGGCAGCCGAACGAGCAAGGATGTCCTGCGCTCCGGCGATTCCGGACACATGGTGGCTGGTCTTCGCCGAACGCGGCTGGGACGCGGCCGCCCGCTGCGGCAGTGTGCTCGACCAGTGGCCCGCCATCGCCCCCGAACTCGCCGGGAAGGTCGCCGCCGTCTCATTCGAGGAGGAGACCCGGACCCTGCACCTGCGACCCTGCTCCGACGCCTACCGCACCCAACTCAACCTCCACCAGCGCCAGATCATCGCCAAGGTCAACGCGGCCGTCGGCGAGAACACCATCCGCCACCTCAAGATCCTGGTACCCGGCGGCGTCGACGCCCCCGCCGCCCCGGCCCCGGCCCCGCCCGCGTACGGCACCGCACCGGTGCGCGCGGAGCCAGCCCCGGCCGGGCAGTCGGCCGGGCCCCGGCCGAAGAATCCCGGGTACCTGGCCGCGCTCGCCGCCCACCAGAAGCACCCGAACACCCACGACACCGCCATGGACGCCCGCGTCCGCGCAGCCACCGAGGACCAGACCCGGCGACTGCGGCAGAACCGGGAGCCCGAGGAGGCGTTCACCGAAATCGCCGCCCAGGAGGAGATTCTCCAGAAACAACACAAAAAGGCCCATGCCTCGGACAGGCTGGAGACCAGTGTCCGGGCCGCGCTCGCCCACAAACGGCGCGGGGAAGTCCCGGCCCCGGCGCACCGGCTCTCTGCGGCATCATGACAACCACGCCGAACGGCCCGTACAGCGACGATCTCCACCCCGGAGACCCCAGGGATGGCCGGGGTGGAGATCGCCCGCCAGTGATTCACAGAGCCCACCAGCGGCATACAGGCGGTCAAGGGACCGAAGTCGCCCGCCGCGACAGTCCCCAGCCAGCCGCAGCGACCCGTGGCCGGCTGTATCCACGACACGGTGAACACCCGCCACTCACCGATAAACTGACGGAGGCACAGCGTGGCAAACTCGCCACCCCTCCAAACACAACTGAATAAAAACCCCCATGATCACCGACAAAGGACCAGGTCAACAAGTGTCGGCCCCGCGCTGCGGGGATGATCCTGAGCGTGTCGACAAATCGTCGGCGAGACGTGCGTCGGCCCCGCGCTGCGGGGATGATCCTCCGACGACGGACCCGTCGCTGAGCAGGTCGAGGTCGGCCCCGCGCTGCGGGGATGATCCCGCGCACGTGACGCGTCTCGGGCGGCAGCTGGTGTCGGCCCCGCGCTGCGGGGATGATCCGGCCCGTGCGACGGGGTGGCCGTCCGGGACGCGGTCGGCCCCGCGCTGCGGGGATGGTCCCTGGCTGGCAGCCGGCGCCAGGCCAGGTTCTGGCTGCCAGCCCGCGGCGGTTCCGGCGGAGATGGGGCCGGGTGACGGAGCCGCCTCGGGACGCGCCTCTATGCTCCCCTGCCGCGCGGCCCGGTCTGCGGCGACACACCCAAGGGGGGCGGAGTCAGCGGAGGCGTCCGAGGTGTATGACGTTGACGCGGATCTGCCGATCGGTGATCTCGTAGAGGACGCGGTAGCGGCCGACATGGATACGCAACATGTCGCTGTTGCCGAACGCGCCCTTCGGCCGTGGTTGGTCGGCGAGGCGGTCGACGGCGGTGAACACCTGTCATACTCCGTCGGGGTCGTCCTGGGCGAACTTCTACGACTGGGTAAGTGCCTCGGGCTCCCAGATGACCTCGTAGCTCATGCCCCGGATCCGCCGAACACACGGCGCTGCGCTTCGTCGTGCGGGATGCCGGCGTTCTCGCCGCGTTCCTGACGGGCGCGGTAGGCGGCCGGCGCGCGCAGCTCCTGGAGCTCCAGGGCGTCGGCGGGGCTGATGATTATCGCGATGGTGTGGCCGTGGTCGGTGATGGCGACCGGTTGCCGGGTGGCGCTGACTTCCGGGGCAATGGCGCCGAGGCGGGCGCGGGCCTCCACGATCGAGTACGTCGTCTCCGCCATCCACACCACGTTACAGAAGTGAGCACATGTGAGCAGGCTTCCGCAGCTGCTCGGCCCCGCTGACCAGGTCTCCAGTAGGCGCACCGCAGCGGTCAGGCGTCTGTGTTCCGTGGGCAGACAGGGCTGCGGTTTCGATCTGGGAGGTACAACGAGCGTTCGGTCGAGGTGAAGTCTCGGTGAAGCGCGCGGCAAATCTTGCGTATTGCTTCGTACGATCCGGGAAGGGACACATCCCAGAGGTGCACGGTGTTGTCTTCGCCGGCGGTTGCGAGGGTCTTGCCGTCGGGGCTGAACGCCAGTGAGGAGACGCCGCCAATGTGGCCAAGGAAGGTGGTGCTGCGCGTTTGGCCAGTGGCCACGTCCCACATGCGCACCGCCCGGTCGTCACTTTCGTTGAATGCGGCTGCGCCCGTGGCGAGGGTCTTGCCGTCGGGGCTGAACGCCACCGAGAAGCCGCCGCCGGTGTAACCAAGGAAGGTGGTGCTGCGGGTCTGTCCAGTGGCCACGTCCCATAGCCACACCGCCCAGTCTTCACCCAGTGCTCCGACGGCGAGGGTTCGGCCGTCAGGACTGAACGCCAATGAGGCTACGTCGTCGGTGTGGCCGGTGAGAGTGTGGCGGACCTTTCTCGTGGGCACATCCCAAAGCCGTACGGCCGTGTCGAAGCTGACGGTTGCGAGGGTCTTGCCGTCAGGGCTGAACATCATGGAGAAGACACCGGTGTAGCCGGTGAAAGTGTGCCGAACCCTTTTGGACGTCACATCCCATAGCCTTACGGGTCCATCGACGCTCGCCGTGGCGAGGGTTCGCCCGTCGGGGCTGAACGCGACCGCGTTGACGCCGCCTCTATGTCCGGTGAAGGTGTGCCGGACTTTGCCGGTGGTCACGTCCCACAGCACCGCGTCCTTTCCTTCTGGCGCGACGGCGAGGGCGCGGCTGTCGGGACTGAACGCGACCGAGAAGATCGCGGTGTAGCCCGTTAAGTTGTACCTGACCCTTCTGGACGCGACGTCCCACAGCCGTACGGATCCGTCGCTGCTGGCAGTGGCGAGGGCGCGGCCGTCAGGGCTGAACGCGACCGAGGTTACGTCGTCAGTGTGACCAATGAGGATGTGGCGGGCTCGGCTACCCGCCATATCCCATAGCCGTATGGAACTGTCCCTGCTGGCAGTGGCGAGGGCGCGGCCGTCAGGGCTGAACGCGACCGAGGTTACGTCGTCAGTGTGACCAATGAGGGCGTGCTGGATCCTTCTGCTGGTCGTGTCCCATAGCCGTACAGTGGTGTCGCTGCTGGCAGTCGCGAGGGTCTTGCCGTCAGGGCTGAACATCATGGAGAAGACACCGGTGTAGCCGGTGAAAGTGTGCCGTACCGTTCCGGTGGCCGCTTCCCACAGCCGTACCTCCGTGCCGAAGCTGGAGGTCGCGAGCGTACGACCATCAGGGCTGAACACCACCGAGAGAACACCGTCTTTGTGGCCAGGAAGGATCTGCTGGACCCGTTTGGTGGTCACATCCCATAGGACTACCTTCCCGGACTTGCCATCCTCCGTCCCGACGGCGAGGGTGCGTCCGTCCGGGCTGAACGCCACCGAAGCAGCACTGGTTGCATAGCTCGTGTGGCCGGGGAGGGTGTGTCGGGTCTTCCCGGTGGTCACATCCCACAGCGCTATGTCCTCGTACTCTGGCCCCACAGCGAGGGTGCGACTGTCAGGGCTGAACGCGAACGAGAGGATGCCGCGCGTGTGGCCCGTGAGCGTGTGGCGGACCTTTCTGGAAGCTACATCCCACAACCGCACGGACCCGTCAGCCCCGGCGGCGGCGAGGGTGCGTCCGTCCGGGCTGAACACGGCCGAGGAAGCACCGCGCGTGTGGCCCGTGAGCGTGTGGCGGACCTTTCTGGAAGCTACATCCCACAACCGCACGGACCCGTCAGCCCCGGCGGCGGCGAGGGTGCGTCCGTCCGT
>NZ_JBEXVD010000033.1:0-31246 GCF_040638655.1 Streptomyces sp. NPDC005963 | reverse complement strand
GTGCGTCCGTCCGGGCTGAACACGGCCGAGGAAGCACCGCCCGTGTGGCCCGTGAAGCGGTGCTGGAGTGGGAGTGCTGCGGCTCTGTGCAGACCGACAGTGGCCTCGGCAGTGGGACTGGTTCGGTATGCCTGGACAGCGAGCAGTGAAGCTAGGTCGGGATCCGTCTGCAGGAGGGCCGTCGATTGGGCGGCCAGTTGACGCGAGAGAGCCATCTGCTGGGCGGCGATAGCCGTCTTCTGCGCGGTGAGGGCGATCTGCCGCTGCCAGAAGGCAACGCCCGCCGCGACGAGCGCCAGGGCGAGCATGCAGGCCAAAATCATGTTGATATGGCGGGTGCGGCGCGCGGCGGTCTGTTGGCTGCTGTGGCTGGCGGCGAGGAACTCGTTTTCGACAGAGGTGAGTTCGCCCGTCCGGGCACGGGTATGGAATGTTTCGTACGTTTCGGCCAGGCGTACACCTCGGTAGAGAGCTCCGGTGTCCCGCCCGAGATCGTGCCAGCTGTCGGCCGCGTGGGTGAGGGCGCGGTGCAGGCGCAGGCGGTGACGGTCCTCGTCGATCCAGGTGCGGAGGCGGGGCCAGGCGGTGATGAGGGCTTCGTGGGCGAGATCGACGGTCTGGTCGTCGAGGGTGATGAGGCGGGCGCGGGTGAGGTGCTCAAGAACTGTTTGGGCGTCTTGTGTATGGGTGGCTTGAAGTTCTGTCCAAGGTGTGGGGCGGCGGGTGTCTTGGGTGCCTTGCCCGGGGGTGATCAGCCTCATCATGATGCGGCGGGCCTGGTCCCTCTGATCGGGGGTGAGTTGGTTGTAGGTGTGTTCGGCGGTGCTGGCGACGGCGCCGTGGATGCCGCCGATGGCCTCGTACGCGGCGAGGGTGAGGGTGCGTCCCCGGCGCCGTCGCCAGACTTCCAGCAGCGCGTGGGACATCAGCGGAAGGCCGCCGGGCTCCGCCGCGGTCTCTTCCACGATTAGGGCCGTCAGCTCCCGCTCCACGATCAGTCCCGCCACGCGGGCAGGTCCGACGACCGCGCGGCGCAGTTCGTTCGCGGACATCGGCCCGACTACGAGATGTGCCGTTCCCAAGATCTCGACGAGGCCGGGGTGTCCGGTGCAGTGGGTGTAGAAGTCGGCTCGGACCGCGATCACGACCCGCAGACCGCTGCCGTGGTTTCTGCCGGCGAGGAGTAGGTCGAGGAATCGGGCGCGCTCGGCGGAGTCTTGGCAGAGGGTGAAGACTTCCTCGAACTGGTCTACCAGGATGACAGTGTCCCGTTGCAGTTCGCCGTCTCCGGGCCTGGTGGCGCTTGTTTCGGTGAGGTTGAAGACGCCGGTGAGGGCCTGGGCGTGGGTGGTGGCGGGCCGGGGGCCGGGGGTGATGACACGGATCGCCGAGCAGCGCAGCGAAGTCCGGCCCGTTTGTTGAAGTGCGGGGATGAGCCCGGCACGCAGAAGGGAGGATTTGCCGCTGCCGGATGCTCCGGTGAGGATCACGAGCCGGTGGCTGGCCAGCATGGAGTGGAGTTGGTCGGCCAGTTCGGTGCGGCCGAAGAAGACTGTTCGGTCTTCTGATTCATAGCGGGTGAGGCCTCGATAGGGGGCAGTGGTCTGGTCGTCGTCCACCATCGAGACGGATGTCTGTTCGTCCAGCGCTTGGGCTGTCGCCCGCCAGCGGGCCTCCCACTCTGCGGGATCGCCCCCACAGACGGACGCGTATGCGAGGGCAACGGGCATCGACGGTAACTCGTCCCCCCTCGCCGCGGCGGCAAGCGTACTCACCGAATAGCAGGCCCGAACCGCCATCTCCCGGTAGGTCAGCCCGCCCGCCGCGGCCCGTAACTCCCGCAGCTCGTGTGCGAACTGCTCCACCGGTCCCGCCTTCGGATCCAACGGACGCTCCCGACGACCCGCCATGACACCCCACCCTCTCCCCCATCAGATGCCGCAGGTCCGACCGGGCGCACCCCGGAACCCGTCTATCGAACCGCCCCCGGACATTGTGTGAACAGCACGGAACAGGCTTTCCGCACAATGCCCGACCAGCTGAAGTCAGTAGTGCCAACGACGAACCGGACTAGGAAGCGCCTCTCCGAGGCTGGACCAACCCAACGAGAACAATTCGAACTGTTCAAATGCTTCCAGGCCGAAAATTCGTGAAAGGGACCAGATATGCGCAAGATGGGCAAAGCATTACTGGCTGCCGGTATGGTGGTCGCCTTCAGTTCGCTCGCAGTTCCCAACGCCTCGGCCTACGAGCGGTGCAGCACAGGTAGGTACTGCATCTACAGCGGCTTCAACGGAAGCGGAAGCATCTGCCAGGTGATTCCTGAGCACCATGATGTGACCGCCCAATGCCTCTGGACAGGCACCAACAACGCAAAGTCCGTCAAAAACATGACGACCAGCCAGGTGTACTTCTACGGGGGAACCAACTTCACCCAGTTCAGAGGTTCCACCGCTTCAGGAGGCCAGGGAAACCTCCAGGGCTCGTACAAGATCCGATCAGTCGGTCTCTGAGATTGATCAACCTGCTGTGCCCTCCCAAGGGCTCCGAGGCACGGATAGCCCTGGCCAACGCCAGCCTCGGCGATTCCCATTCGGAAATTTCGATCGCGGTGGCCGTTCCCTGACTTTCGCCCAAACCTCCTGAGGCGAAGAACTGACATTCAGGGCCCATCACCCGACCGGAGTGGAAATTGCGATGCCGTAGGGGTCGGGGCCGAAGGAACGGCCGAGTTGGATCGTGCGTTCAGCAGAGCGTACCGCCCCTAGCGCCCGGCCACCGCACACCACCTTTCCGCACACCGCTGCGGCCCCAGATACCGATTCAGACCGGTTTGGGGCCGCAGCCCTATTACGCGTCTACGGGGCCGGTGCCCGCTCCAGAGTTCATACAGTGTCGGTACTGGTGGGAGTCTGTGATCAGGCGACCTGTGATTGAGGGCTTGCGCTGCCTCCGACTACTGTGAGTATCCGTCAGGGGCGGCATTGGGTAGCACTTCGTGTTGCGGTGTCGGGATCGATGCCTCGGCGCCGTAGCCGCGCGCGGACCCTCTCCCACCGCTCAGCGGGCAACTGCCACCCGATCGCCGATCCGGTGTCACTCGCGGAGAAGGAGACTCCCGATCCCGTCGGCCCCCAGATCTCTGCGGAGATGGTGTGGGGCACGAGGGTCATGAACCATTCGCACTGCCGTTCGTCCGTCAAGTCCAGGACAACGGCGGTCTTCCCTTCCCGAGCGCCCGTCGCGCCGGCGATGGCGGTGAGGGCGGCCTGGGCATCCGAAGGCCAGGGAAGGTCAGAGATGAGATCAATGTCCGTCGAAGCCGCGTCAGGTGCCACCTCCCGTATCACCTCTTCAACCACTGTCCGCGCTGTTTCGGCGGAGGTGCCTTCCAGGAGGAAGAGGTCAAACGGACGTTGCCTCTGGTCATCGCGGCTTCCGAAGGACCGTACGAACTCGGTGAGCGCGCGCGTGAGTGAGTGTTTGGCGGACATCGGGCTGTTGTCTCCTCTGGTGAGGCGGCACTGACCTGGGTGACCTGCTAATGGGATTCCTGCGTCGTGCTGGTGCCCAGCGGGCACCTGGCCGCCTTGGCGCGGAGCTTGCGGAGCCGGTGCCAGGTGGCGAAGTGCTGGAGCATGCGGGCGTGCTCGGGTCGAACGCATCCCGCCGATGCTCGGGCAGCGCGGCCCGAATCCCGGGAATCGTCGACGGCACCTCAACCTCGCGGCCATCGCTGTGGGCCCACAGACCGTTCATGCCCATGCCCGCTTCCTGCCCTGCATCGCCAGAAACCTTCACGGTAGCGGCCGGCCCGCAGCCTCGACGGAGTTCACCCGCCTTTCAGCCGTGCGGGCCGCAGTGGCCATCCTTCAACCGATGGCTGCGCAGCTGACCGGCCTGGCCGCCGTCGATCCGGTCGTTGGGCGCGGGTTTTCGGCTGGACCAGGGCGTGAGGAACTTGGCGGTGGCCGGAGCGCCGGACGGGGTGAGGACGTCATAGAGGGTGGCGAGCAGGGCCTGGGCGTCTCCGAGGTCGGCGGTGGGGAATGCCGCGGCCTCTTCGGGTTCCTCGACCTCCATGCAGTCCCACCCCATGATCAGCGTCTCGGAGAAGTGCTCGTGCGCCGGGGTGGAGCAGAGGCTAGCGCGGACTGTCCCCGTGGCGTAGTCGCTGATCCACGAGGTCGCACGCTCTTCGCCCAAGGCGGTCAGCTGGCCCCGGAGACGGTGGGCGAGGTCGTGCCCAGTCAGGATCCGGTCGGCCGCGTCGGCGTCGATACGGCTGCTGACGGTGTGGGCGATGTGGTCCGCGGCGAGGCCGGCGTCTCTGGAGTCCAGGATCTGCCGGTGGAGCTGTCCCATGCTTCCCACACGGCGGCTTCGGCGCGGGTGATCTCCTGGCAGGCGTTGCTCAGCCGGACCCTCTCCACTTCTTCCCCGGTGGCCCGGTGTAGGGCGACGGGTTCGCCGCTGGTGTCCTCGTCCGGCCACACCCGCACGCGAACCAGGAGTTCGGGGACGTCGTCGTAAGGGTGCGAGGCGGGGTCCCGCCGGGCGTCCTGCTCGCGGATGATGTCCGGTTGGTCAGCGCGCCATTGAGGCGGTCGTCGGTGTCGCAGATCGGTAGCGCCCCGACCTTGAGGTTGGCCACCTTCCTCGCTGTGCCCAAGGCTGCTTCCTGGGCGCCGATGCAGTCCGTGTATCTCGCGAGCCGTCGTCATTCCAACCACGCTCCAGGCGCGCCTACTCTCGGCCGTGCGCACCCGCCAAGAGGGCGGCCTACCGACAGCAGCGGGAGAACGCATTGTTGCTGAGTACGTCAGACCGCGAGCCGGGATTGGTTTTCGGGCCTGGCACCGTAAAGACGCTGCCGGGCAGCGGCGAGTGCCGTATCGACGTCGCGGGTGCCGGTGGACACGCACAGGGTGTAGGCAAGATCGTCCATCCGCCGCATTGTTTCAGGGCTTCGCACAACGAGCCGGGACAAGGCCTCGTACTCGCTGACCAACCGGGACAGGACCGCCGGGTGAGCCATCAGCATGATCAACCTCCGGTGCGTGCTGACAACGCCATGTGTTTTACGCTCGCCCGGATACCCGACACCCGCCTCCCCACACCTACGAATCCACCAAGCGCCCACACATACCGCACCCACGACCGTGATGAGACCCGACGGCCAGTACGTCGCGCCTTGCCGTCGCACGCCAGCCCGGCTTGTCTCCCTCGGGCACCACGCCCCGGTAGACGCATACAGGCTTCTGGAGGAAGGCTTCTTCGGGGCCGTCGCTGTCGGGGGTCTCCGTCGGAGCCGCACAGGGTCAGGCGCAGGGCGGTTCCACTGGGGCGCCTTCAGGAAGGTGCTTGAGTTCCTCCTGGGTGAAGGCGCGTCCCGTGGTTGCGCACAGGTGGGTGGACCAGGTTTCGGGACGCACGTCGAGGGTGGAACGCCAGCCCTCATGTTCCGTGATCAGCTTGGTGCCCCGCAGCACCGCTGTTGAGCCGTGGTCTCTCGGGATTATGCCGATGCGGCTGCCGTCGGTGCTCCACAGTTCATAGCCGTCCACGCTTGAGGTCACCGTCACCGCATCCGCGGTTCCCACGATGTTCGTACCAGTGGGCATCTCGATGGGCGCACCGACGATCCTGCCCTTTTCAACGTTCCAGCGGTGCAGCTTGCCGTCGTTGTGGGACACCGCCAGGAAGCGGCCGTCCGGCGAGAAGGCCAGGTTGCCGGTGCCGGTCTGGTCGAAGGCCGAGCTGATCTCATCCCCTTTCAGTATCTGTGTCCGTGTGCGGGTGCGGAGGTCCCAGATCTGGATTCTGCCCTTCTTCTGATCCTTGAGCGTCACCACAGCGACCTGATGGGGGTGGCCCGGCCGGGCAAGGAGCTGATTCTTAGACGGGGGGAAGCTCGGGACGTACGGGTCGGGGTCGACGGTCACCGCTCTCCCCGGCTGTACGCGTTGTTCCGGGTCCACACGCAGCAGTTCCCCGTCCCGGGTGAGAACCGCGATCTCGCCACCGGCCAAGGGCGCGACCATGCTGATCAGCCCTTCCTCCTCACCGGTTGCCCGAGTGGCGGCCACGCGGATGTCGACCCGGTCGGACAGCGTGTCGGCGTCGTACACGTGCAGGTGCGAGCCGCCCGCCGCAGACAGCACGAGCTGGTCGCTGCCGTGTGTCCAGACGAGGCCAGCTTCGGTGGTCCGGCCGAATCCCTCCGGCAGCTCGTCGGTGGTGGTGCCGCCGTGTACCAGATTCACCACCTGGAGTTCACGGTCCATCAGCCGCGCCACCCGGCGGCCGTCCGGCGACATGACTGAGAGCACCCCGCCGTAGTCATCGGGGTCGGTGCCGACGGGCCGGGGCACCGGGCGCGCGTGGGTCGCGACCAGCGTGTCTCCGACCAGGGCCAGCACGGTCAGCCCGGCTTCCGGGCCCCGGGCGACGACGAGTTTCGGTTCCTGGTAACCGGGCTCGTCATCAACAGGCACGCGGGTCATGTACGCATCGTCCTTGCCACGCGTTCGCAGCACCAGATCGGAATGATCGAAGTCGAGCGGTACCTCCGAGGAATAGCTGAAGCCGCCCGTGGCATCGACCGGTTCCGGGTTGTCGTCGTTGCCCTTGGCAGGGAGCTTTCGCAACTCTGCTCCGGTACGCAGGTCATGGAGGGCGCGCGTAGAGGTTGTTTCGGGTTTGCCAGGCTTGCCGGGGCTTCTTGTGGAGATCTCGACGGTGCCGGGTTCCTTTCCGAAACGCGCGCTCTCAATTCCCACGGCTGAGGCCAGACTGTCTGCCACCGGCACAGGCTGCAGGCTGTTGAGGTCCCAAACACCGATAAAGGACCGGGGCGTCGCATTCTTGGCTTCTGGGGTGTGGAGGTCGAGCAGCCGCAGCAGCCGTCTGCCGTCAGGGCTGAAGTCCAGTCCGGTGCTGACCGCGCCGTCAACGTCCTTAGGATCCCGGCTGAGGAGGGTCGGCTCGGAGCCCTTTCCGTCGAGCCGCCACAGCCGCACCGCGCCGTCAGGCGTCACTACCCCGTAGTAGCGCCCGTCCGGGCTGAGCTGCCCGTCCTGCTGGGTCTCGGGCACGTCCGCAAGCCTGTAGTGCTGCGGCTTGCCCGCCAGCGCGCCGGTCACGACCGACACCTCGTACGAATCGGACCCTTGTGGCTTGGAGCGCACCACGAGAGTGCTCCCGTCCGGGGTCGCGTCCAGCTCCTGGACCCGGCCCCGCCATAGCCCGGTATGGATTCCGCGCGCGTACTGCGCCCGGACATACTGACTCAGCAATGCCGCCCGCGCGTGCGGCGACTTGCGGTCGGCGTGCCAGGCGGCGAGAGCGAACTGCACTGCTGTGCCCGGTTCCTGGGCCTGCCGGCGGCCGGACTCCTCCGCGAGCGCGCGGGCCGCGAGGGTGCGCACCTGGGCCGCGAGTTCCCGGCTGGTGCCCAGAGCGAGTACACCCAGTACGACCGCCACCACCAGCAGCGCCATGAGGAACACGCCGCCGGCGACCAGCCGCCGGACCGTGCCCTGCGCGTGCCGGCGGCCGGCCTCGATGTAGGCGCGTTCGTCGGCTGTCATGTCCTCGGGCCGATGTTGCAGCCACTCCACGCCTTCGGCCAGGGTCTTGCCGCGCTGGAGCGCTCCCGCTTCCCTTTCCTTCGCGACCCAGCGGGCCATGTCCGTGCGTAGTTGCTCCTGCCACACCCGGAAGTTTCTGCTCTCTTCCAGCCACGTGTGCAACCGGGGCCAGAGCCGCGTGAGTGCCTCGTGGGTGAGGTCGACGATCTCGGCTCCCTGCGCCGTGTGGCCGATGATGACCAGCTTCCCGCGCGCGAGGCGGCGGGCGAGCACCACTGCCGCAGGATCAAGGTGGGCGAGAAGGGTAGCGCGCCGGGAGTATCCGCCCTGGTCGTCGGGGCGTGCGAGCTGCATGAACAATCGTCTCGCCGGAACTTCTTCGGACGCGGGGACGTGCGCGCGGTACGCCTCGTCGGCGTAGCCCACCAGGGTTCCGGCGACGCCGCCGAGTTCGTCGTATACGGCATGGGTGAGCAGGGAGCGTTCGTGACGCTCCCAGAGCCGGGTGAGGGTGAACTCCACCAGAGGCATCCGGCCAGGCTGGTCCGCGGCATCCGCGACGATGCGCTCCGCGAGCCCTGGCTCCAGCCGCAGTCCCGGTACGGCATCGACGGGACCGGTGACGGCTCGGTACAGGCTCTCGGCGTCGAGCGGCGCGAGGAAAAGGACGGCGTCGCTCAGCGTGCCGGACGTCTCCGGCGTCAGGAGTACATCCAGGGATTCCTGCCGTGCGGTGGCCACGACGCGCAGTCCGCGCCCCCCGCCCTCACGCGGATGATCCGTCAACGCGAGCAGGAGGCGCAGCAGGGTGCGCGCGGCGGCTGGTTCAGCGCCGGTGTATTCCTCGAGTTGGTCGACCACGATCAGATGGCCACCGGTACCCGCCCGATCCTGGAGCGCGGCCCGCAGGCCGGCGACCGCCTGCGGTATCCGGTCGGCGCCGCGTCCTGCCCCGGGTGAATCTCCGGATTCCCCGGCCAGAAGTTGCGCCAGCGTTGCCGCCCTGCTCAGCTTGTCGACCTCTCCGGTCTCCGGCTCCAGGACGGGTACGAGCGCGTGCGCCAGGAGCGTCTCCGGTGTCACGCCGGGAACGGGACGCAGGACCGTTGCGCTCAGCCTTTCGGCTCGGAGCCGGGGCAACAGACCGGCACGGATCAGCGAGGACTTGCCGCTGCCGGAAGGGCCCACGACCAGTGTGAGGCGGCGCGCGTCGACTGACGCGGCGAGCCGTCCGGTGTCACACTCCCGCCCGTGGAAGAACTCTGCATCCTTCTCCTCGAACGGTTCAAGGCCCCTGAACGGACAGGCCGGGCGCAGGATCGCCTCGTCGGTGAGAGCGGCGGACGGCACGAGGAACGCGGTGTGCGCCAGGTCGCCGCGCCCTGCGGCGACGGCCAGGCCGACGACCCCGCCCTGTACGTCGTCCCATACCGCCGCGCCGCTGTAGCCCTTGCTGACCAGCGGGCCGCCGGGGCCGGTGTCCATCTGCAGCCAGCCCGCGCCCTGGACGCTCCGCAACATGCCTGTCGCCCACACCCCGTGGTCCCCGCCCCCGGGAAAGCCGTACGCTCGGAAGGAGTGCCCCCACACGGATGTACCGTCCACGAGCGGTACCGGCCGGGCGTCAGGCACGGGCGCGTCGAGGCGCAGCAGGGCGACGTCGCCGCTGTCGTCCTCCAGCACCGGCCGCCAGGAGACGACCCGGGCGCGCACTGCGGGCGCGGCTCCGTCTGCACCGCGCAGCAGCGGGAACTCCACACGCACGGTCTCCGTGGGCGCGTCGGAGGTGTCCCACGGAAGCTGCAGAGCGTCCGCAACGACATGGGCGCATGTGCAGACGATGTCCGGCGCCACGAGGAATCCCGCTCCCGCGATTCCCCCGGCGCCACGTAATCGGACGAGGCCTGATTCCAGAGCCTCTTCACCCCGTAATACAGTCATGCCGACATCATCGAGGGGCGCGGGCTCCCCACTCCAGACGCACGGCGAAGTTGGCCTCACTGGCGGCCTTGGCCACCACGACACCTGCTTCAGCGGACAGCTTGATCCCGAACTCCACGCTGACGGTGTCGGGTTGGCTGGCCAGACTCCGGACGCTGTCGGCCACTGCCTCGACCGCAGGCCTGATGTGTGCGAGCGCCTCCTGAAGAGTCTGTGCGGAACCTCGGACGATCCCGGACGCGGACCCCCGGGCAACCCGGTCGATCCCGTCGTCCTGCTGCCCCTCCACCTCTACCCGGACCGCGGTCCCATCGCTCAGCCGCAAATCACCAATCCGTGTCACATCGCCCACCCCTCGCAATCGAGCACCCACACGTTCCCTGTGTGGCCCCAACTCACCGAGCCTATACAAGCCTGGGGGACCCCCGGATGCCTTTCGGCGGGTCCGCACACCGGCTCTGCTTTGCGGGTGCGCGCACGCCATGGCGGGGTGCGGTCCACCTGAGGGACGGCTCAGAACAGTGGACGTGCGTTTGCCTGCTCACCAGCACCGCACGCACGGCCGGTACCCGGGCTGCCAGTCGTCGGGATTCAGGCCGGGGTGTCCGTGTCCTGGAGCGCGTTGCTCAGATCCTGAAGGGTGTCCTCCATCGGGGTGCCGAACCGTGTCTCCAACAGTTGGATGGTGGTGCCGCAGTAGTTGGCAAGGTGCAGGAGGAGGGTGAGGGACTCCTGCTCGCTCCTGGCGAAGGTGGTGCCCAGGATCTCGGCACCATCGGCGAATCCGTCGCTGAGCATTCTGCGGATGACGTCCACCGCCAACGGGAACTCCCTGTCCCCTCGGGTCTGTGACGCCTCGGCCAGGGAGTCGAGGAACGCGCCGGGGTCCTGTTCGTTGCGCGCGGCGATCTCCAGGGTGAGACCGAAGGCTGCCATCGCGGTGCCGGCGCCCAGCAGGGAAAGTCGCGTCATCCCTGTGTCGTCGGCGTCCGCATATGCGGTGGCGGCGATCAGACGGCCCGTCGGCAGATCGGCGGGACTGGATGCGGCTGTGCGGTGGCTGACGGGATCGATCGCGGCACGGAGCAGCTCCATGACGGGCTCATGCGAGGGAAGGGTCATGCCGCCATGTTGCCTTCGCGTGCCCGTGGGAGCAGGGGAAATGGGTGGATTGGCGTTCATGGGGCTGGAGGCGGGCAGCGGGAGATGAGCGCGTCCGCTGGTGGCTGCCTTTTACTAGCAAATGGCGGGATCTGGTCTATGGGTGCGGGTGGGCGGAGGGTGGTCGCATCCGGGTGGATGCGCCACCCTCAAGGGCGCCGCGCTGGAAGTCGCGGTGGGCCCATCCCTGTTCCGTGCAGCCACGACGCCAGGGGAGGTCCGGCACAAGGCCGAATCTCGGCGCTTCTGCGAGACTGTCATCGCGGGCGCTCTCTCGGCAATGCCACACCGGACGAAAGTTCATCAAAATTCGGGTGTAGAAGCCGATGAGCTGCGCGTATTGCGTCTGCATGGGATCTCGTAGACCACCCGTTTGCCAGAACAGGGCTTCTACGTCTGCACGTTGACGTATCAAAATCTTCAACAGGGCTGTGACGCTTTGTGTTTGGCGATCGGTCGGTGAGACGATCCGATCGCTGGTGATCAGGTCTGGAAGCCTCCGCCAGCTTTCCGTATATGCAGCCACGTCAGCGCCCTCGCGCGCACAGCCAGAAGGTGGAGATGCCATGCGCTCCTCTGCTCCAACGCACCATCCGTTCACCCCGGCACGGAGTGGACGGACCACGGCCCTTGTGATCGTCGTTCTCCTGGTGGTCGTCGTCGGTATCTACGCGCTCACGCTCGCCGGTGTCCCCCTTCCCGGCGCCGTCGAGCTCGCCGGCAGCGTCCTCGGTGTCATCCTGATGGCCTGCGGGGCTGTGAAGGCGACACGTGCCCGCCGCGGCGACAGGGCCGTTCCCGAGGGCCTCTGCTAGCTCTCATGGGACGGCACGAGCGAGCCGTCGCCGCCCACATCAAGCAGGCCGGAACGTTGGCGCTGTGGCTCCGTGCCCAGCGCCAACGAGCGGGCTGCACCTACGCGGCGATGGCCGAGACGTTGAACCACCGGTACTCAGCATCCATGCTGTCGCGGGCGGCCAGCGGCCGCCTGGTCCCCTCACACGAACTGGTCCTCGCCTACGTACGAGCGTGCGGCGGCAACCAGAAACACGCCACCCGCCTGTGGAAGGAAGCTCGCTGGGCGGAGGAGGAACACAAACGCCGACAGGGAACGCCCCACGATTTCCGCGACCTGGCCGTGAAAGTCGGCCGGGCACTCGCGCATCCCGAGGTCATCGAGAACTTCGGACAGCTCCGCAGAGCGATGATCCAACTGCGGGCGAGGGAGGGCCAACCCTCCCTCGGCACACTCCAAACCAGGGCTGGCCGCAAACCCTGCGGCACTCACCGGCTACCCAAGAGCAGCCTCAGCGCCATTCTCCGCGGAGAGACACCGCCCCTGCGCGACCACCTCACCGCCTTCATGACCGCCCTGGGGATGTCGGCCCGCAAGGTTGAGGAATGGGAGATCGCCTGGGACCGGATCGTCGCCAACGAAGGCCGCGGCACACGAAGAAGCCAACCGGACCGGTACCTCCCAAAAGCAAGGGACGGGAGGTTGCCGTACCTCCTGTACCGCGCGTTCCGCAGCAGCGACCCGGACCCCCCGCTGATGGCGATGCTCGCCTCCCTACCTGAGAGATTCGCCATGACCGAATCCGACCTCGTCTACCTCAAAAGCCACAGCATCCCACCCCGCACCCTCCAAGAACTCCTCCTACCCCGCGCCTGGAGTGGGCCCCAACCACCCAACCCACAAGCCGGCGTCACCCGATCCGGTCTCCCTATCCGCAACCCACGCCGCTACAACGCCCGCACCCCACCCCGCACACACACATTCCGCGCCCGAAAGGAACCCCTCGACATACCCCTCCTCACCCTCATCTGACCGCCCCCGCCGCACCGAGGCGCCGGACTCCGCCAGCGGGCCCGAGCCGGGTGGTCGTGCCCAGCCCGGGCCGGGGAATCCGGCGCCTGCGGTGCGGACGGTCGGTGTCGAGGCGCCCAGGGTCCATTACGGGATGACACCGAGAGCCTCTGGGTAGATCCGGGTATGCGTATCAGCTGGGTCCGCCTCGTCACCACCGACACCATGACGTCCGACGCGTACCGGGAGTTCTGCTGGGGAGTGCACCTGCCCGAGGTGCCCACCGGGTACGGACTGATCCTCGGCTACACCGACGACGGGCAGGTGGTCACCGCCGTACTCGCGGACGTTGACTACGCGCGGCTGCTGGCCCAGGCGCGGGACGTCCTCGTGCCCGAGGAGAAGATCACCATGTTGCTTTTCGACTGGCCCGACCTCAACCCGACCGCAGCCAGCGTCTGGAGCTAAGAGGCCGTCGAAGCCCACTGCTGTGTGCACCCTGGCCAGCACAGGGTCGGCCCCGCGCTGCGGGGATGCTCCGAAGTGCAAGGCGACGTCCTCATCCGACTTCCTGTCGGCCCCGCGATGCGGGGATGGTCCGGTGCTGTGGGTGGACGTGTTGATGTTCCACACGTCGGTTCTACGGGGGCGGTGTCATCATGCTGGGCGGTGTCATCCGATGGGGTGAGGGGTGCTGGGTTGGGGCGGCTGGTGGACGACACTGAGGGGTGCCCGCTGCCGACCCGGGAGGAAGCGCGATGAGTGACCCGACCCGTGAGCAGGCGACACCGGACGGGCCGGTGTTGCCGACCCGCTCGCCGTACGAACTCGCGTCGGACGAAGGCCCGCAGAGCATCGGCGAGCTGAAGGCCGCCCTCGCTCCCTGGCCCGACCTCCTGGCCCGGTTCGCCGCCGAGTTGGACGGCGCGCCGTTCCACCGCGAGGACGAGGAACCCCTGCGCGCGGTACGGGACGTCATCAGCGCGTACCGGGTCGAGTGGATGGCGAAGGTCCACCCGGACATCGTCCAGGCCGTCGCCGACGACGAGGCCGGGATCGACGACGGCGTCCCGCTCGACGTCGTCATGGGCGAGTACGACCCCGAGACCTACGAGCTCCGCAACGGGGGCGAGGCGGCGTGACCGCGTACAAGGTCGTCCTCGCGCCCCAGGCGCAGCGCGCGCTGGCCGGCCTCGTCCCGGAGCGGCGCCGCGCGGTCCACGAGGCGATGCGCGGGAAGTTGTCCACGAATCCCCTCGCGGTGGGCACCCCGGAGGGCACCGGGCCGGACGCCCTGCGGAAGCTCGCCGTGGCCTCCGCCGGGGTCACCATCGGCTACCGCGTCATCGACGCCCAGGTCGAAGTCCGCGTCGTCTGGCTCCTCGGCTGGCCCTGACCGCGGGTGGACGAGGAAGCCGGGCCCGCCCGGGCGCGGCTGTTCGAACGGGTCCGGGGCATCCCGTACGCGACCGACGGCGCGCGCAGCGGCGCTGATCTGCTGACAGCCGGCCGCAGCGACCCGTGGCTGGCTGTATCCAAGACACGGTGAACGCCCACCGCTCACCGACAAACTGACAGAGGCACAGCGTTCCCATCAACGGAGTCGTCGGACCGGGTGAAGCGAACCCAGCGACAGCTCCAGTCGTCATCCGCATATGACGGTGCTGGTCCGTGCATTTCTTGCTCGGACATGTACTGTCCCAAAGTTCCCTCGTGCCACCCGCAGGTAACGCGATATGTGCCCGGCTTGACCCACAGCACCGTACCGAGACCCAGTTGGCCGTCCAGGTTGAGCTGGACAGGGGGGTTCAGCCGCGCCAGGGCCTTGATCGACGCGGCTCTTTCCTGCGGCGTCGCGTACGAGCCGGTCTCATGAGCATTCACTGCTGCCCAGACGACAACGACCCGGCCGCTGAGGAGCTCCAGCTTTCCTACTTCCTGTTCTTCGGCCGCAGGCGCCCCGGCGGCACGCCGACGCGGCGCGTCCGTCCTGCCGTCGGGGATCCATGAGCGCATGATCAGAAAGTTGTCGTCGTCGCCGGCGGGAACATTCCGGTACCGGGCGTAGGCAATCTCCGCGCTGCCCTCGCCGTCCATTTCCCAGATGAGGCCGGCATGTTCCCCGTGTTCACCGAAACGCACGAACGCGGCTTCGAGATCATCGTCGTCCAGGTGGACCGCCGACCAGGCGCGGGCATAGTCGCAGGCAGGATCCAGTTCGTAGTCGGGGCCGTGCGCTGCACCGCCCCAGTCCGAGAAGGAGTCGACCTCGCAGACGAGCAGCGGTCCACCGAGGGATCCAACCCTGGCCGGCTCCCACACAGAAGTGGGCTGCGACCCGGAATCTTCGTTTCTCACGTGCGCGGCTGCCGATCAATGACGAGGATCACGGAAATTTGGATGCTTACCAGCATGAGCCATAGCGGCGTCACCAGCATCGGTGGAACTACGTAGTCCGATACGGATGCTGCGGGTCGGCCACAGCGCCACGGCCTGTGGCCCTGCTGATCGGGTAAGGGGATCAGGAACAGGCACTGAACTTGTTGTTTAACGTCCTCCTCTGAAAGGCCAGTTGGCCGCTGGTGGGCGATGCGACAGCGGTATGGCCTTGGTGTGATCATGTGCGTTGTCGAGATGCTGTTGATCATGCCAAGGCCGCGAGGGTGAGTCTGCTGCACGACGCTGTACGCGTCGAGTCCCTGACCGTGTTATCCCGGTTCTGGACCGACTTCTACGACTGCCTGACCGCCCGCGCGGACGCGCTGTTCGAGCTGACCGACGCCGTGCTGTGCACCGACGGACCGGTGCGGTCGCTGGTCGACCTCGCCCTTGCACCCGAGCACCGCCGGGGTCACGGTTCTCTCTACGCCGGCCTGAACCGCGGCGGGCTCGATGTCGCCCGGATGCGGTGGACGCTGGCAGGCGTGCCGCTGCCCCGGGCGGGCGACGGGCGGCTGGTCCTGGCGGTGGATGTCTCGCCGTGGCTTCGGCCGGACGCCGGGACCGTGCCGGACCGCTCGTTCTGTCACACCTACGGCCGTGGCAACGCCAAGCACCAGATGATGCCCGGCTGGCCGTACTCGGTCGTCGTCGCCCTGGAGGCCGGCCGCACTTCCTGGTCGGCGTTCCTGGACGCGGTCCGGCTGGCCCCCGGCACGGACCTGGCGGCGGTCACCGCCCGCCAGGTCGGCGAGGTTGTCGAACGGCTCGTCGCGGCGGGCCAGTGGACCGAGGGCGATCCGGACGTCCTGATCGTGCTGGACGCCGGATACGACGCCCCGCGCATCGCCCACCTCCTGTCCGGGCTGCCGGTCGAGATCCTGGGCCGGACCCGGTCGGACCGGGTGATGCGCCGCCCGGCACCCTCGCGGGAAGAGTTCCACCTGGCCAATCCGAAGGGCGGACGGCCGCCCAAGCACGGCGGCGAGTTCGTCTTCGGCAACCCTGCCACCTGGGGTGAGGAACAGGCCGCCACCGTCACCGACACCCGCCTCTACGGCAAGGCCAGCGCGCGGGCGTGGGACCGGCTGCACCCGCGGCTGACCCAGCGGGCCGCGTGGCTCGACCACGACGGCCCACTCCCGGTCATCGAGGGCACCGTCATCCGCCTGGCCGTCGAACACCTGCCGTCCGGCGGGGTGAACAAGCCGGTCTGGCTGTGGTGGGCGCGCACCGGCGCCCCCCGGCCGACGTCGACCGCTGCTGGCAGGCGTTCCTGCGACGATTCGACATCGAGCACACCTTCCGCATGCTCAAGCAGACCCTTGGCTGGACCCGGCTCCGCTTGCGCGACTTCGCAGCTGCTGACCGCTGGACTTGGCTGATCATCGCCGCCCATACCCAACTCCGCCTCGCCCGCCCGCTCGCCACCGACCTGCGCCGGCCGTGGGAGAGGCCAGCCCCGCCGCACAAGCTCACCCCGGCCCGGGTCCGGCGCGGGTTCCGGAACCTCCGCACGACGACTGGTTCTCCAGCCGGTGCACCGAAACCCACCACACCCGGTCCCGGCCGGCCGCCGGGCTCGAAGAACCGGCAACCCGCAACCCGCCACGACGTGGGACGAGTCCTCACCGGCAGCGAGGCATACCAGCGACCGGCACACCACAAGGTCGGCACCAAACCACGACGAACTGGTTAAAAAACAAGCTGAATGAAAACCCCCGTGATCACCGACAAAGGGACCAGGTCAACAAGTGTCGGCCCCGCGCTGCGGGGATGCTCCGCCGTCGAGCTGGTCCAGGGTAGAGACTCGGGCGTCGGCCCCGCGTTGCGGGGATGGTCCCTTATTCCGGGTGGGATTTCTGAGAACTTCCGCTGGTTGGGCAGCCGATGGCGATCTCGTTGCTCTCTGACGCGAACGGTTCTCACCCCCGGGGGTCCCTGGCTGGCAGCCGGCGCCAGGCCAGGTTCTGGCTGCCAGCCCGCGGCGGGTCCGGCGGAGATGGGCCGGGTGACGGAGCCGCGTCGGGACGCTCCTCCATGCTCCCCTACCGTGGCCGAACGGGAGGCGAACCGGAAGGAGCTGGCCGCCCCGAAGACAAAATCGAGTACGCGCGGATACTGAAAGCCCAGGGCGAGTCCCTCGTGCAGATCGCCGCGAAGACCAAAATCCCTAAGACCTCGCTGCACTGCTATCGAGCAACCGCCACCGCAAAACGAAAGCGACATGCCAGCATGAGCGCCCACGAGCAGGATGATCCGGGCTGCGTTCCCGAACTCGCATGGTGGCTGGACGATCCGGAGCTCTGGAAGCTCCTGGAGTTCGAAGGGCAACATGACGCCGATGGCCTGCCCGTCGATCTGAGGCGGAAGGACCGTCAGCGGCTCCTCGAAGACCTGATCCGCCTTCCTGGACTCGTCGACATCGACTTCGCGCGGTTCCTGTTGTCCCAAGAGACTCAATGGCATGGACACGCCTGGGGTTTCAGTCACACCATCGAGATCGCCGCCCTCCTGGTGGCCGAGCACCGCCGAGCCCAGGACATTGGCTCCTATGGGAAGCGGTCGTCAGAAGCTTCGACACCTGGGGTGGCTTCCAGCCGCACACCCTGCTGTTCGCTGCTGCGACCTTCCGCACGATCGAGTACGTAAGCGCCTCTGACCACCCGCAGCGGAGCAATCTCCTTGAACACCTCCACAAGATCCCCGAACCCTCTGAGGAAGCAGTCATCGAACACCTGGCAGACCGGCGCTGCTACTACATCGAGATCCTCAATGAACTCGATGCACCATAGGATCGCGCCACCGTCATCCCGGTCCCTCACCCCATGGCGAGTGCAGGGCCTTCGGGTATCAGCGCAGACGGCTAGCTGTGAGCACCGATACCTCCATCCAATGACCCTGGGGGGCGAAATCGGTCCCCCTCGCCCGCTACAACCGTTGATCGTGCGGCCGTGTCTCCAAGCGGGCCCCTGTCGTCACCCCGATGTGCGCCCCGGACCTTCAAGTCCGGGGCGCACATATGATCTTGCTGGTGGGCCGGTTCGAGGTCAGCGACGCGGCGGGATCTGGAGCGCGGCAACCCATGCCCCGAAGGCGAACTGCAGCAGTTGGAACGCGGCGCCCGCCTGGCCGATCGCGAAGCACACGACCGCCGCGGTGACCGCGACGGTGCCGCTCCAGAAGAGGCCGGCGCGCGTGTACGTACGGCACATCCGGGCGGCTTCGGCACGCTTGGCGCGGCGGCGGTCACGACGCAGCCGCTTCACTCGTCCACGCTGGGCGGCGAGCCTGCGCTTTTCGGCCTCGATCAGAAGGTCGAGGGCGGTGACGGTGCCGGGGAAGTTCTCGCCCTGGTGGCCGGACTGGAGGATGCTTGCCATGGAGCTGTGTCCTAAGGTGTCGCAGTTCCCGTCGCTCGTGGTGTGGAGCCGGTCGAGCAGACGGTGCAGAGACACCCGTGTGTCCCTGCACAGACACCAGTAGGGCCGGACACCCAAGCGTTTGCTCCTGGGTGTCCGGCCCTACGGAAATTTCGACGGGTTACGGCCTGGGTGCCCCCTGTCCTGCCCGATCGGCGAATCGCGACACCGTGACGGTAGCCAGCACCGCGAACAACCCAAGCCGTGCACCACGAAGCTGATCAGCCAAACGGGTCCGGGGAGGGAGCAACCCCTTGACCGACAGTAGGGCGATGAGGACCGAGTCCAACCACCGCACGACCCTGTAGTGAAGCAACTCGGCGAGGGTACCCATCGCGAGCCTGTAGTCCTTCTTCATTGATTACTCCCTCTTGCCGGGCCTCTGCCCGGATCCCCCAAGAACATCCACTTGTCTTACATGCGCCTGATTGCAGTCAGGTCGTCCCTCTGTGCTGGGTGGCTGCCGCCAAGCAGCTCACCTCTGGCGGGCAAGCAGCCCACCTGCGGTGTGCACGGACCCGGCATTGCCGCGAGCCGCGCACCCGCAGGAGAGGATGCTTGCCTCAGGCGAGGCCAAGCCGCCCCCGCAGCGGATTCGCCTTCACCTTCGCCCGGTGCACGGCGTTGCGTACCGCGCCGCTCGTGAGGCCCAGCAGCCTCGCCGCCTCCGCCGCGGTGTAGCCATCGAACGTCACCAGCGAGATCGCGATCAGCTCGCCCGGGCTCAGCTCCGCCGCGAGCGTCTTCCGGTAGTAGTCCAGCTCCATCTGTTCCTCCACGGAGGCCGCGACGGAGTCCAGGTCGAACTCCACCGAGTACCCCGGCACAGGCATCGGGGCTTCCTCCAGCACCCAGGCGTCATCGCCGATGAGCAGCTCCTTCGCGCGCTGCTGGGCCAGGCGGATGTGGAACTTGCGCACAGCGTTACCGAAGGCCTTCGCCGCGTACTTCTTGATCTCCTCCACCGGCCCGCTCTTCAGCCGGGTATGCAGGCCCTGGAAGGCCTTGTCGGAGACGTCGCCCTCGTGCACCTCTCCCACCCTCACGAGGACGTGACGACGGAACGAGGGCTCGTTGCTCCGGACATATCCCCACTGCGACCGCGAGGTCGAGGGCAGCTCCTCCTCGGGGAACAACAGAGGGAGGATGCTGTCGCGCTGACCAGGGATCAGCATCTTCTTCTTCACGGCGCTTGGTCCTTCTTCCGTTTCCAGCAGGATCACGGTCCGCCCCCGGGCGCCCCGTACTAACTCCAGTCGCCGAACCAGGAGATCCGTTTGACACATAGAACGTGACCTGCATCACAGCGGCCCTCAGCGGGATGGAGTTGACCGCTGATACTGGTGTCACCCAGCCCGCGGCTCTACGCCCCGTCGTCACGTCGCAGAGCTCTCAGCGGCTCCGAGTGCGGGGGGATGCTGCCCCTTCGCCCCGTCGGTCGGCGCCACCCGTCAAGGATTGGGATTGAGGACCGTCGCGGTGGGGTTCGGACTCACTTGAGGAGCTTCCGTCTTCTGGACGCCACCAACTACGAATGTGCCGATCGTGATGACTGCGACAGCCGCGGTGAGGGCGTAGAGAAGCCTCTCCCCCTTGGATGTTGTGCTTGCCGCACCAGTCCCGGCCACTGGCGCGGTCCACCGATAGATACACATGGCAACGGCCAGTGCCCCCAGTGCCACGATGGCTGTGGCAACGTCGAGCGTTACGTTCAAGACGGCCCCCTTGGGTCCAGGGCCTGCTCGCGAGACGTCGAGTCCAGGCAGGCAGGCCCTACCGGCTGAGCCCACCTCGGGCTCATCCCCCTCCTGGAGGCGCAGGCTCTGATACGGCGAAGGCCCACATCTCCATTGAGAGGAGAGGTGGGCCAGCGACGACAGGAAAGAAGGTCGCACTCTTCACAGCAAAAGCAAAATCGATCTGCGGTTTTATGCAAGGAACCACTTGCATCCCAGGGCGGTTACCGGCCAGACAGTCCGAAAACAGGTGGGGGCGTAAACGGTCGATTCCGCCCTCACCTGCGAGTCTAATTGGGAGAGCCCGCCCACCTGCGGGAACGGTGCGATGGTCCTTTCGGATCCGGTCCGTCTTTCAGCACGGCCGTGGCGCTCGCGGCCGGTGCGGTGGTGGCGATCCACCGCGCCCATCATGATCCCCGGCTCGCCTGCATGCCGCCGCCCGACCGGCCCGGGGTCGGCTACCGCTGCCGCTGTTACGGCCGACCGGTCCGGGTGCTGGTCCTCACCGATACCGATACCGATGCCGGTACCGGTGGTACCGGTGGTACCGAAGCCGCGAGGGCGCGCGGGCGGCGGCCCGGCGCGAGGGAGGCGCGGTGACGCCCGAGGGGCTCACCGTGCCCGTACCACCGGCTCGCAGGGTGCGCTGCGCGCGGTGCGGGTGCTTCACCGGTGCGCCGGTGCCGACAGAAGCCGGGCGGTACGCCTGCCCCGGATGCGCGCACGCCATGACGCCCCGGCCGCTGCCCGGGGAGCTGGACCCGGACCGAGGCGGCCCCCCGTACGGGTGATTCACCGAGCGGACCGCGGGCGGGTGCGCGCGGGTGAGCAGGGTGGGCGGCGGGTGGCAATCCGCCATGCGGGTTTCCGGGGCGGGGCGGGTGGGGTGGACGCCGTCGGGATCGCCTGCCCAGCCGAGGGAGAAGCGTTTCTTCGCGGCTCCATGGCGATGCACCTTGTTCACTTGATCAGGTGAAAAAGGGTGACTTGCCATGGCGAGTCGTTGCGCAATCGGGTGACCATCTCGTGACGGCACGTAACCACGCCGGTCTGTCCGTCGCCGGTATTTGCCGTGCGACGCCGGTTGACCCGTCCGAAAAAGCGGGCGGCAGACAACCTGGAGGAAACATGTCAGTCCACACCCCCATCCGTACCCGCACCGTCCGCGCCGAGGCCGCTGAGCGCACCGCCGTGCGCGGTCTCTTCACCGAGCCCGAGGCGGCCGTCAGCGGCGCCCCGGTCTACGCGCCGGAGGCCCTTCTGCTCCTGCTCGCCGCCGTTCTGCTCTCGCCGCGTCAGCCGAAGCAGCCGAGCGGCAAGTAACACCGCTCACCGCCACAGCAGTGCTGATCACTTCTGGCTGATCACTTCTAAAAGAAGGTGAGACCCCATGTCGCAAGCGGACTCCGCACCGTCGGCTGAATACGGAGCGGCGGTGGAGAGTCTGGCCGCACGCCTGCTCGATGCCCTGCGGGGCACCGGGCACTCCGCAAGCCTGGCGGTGCACGTGGATGGCGCGGCGGACACGAAAGCGGCATTGGCCGCGGTGCGGGTGCTGGGACCTGATGTCTTCGCACCCGCGCTGTTGGCCTCGACGGCCTTCGGGCCGGACGACTGGGATGTGGTGGCGGAGGCGCTGAGCGTCTTCCCCGCCTCTCCCGAGGACCCCCCGGAGATGGTCTGTCTCGGCCAGGCGACCAACGCCCTGCTCACCCGGTTCGCGCCGGGGGCCGACCAGGTCCCGGCCCCGGCCATCGAGGAGCAGGCCGACCGGGAGCCGGGGGTACCGCTGCTCCCGGAGACTCTGCACTGGCGCCCCTGGTCACAGGGCATGGCCCGGCTCTCCTCGCTGGCGCTGCCCGGTCTGCCGGGCCCGGTGACCGAACAGGCGGTCCGCAGGGTGACGGCGCTGAAGCGCGGGCTCACCCGCTCGATGCTGCGCCGCGACTATCCGACGGCGGCACGGCTGGCCCGCTGGGCCGCACTGGTCCAGAGCCGGGGTGCCGCGCTGCCCGGTCTGGACACCGAGCCCGTGGTCGAACATCTGGAGCTGTGCGGCGCCGTCGGCGCCCGGACGGTTCTGGACATCGAGATCGCGGCTCTGCTCATTCCCGGGCGGCAGGAACGGAAAGGGTGCGGCGCATGAGCACATCGACCGGAGCACCGGCGACCCGCCGGCAGATCGCGCACCAGGTGGCCACCCGCGCCATCGGCTGGCTGCACACCAACCGGAGCCGGGGCTCGCTGCCGCCGGAGTCCCGGGAGGTGCTCGCCGATCCCGATGGCTTCTACAAGCCGCTGGGCGAGCTGGCGCTCGCCGCCTCCCTGGTGCTCCGTGAGGGCATGGCCTCGTCCGGCGAGCAGCAGTCGGCCCGGGATCTGCTCGACTTCGCCTGGGGGCAGCTCGCCTCCGGTGATCTGCTCTACGAGCGGCAGATGCGGTTCCCGATGATGACCGACCCGCTGGAGATGTACACCCACTTCGCCCGGGTCGGCTACCGGCACGACCGGCTCCACGGGCTGGTGCGGCATCTGGGCTCGATGGCCTCGCACCGGGGTGCCGAGATGATTCCCAACCGGCGGATGGCGGTGGCCAACGCCGCCCGGGTCGCCGGGATCGAGCGCCAGGCGGACTGGACGTCACTGATCGAGGCCACCTGGCTGGGGCACACCCCCGAGCCCTGGATGATCGACTGGATGACGGCGTACTGCATGACGCACACCGTCTTCCACGCCACCGACTGGGGAGCCGAGCCGCATGGGCTGCCACCCCGGATCCGGGACTATCTCATCGACTGGCTCCCGGTCTGGATGGACGCCTGGGCGGAGATCGAGGAGTGGGACCTGCTCGCCGAGCTGATCATTGTCGACGCCTGTCTGCCCCAGCCGCGGTGCGAGGCGGAGTACTGGGAGCGGCTCGCCGCCGCCCAGCACGCCGACGGTCTGGTGCCGCGCGACGGGCAGCCGATCGACGAGGACCCGGACCAGGCGTTCCTGGACAACCGGCACACCTCCATCGTGGCGATCGTGGCCGGCACCCTGGCGCTGTCCCGGCTCGGCGACACCATTGACGTCTGACCGCGTCCAGGCACCGGACGCGCTGCTGGAGCGGGTCGCGGCGGCGGCCCCCCGCCGGGCGGCCACCGTGATCGCGGTGTTGGCGGGGGGCGAGACCACCACCTTCTGTCAGGGCTTCACCGACCGGTCGCGGCGGGAACCGGTCACCGACCGGACCCGGTTCGAGCTGGGCTCGGTGACCAAGACCTTCACCGCGCTACTCTTCGCCGATATGGCCGCGCGCGGCACCGTCAGCGCGGATGAGCCGCTCAGCGCGCGGGTCCCGCGCTGGGCGCTGCCGCGCGGACCGGCGGGTGCCGACATCACCCTGGAGCAGCTGGCCACCCACACCTCGGGTCTGCCCCGGCTCCCGCCGGGTCTGCTGCGCACCGCGGTGCCCTCCTGGACCACCAACCCCTACCGGGGCTATCCGCCGGGAAGGCTGCTGGAGTCACTGGCCCGCACCCGGGTGGACCGTGCCCCGGGCATCCGGGTGCGCTACTCCAACTTCGGCGTCGGTCTGCTCGGTCATCTCCTCGCCGAACAGGGCGGTACCGAGTACGGCGCCCTGCTGAACGACCGGGTGCTGGAGCCGCTGGGCATGCTCGACACCACGGCCGACCCCGGCGAGCCCCAGGCCACCGGGCACTGGCACGGCAGGCCCCGTCCGCCGTTTGTGATTCCCGGGCTGCCGGGTGCCGGAGTGCTGCGCTCCAGCGCTCGTGATCTGCTGCACTATCTGCACGCGCTGATCTCGCCGCCGGACCACACCGTGCCACAGGCACCGCTCCGTACCGCGCTGCGCGAGGTGGCGCTGCCGCGCCCGCGTGCCCAGGGCGGCCCAGCCCTCGCGCTCGCCTGGAGCAGACATGAGCTGCCCGGGGGACAGGTGATGCTCTCCCACTCGGGTGCCACCCGGGGCTTCAGTACCTTCATCGGTTTCAGCCAGGACCCGGCGGTCGCCGTGGTGGCGCTGGCGAATGTGATGCCCAATCTGCGGCTGCGGTACATCAACGCCGCCAATGAGCTGCTCTGGACCCTTGTCCGGCGGCCGAGCGGCTGAGATATCCCCGGCGGCGTTCGGCGCGGGTGCCGGGTGCCGGCTGCCGGGTGCCGCCGGCCGGCGCGGCTGGTCGGCAGGGCGGGTCAGCACGGCCGGTTCGGTGTGGCTGGTTCGGTCCGGTGTGGCCGCACACCGCGGGGTCCGGTACGGGAGTTGTGCGCGCAGGTTCGGTGCAGGGTTCGGCACACGGATTCAGGACGCGGCTTCAGAACGTAGCTTCAGGACGTGGGTTCGGAGTGCGGGACCCGGAGCGGCCGGGCCGGGGTGACCTTCCGCCAGTGCACGATCACGTCGAACCACTGGGCGAGCGAGCCGCCCGACAGCTGGTGCGCCCGGTCGTCCGCGGGGTCGTACCCCGGTCCGACGAGACGGGTCCGCGCCGGTGCGGTCAGCCAGCGCCAGACCCCCGCCGGGGGTACTCCGCTGCGCAGATCCAGCAGATAGGCGTCGTGTCCGGCGCTGCCGAGGACCGCTTCGGCGTAGTCCGGCGGGGGTACCGGCGCCGGGCCGTGGTGGAACGTCAGCCCGAGCGAGACATAGTCGGCGCCGAACCGCTCCCGCAGATAGCTGCCCGCGTTCCGCTCTGTCCCGGGGGGCAGCCGGCCGCAGCGACCCGTGGCTGGCTGTATCCACGTCACGGTGAACACCCGCCGCTCACCGATAAACTGACAAAGGCACAGCGTTCCCAACTCGCCGCCCCCTCCCGCTCCTGCTGCTCGGCTAGATGATTGATTCCGAGGTCAGTGGTCGTGGGCGGTCAGTGATCGGATGACGGGTCCGCCAGTCTTGTGGTTGTGTCAGATTGCGGCGGTCAGGGCGAGGAGTCGTTGCAGGATGCGGACGGTGACTCCGGCGGGTGTGCGGCCACCGTGCCGTTCCAGGTCGAGCCCCTGCTGACGAGCTGGCGCGACGAGAAAGCCCGGCACGGCCTGAACATCGGGCACCCGCCGCAGCACAACCTGAGGGATCTGCTCGACGCCATTCTCTACGTGGCCCGCACCGGCATCCCGTGGCGGTATCTGCCCCATGACTACCCGCACTGGAACACCGCCTACCACTGCTTCGGACGCTGGGAGAAGGACGGCATCTTTGAGCAGCTCAACGCCCTGCTCCGGCGCCGGGTCCGCGAGGACGAAGGGCGAACCCCGGAGCCGACCGCGTGCATCATCGACGCGCAGAGCGTCAAGACGTCGACCAACGTTCCCGCCCGCGACCAAGGCGCCGACGTCGGCAAGAAGATCGTCGGCCGCAAGCGGAGCATCGTCATCGACACGACCGGGCTGCTGCTGACCGTCCTCGTCACCGCCGCCAGC
Organism: Streptomyces sp. NPDC005963; assembly: GCF_040638655.1. Taxonomy (NCBI): domain Bacteria; kingdom Bacillati; phylum Actinomycetota; class Actinomycetes; order Kitasatosporales; family Streptomycetaceae; genus Streptomyces; species Streptomyces sp. NPDC005963. Next base: position 5,712 of record NZ_JBEXVD010000033.1, on the reverse strand, counting down.
GTCCAGGACTCCGTCGCCGGCCGGACCCTCCTCGACCGCATCGCCGCCGTCCACCCCGGTGCCCGGAAGGGCTGGGCCGACCGCGGATACCGGGAATACCTCGTCGACCACGCTGTTTGCCTCGGCATCGACCTCGAAGTCGTCCGCCGCACCCCCGGCGCCCGCGGCTTCACTGTCCTCCCGCGCAGGTGGACGGTGGAGAGAACGCTCGGCTGGCTCATGCAGCACCGCCGCCTGGCCCGCGACTACGAAGCCCTCCCCGCCCGCTCCACCGCCATGATCTACCTCGCGATGATCGCCCTCATGGCCCGCCGCCTCACCCGCGAATCAGCCCCAACCTGGCGAGGAGCCTAAACCGCCATCAACAGCCCATCTCGCGATGAAACATTGGGCAAAAAACACCCTCTCAGTTCCCTCGTGCCTCCAGCGGCCGCGCTCGCTCGAAGACTTTGGCGTTCAGTTCGGTCATGTGCTGATGGTGGTCCCTATCGGCGGTGCGGCCCCGTCGGCCGTTGCCGTAGTGAACGGCCGTCCCCGTGGGCAGGTCGAGGAAGTCGACGCTGCAGGTGTCGTGTTCGTGGTCGCACAGACAGGTCCAGCGCTTGTGGGTGACCTGCCCGCCCACTCCGGTGGGCCCTCGCCGAGAAGACGGATCAACTCGCCCCGATCGCTGCTGTACCGGCGGGCACTGGGCGAGGCCGTCTCCACGGCGCTGGCGGTACGCGACGGCGCGCCGTCGGCTGGCCCCGCACCCACGTACGCGCAGGTGCAGGCCCTCGTCGACGGGCCCGGCGTCACGTGCCGGTGAGCTTGTCGAGGTCGGGGACGTAGACGGTCATCCAGTGCGGGTTCAGCCGGTAGTAGACGACCTCGCGGTCCCAGTCGAACGGGTCGTCGCCGTAGAAGTCCTTCAAGTAGGCGAGGAGTTCCTGCCAGTCGGCCGTGGTCTCGCCGTCCTCGGGGTTCAGCTCCTCCACCGTGCCGTGGGTGAACACGCCGAGGTCCTCGCCGCGCATGTGCGCGACGCTGGCGGCCGGACAGGCCGCGAGATGACCAGCCTTGGCGGCGTTGCGCGCCGTGCCGAAGTGCCACCGGCCGTGCAGGAAGTGCCCGTCGGCGCCGCTGATCCGCGGTTCGCCCCTTGCGGTCACCGTCGAGAGGGCAAGCGTGCACATGCCGGTGAGGACCCCGGTGAGCTGCGCCGCCGTGATGGTGCAGCCCTCGACTATCGAGCGGAGGTGTGCGGTCGAGCCGGAGAGGGAGGAGTCGAGGAGGGACTGGAGCTTGTCGAGTTCTTCTGGGGTCTCGCGCATACGTCCATCGTCGACCGTAAACCCGACACCTTCTGTCGTCATTGATGAAGCAGCGGTGAGGTTGCTCCGCGCGGGTTGCGCTCGGTGCTGCGTGGATGGCAACAGGTGGGGGGACGAACGCCGGGACCTGTTCATGTGTTCGCGGTTGATTGACGAGCTGTGATGCCGTTGGTCCTGCTGTCAGGCCGCACGACACGGTGTTCCCTTGAACTGATTGAGCAGCCATGATGCGCCGCCGTGACGGATTTCGTGGTTCCTCTCGCCATCGCAGTGATCGGGTGAGTGGCAACCGGCTTGGGGGCGGTTGTTGGGGCGCGGGCAGCTAAGCCGTCGAGTGGTAAGTACAGGACCAAGATGCCGTCGAGCACGGTCACTGAATGCGCCAAGAACGCCTCAACACCTACGAGAGCTTTCTTGAAGCCTGGGATGAGTGCTGCGCCTCTCCCAAGGATCTGCTGACGCCGACTCCAATGACGCCGACTCCAAGTCGTTTCAAGCCGGGCCAAGTTCTTTTGTCAATTCAGAAAAGCCAGCCACAACATTCACGCAGTAGTCACGGGAGAGCCGGATGGCAGGGAAACCGTCATGTCCGGTTCGGCGGGAGGCCGTGCGGAAAGGGCTTGCCACAGGCAGACACCTCACCGCGCGGCCGACCCAACCGGCTGGCTCATGCTGAACCGGCGCCTGGCCCGTGACGACGAAACCCTCCCGGCCCGTTCCGAAGCCATGATCCACCTGGCCATAGGCGACCTGATGGCCCGCCGCCGCACCGGCGAAAGCGCCAGAGGAGCCGGACGCGAGGGTTGGACCATTCACGGAAGCCACCTTCACAAGGAGAAATAGCGACGAAAGGCCCATTGAGGAAGGGCCCTGGTGAGGACAGGGTCTGAACTATCACTCGAGGGTTGGGCCCATAGGCCGTGATAAGGCGGGTTCCTCGGGTACCGGATGCGGTGGGCGTGAGCAGGTGACCGTCGTGTCACCGCGGATACCCGGCAGCGAGGGGACGTCTGGCCTCCGGCGAAACGTGACCCTGACCATATGAACCGCGTAGTGGAACTGATGGACTGACATCGAACATCCGACCGATTGAGGAGGATGAACGCTTGATCAGCAGACGCTCCACTTTCGTCTTACGCATTCTGGCCGCCGGAGCCGCCGCCGGCTTACTCGTGGGGGCCGGTACGGCAAGGGCCACCGACTTCACCCCCAGCCCCTCCCCGAAGAGCGCGCCGTCCGCCCGACCGGCCGCCGGACCCGAAAACACGGCTGCCGCCGGGAACCGGCCGGTTTCGGGCAAGAACCCGCAGGCCGGCCCGGCCTGGACTCAGGTGGCAGGGGTGTGGCAGGTCAACACCACCGAGACGGTCCTACGCAACACCGTGACCGACAAGGACAATGACACAGCGAACCTGACCTTCGAGGTCTACACAACTGACGCCTTCGGAAAGCCGAAGGCACAGGTGAAACTGGACAACAGCCAGTTCGGCGTCCTCGTGTCCAAGTTCGTGCCGTCCGGCTCGGTGGCGGAAGTCAAGGTCGAGCACGGGAGACTGAAGCCGGGAGTCACGTACGCCTTCCACACCTCCGCCTACGACTCCACTGGCCTGTATGAGACCGTGTGGTCTCCCTGGGTCAACTTCAAGATCCGCAGCCATGCCGTTGGCATCAAGCTGGGTGAACCCAACAAGAACGCACCGCCTCTGAACCAGGACGGCCACCAGCACCGGCAGGAGATCGCCCCGCCGACTGTTCGGCCGGTACCACCGGCCGAGCCGCCCATCGGCCGCAGCGCGGCAGACGGCTGGAACTGCGGCGAGGTGAACCAGAAGACAAACATCCAGCCGTGCTCACGCCTGGTCCCGGACAACAGCAAGAAAACCCGTGACGCCCTCACCAAAGGGACAAGGGCGCCGCTGCCCCACCTGGTCGACTGGTGCGCGGGACTCGGCGGCTCGCACATCAAGCGGTATGAAGCATGTATCGGCAGCTTCGCCTTCGAGTATGTCGGCATCGTGGTCAAGGACGGCCAGCCCACCGGTGAAGTCCTCAACGCCTCGTGGGCCGTCGGCCAGGAAGTAAAGCTGGCCGGAAACTCGGCGACGTTCACCCAGCAACTTGTCCTCGTGCCGGTAGCAATCGACGCGAAGTTCATATCGGTGACACTGGACGTGCGCTTCGACTGCATGATGCCGGACCGGTGCACCAACGGCCCGCATTCTTGGACCGGAGCACTGGAATGGCTCGGCGCGAATCCGTTCTCGCACACAGCGGTCGGAAGGATCGATCACACCTGGAGCGCAGCCAACCAGGCCGACCTGCTCGATCTGTCCACCAAGATCACCGCCTACTCGCCGGTGGCGAACCCGTCGGCATCACGTTGGCAGGCCGACGGCGCTCAGATCCGCTGCGACAAGATCTCCTCCACGACACCGGGATGCACCTTCTACAAATACATCCCCACGTGGGTGATGAACTTCGACAAGACTCCGGCCGCAGTCGCCCACGCCTGGCTCATCCAGGCCAAGCTGCCGAACCACCCGGGGAGCCAGACGCACAACAAGCCGATGTTCTTCCTGCCGGAGGCGGCCAAGAACGCCCCGGGACGTGACCCGAACAAGAACCGGGACGTGATCTGTCCCAAGAACCCCGACGGCTCAAGCTGGGCGAGCAAGCACGGCAACCCGGCCGCGACACCGGTCCCGGAGATCAGCGCGGGAGACAAGGTGTCGTGCGACGAGTTCGCCTACGCCTCCAGCTACAACTCCGGCGGCATGCCCGGAGGCGTCATCGGAGGCATGAACCCGGTCACCTCGGGCGACCAGTGCGTACAGACCTACGCCACCCGCGTCAAGCAGGGCGAATGGCACCTCTACGACGACGAGCGCCAGGCCGCCCCGAAGTGGAATGAGGTTTGCGGCCGCTCCGCCATGTCCAGCTGGATCAACTCGACTTCCATGGGAGGCGCGTTCAGCGCCGGCTTCTCCGGAAAATACCGACTGCTGGACAAAGACCCCTACTGGGTGAACTTCCCGCAGTTCGCACACTGCGACGCCTCGAAGGCGACGGTGGCCTGCACGGTCCCTAAACCATAAAAGACAGGTGGTCCGGCAAGGGCACTGCCCTGCCGGACCGCCCCGGCATCACCGAGGACCCTCCAGCAGGACCCGCCCTTCAGGGGCCTGGGGCTCCTCATCGGGGGACACCCACGTCAGCCCTCCACACCCCGTCAGTGCCGGCCAATTGTCCTCATCGCGCCGGCCGTCAGGTTCGACGAGGCAACGACCCTGCTCCAGCGCGTCGGCGATCTCGGCGAGCCACGCCTCAAGCGGCCAGCCCAGGGCGGAGCCATCCGGGATGAGGGCTGGCTCACGATCGACCACCCACTCGCCAAGACATCCGTAAGACGACTCACCGGGACGGGCATCGACATAGAGCCCGTGCCACATGTCGTCCGGAACGCAGGTGATCGGAAGACGGCCCGGCTCCCGCTCCCAGTCCCGCGTCTGCATCTCATAGGCGCCGCGCACCTGCTCCAGTCGATACCAGCCCTGCCCGCCCGGCAGGAACCCGGCGGGCCACCAGCTCTTCCCGTCCCCAGGGTCGTCGATACCGTCGTGAAGCCGGTACAAGGCGCGTAGCGCCGGCGGAAAGGCCACACTCGCAGCCTCTTCCACGGCCGTAATGTCGGCGTCAGCGGCGGCAGGGCGCAGCAGCGCGGCGGACGCCGGGGCGTGAGCTCGCAGCCACGTCTCCACACGCTCCCAGGCAGCAACAGCCCGTGCGGCCGGGTCTTCTAAGTTCCCAGGACCTTCCATGCCACCACCGTACAAGCGGGCCCACTCCGCCAAGTACGGAACAGGTCCGGGGGCCGTGCCGTCGAAAGCGGTCCGGCCCGGAGTTACCGCTGCTACGGCAGTACCCCCGGGTCAGCCCGGCTCTGAAGGAGCCCGTGCACTCGACGCCCGCCCGGTGCAGGACACCGAACGACCTTGCCCAGGAACGCAGTTGGCGGTGGCCGGGAACTCCAGCTGAGCGAGCGAAGCGCCCAGGGTGGTGATGACGGCAGCAACGTGGATGTCCTTGTGGGTGTCCACCCCCAGGATTATGTCCTCGGCCTCCTCGCCCGGGGCTGGAACCCGCTGCGCGGGCAGCGTCGGCTGGGGCATGCTGATCACGGTCACGAGGCTCCTTGGACTGGGGCTGGTGGCTGGCGCCGGTCCGGTGGGCGGTCAGAACTGTGACGGTGGTTTGTCCAGCGTGCGGCTGCGGGTTCAGCGGGCCGAACTCGTCCAGGCAGAAGGCCACTTCCGGCTCGCTCTCCTTGGGTATGACCTCGCGGTCGGCGATCGCGTACAGGTGTTCCACTCGGGCCTTCTTGGTGGTGTAGTCCGGATCG
>NZ_JBEXVD010000032.1:0-77774 GCF_040638655.1 Streptomyces sp. NPDC005963 | reverse complement strand
ACCCGCCCCGCACCGCCGCAAGCTCCCCAGCCCTCATACAGCCAGCGAACTACCGAACACCCAACATGACAAGACAGCTAACAAAGCACTACTAGCGCCCTGTCCCGGGAGTGGGGTGCTCCGCCACCAGGTGCGGTCCCCGCTCCTGGCCGTGAGCCGGGAAACGTCCTCTGGGGGCGACGGGTCGGGCGGGTAGTGCGGTCACACCTCCCGGTCCGGCCCTTCGGGGCGGCCGGCTTCGTGGCAGCGTGCGGCCAGTTCACCGCGGGAGCGGATACCGAGTTTCGCGTAGATCCGGGTCAGGTGGTACTGCACGGTCTTGACGGAGATGAACAGTTCCGACGCCGTCCGCTGGTTGCTCGCGCCCTGGGCGACGAGCCGGGCCACGGCCTGTTCCTGAGCGGTGAGCGACGAGGGCCCGAGACCGCCGCGCGCCGTGCTCACCCCGCCTGCCTGGAGTTCGCGGTCGCAGCGCTCGGTGTAGGTCCGGGCGCCGAGTGCACGATAGGCGTCCCGGGCGTTCTTCAGGACCGTGTCGGCGTCACGGCGCTTGCCTGCGCGGCGCAGGGTCTGGCCGTAGGCGAAGTTCACCCGGGCGCGGTCGTACGGAAGGGGAAGGCCGTCGAGATGGGCGAGGGCGGTCTCGAACGCCATGCGGGCGGCGGCGACATCGCCGCGGGCGGCGGTGATCCGTCCCCGGACCAGGCCCAGCCGCGCCTGGGTCGAGCGGTGCTCCCGGCGGGCCGCCAGGTCTTCGTGCGGAGCGAGGAAGGCATCGGCTTCGTCGATGCGGTGCGTCATGACCAGGGCGTTCGCGTACACGTCCGGCCAGGGCCAGAAGCCGGGTTCGTCGATGCCCGTGCGGTCCGGCAGCCGGACGACCGGTGCGAGGGCTTCGACGACCTGTGCGTAGTCCCCGCGGGCCTCGGCCACCTGGGCGCGGGCCAGACAGGACGGGACCACCATGACTTCGTAGTGGTCCATGCCCGCCGATGCCTCTTCCAGATGGCGTTCGGCCGCCGCCCAGTCGCCGCGGAGGGCGTGGATCTGTGCTCCGGTCCAGTGCACGGCCGGGCGGACGAGTTCGATCCTGACCTCGGCGAGCCGTGCCGCCGCGCGGTCGACCGTCTCCAGCGCCTCCGGCCAGGAGCCGAGCGCGAATTGGGTACGGGCCAGCCATGCCTGGGCCCAGAGCGAGATGCGGGTGGAGCCCATCCGATAGCCGGTGGGCACGGCTCCCTCCAGTTCGCGGCGGGCGGCTTCGGGGGCGTCGTGGGCGAGGTCGACCCAGCCGCGGCCGAGGCGGAACCGCTGGGACTGGGCGCCTCCGGAGTCCTTGGCGAGGGCTCTCTCGTAGACGGCGACGGCCTCCGCGGGTCGTCCGAGGGCTGCGAGTCCGAGTCCCAGCACCGCCTCGGACTCGATGGCTGAGGGGTCGCCGGGTTCGGCGCACTCCAGTGCCCGGCGGGCCCAGGTGACGAGCGCGGGCGCGTCCCAGCGGCCGAGGGCATGGAGGACGCGCCGTTGGGAGATCCTCGCCATCAACTCGGGCCGTAGCTCGGTGTCACAGCGCGCCTCGGCCTGCGTGAGGAAGGTCTCCGCTTCGGCCGCGCGTCCGCGCATGATGGCCAGATAGCCGAGGACGACATCGCGGAGCGTACTGGCGGGGAAGCTCTCCAACTCGGCGGCGAAGACCGCCGCCCGGGGCACGTCCCCGGCGGCGATCATGGCGTCGACCGCGCGCAGCAGCCGGTCCTGGCGGTCGGCCCGGTCGGTGCTCAGCCGGCCGGCACGGACGAGGGCGTCGGCGACGGCGGCCCACTCCCCCGCGGACGCCCGCTCGGCGGCGTACCGGTCGAGTTCCGCGGCGAGGTCCGCATCGGCCGTGGTCGCGGCGGCGCGGTGGGTGAGCCGGAGGCCGGGGTCGTCGGCGATGTCCGCGGCGCGGCGGTGCAACTCACGGCGGCGGGCCAGACCGATTCCGGTGCGGACGGCGGCGCGGGTCAGCGGGTGGGGGAAGGAGAGCAGGGTGCGCCCCGGCTCGACGGTGGCGGTGAGCAGTCCGGCGGCGCACGCCTCGTCGGCGGCGGGCAGGGCGTCGTCGAGGTCGGCGAGTGCGGCGGCGGCGACCACGGGGACCTCGTCGGAGCCGCCGTCACCGTCGCCGTCACCGTCGACGAGCACGGAGCACGCCTCGACCAGCGCCCGGGTCTCGGCACCGCAGCGGGCGAGCCGTTGCCTGATGTCCGCGGTGTAGCGCGCGGGGGCGGGCAGTGCGGGCTGCCACTCCTGCCAGACGTCGCGCGGCAGTTCGCGGAACAGCCGCAGGAGGTGCCGGGGGTTGCCCAGGGTGTGCCGGCGAAGGTGGCGGGTGGCCCGGAGGGAGAGCGTGAGGTCGGCGGCGACCCGGGCCAGCTCCCTGATCTCCTCGGGGCCGAGCGGTCCGAGTCGTATCGACCCGTCGCGGTGGCGGTCGAGGAGTTCCAAGGTCCGTGGGGGGACCTCGCCGTGCGGGCCGTGGAGGTCGTCCCGTGCGATCAGCAGGACCAGGATCCGTTCCGTGGTGAAAGCGCGGACCGCGGAGTCGATGGCGCGAAGGCTCTCCGGGTCGGCCCAGTGCGCGTCATCGACGACCACCGCGAGGGGGCCGTGGCGCTGGGCTTGGGTCCAGAGCCGGTGCAGCCGTCCGGCCGCTTCGAGGACCGGGTTGGCGGGTGCGGGGCCGGGAGCGGGCTCCGGGTCAGGAGCCGGTGCACAGGCCCGCGCCAGTTGTTCCATCACGCCGAGTGGCAGCCCTGCTTCCCAGGGCGCCCCGCTGACCTGGACGATCCGTAGCTCCTGGGTGGTGCAGGTCTGCGGGGCGCCCTGGCCGGACGACCCGGGAGCGGCAGGGGGGACGAGGGAGACGAGCGGTACCGGCCCCACGGGAGCCGCGGCGGGAACGGTCGGCCCGAAGTCCCGGGAGAGCGCTGGCTGGACGGGGCCCGCGCCCCCGGCCGCGAGGACGTGCCCGGCGAGGGCGGTCTTGCCGCTGCCCGCCGGGCCCTCGATGAGCACGGCCGTGGGTCGACCCGTGCGAGCCGCCCGGAGCAGACGGGCCAGTACAGCGATCTGTCCGGCCCGCCCGATCAGACTGCGCTGCTGGTCAGAGCGGTTCTCCATGGGCCAGCACGCTAGCACTGCCGTGCGCCGCCGCCAGGGGAGCGGGAGCCGGGGCTCAGCCTTGGTCCCCGCCCGCCACGGGCAGCACGGTCCCGGTGATGTAGGACGCCTCGTCGGAGGCGAGGAAGACGATCGCCGCCGCCTGTTCCGCCAGCGAGCCGTACCGCTTCATCAGTGAGGACGAGACGGTCTGGTCCACGATCTGCCGGTACCACTCCTGCTCCCGGTCCCCTTCGGGTGCCGGCCCGCGGGGGATGCGGCGGGCGGGTGCGTCGGTGCCGCCGGGTGCGGTGGCGACGACCCTGATGCCGTACGGGGCGGCTTCCAGGGCCAGGGCTGCGGTGATGGCGTTGACCCCGCCTTTGGCCGCCGCGTAGGGCAGTCGATTGACGCCCCGCGTGGCGACGGAGGAGACGTTGACGATCGTGCCGGAGCGCCGCTCGATGAGATGGGGCAGCACGGCCCGGCACGTCCACAGGGTCGGGAAGAGGGAGCGCTGGACCTCGGCGCGGATCTGGTCGGGGGTGTAGTGCTCGTACGGTTTGGCCCAGATCGTTCCGCCCACGGTGTTGATCAGGCAGTCGATCCGGCCGTGGCGGTCCAGGGCGAAGGCGATCGCGGCCTCGGCGCCCTCGTACTGCTCAAGATCGACGACGACGCCCGTGCCGCCCATCTCTGCGGCGGCCTCGTGGACCGCTTCGGAGCGGTCGGCCAGCACCACATCGGCCGACTCCGCCGCCAGCCGGTGGGCGACGGCGAGGCCGATGCCCTGGGCGGCGCCGGTGACCAGGACCGCACGGCCGCTGAAGCGGCCCGGGTGCGCGGTCACCGGGCGGCCCCCGCGGTCTCCTTCGGCGCGCCGAAGACGGCGTCCGTGGGTGGTTCGGTCGTGGGTGGTTCGGTCGTGGCCGTCACTGCGAACCGCTCGTAGTGGAAGGCGGCCGGAGTGATCCCGAGGGCCGAGATGTGGCTCCGTACGGCGTCGACCATGGCGGGCGGCCCGCAGAGGTAGACGTCGGTGTCGCCGCCGTGCAGGGTTCCGGCGTCGATGAGCCCGGTGACGTAGCCCTTGTTCCGTGCTCGGGAGGCCGGGTCGGCGACGCAGTGGTCGAAGGTGAAACCGGGGATGACGGACGCGTAGTGGGCGAGGGTGTCGAGATGGACGAGGTCCTCGTCGGTGGTGACGCCGTAGAGCAGGTGCACGGGGTGCGCGGGTGGGGTCTGCGTGAGCCTCTCCAGCATCGACAACAGCGGTGCGAGCCCGGTGCCGCCCGCGAGAAGGAGTGCGGGGCGGGTGAGCGGACGGAGGTAGAAGGTGCCCATGGGCCCGGTGAATCGGACCCGGTCGCCCGGCTGGGCGCGCTCGGCGAGGTAGCCCGACATCACACCGCCTTCGGTGATCCGTACGAGGAAGGAGGCCGCCTGCTGGTCGGGCCCGGAGCTGAAGGAGTAGGAGCGGTGCTGCTCGGTGCCGGGCACCGTGATGTTGACGTACTGGCCCGGCAAGAAGTCCAGCGCGCCGCGGTCGTCGACGGCGAGGGTGAGGCCGACGGTGCTTGCCGAGTGGCGCTCGACGGCCGTGACCGTGGCGGTGTGGACGGCTGCGGCGGTCCGGGCGGCGGCCGAGGTGGCGGGGATGCGCAGCACGAGATCGCTCAGCGGGGTCATCTGGCAGGGCAGGCAGTGGCCGCTGGCGGCCTCGTCGTCGGTCAGGGCCTCGTCGATGTAGTCGCCGCCGTCGTAACTCCCGGACTCGCAGAGCGACTTGCAGGTGCCGCAGGCTCCGTCGCGACAGTCGAGCGGGATGTTGATGCGCGCCCGGTAGGAGGCGTCGGCGACGGTCTCGTCCGGGCGGCAGTCGATGAAGCGGGTGATGCCGTCCTCGAAGCTCAGGGCGACCTGGAATGCCGTGGGGCTGCTCATGGAGTGCTCGTTTCGGACCTGTCAGACGTGGTAGACGTCGACGACGTGGTGGACGTAGTCGTTCTTGAGCACGACCTTCTTGGCGAGGATCAGCGGGGCGTCGCCGCGGAAGTCGATGCGGTAGAAGGAGGTGCCGAAGTAGGTGTCGACGCTCTGGTAGCGGTAGTAGAGGGTGAACCAGTTGAAGCGCACGTCCACGACGCCCTCGGACTCCCCGGTGATCTCCACATTGGTGATGTTGTGGCCGGTGCGGGGCTCGGGCAGGCTGGTGGCGCTGGAGCGGTCGGTGCGGATGCGGAAGACCCGGTCCTCCAGACCGCCGCGGTTGGCGTAGTAGACCAGTGAGATCTCGGTCCGCGGATCGCGGGTGAGTTCCTCGTCGTCGGCCCAGGCGGGCATCCAGAACTCGGCTTCGGGGTGGTAGCACTCCAGCCACTGCTCGAACTCGCGGTCATCCAGGTGGCGGGCCTCGCGGTAGAGGAACCGGCGGACCGTCTCCAGGGGGACGGCCGGGGTATCGGGTGAGGGCGTCCGTGGTGTGGTGGCGGCGCCGTGTGTCGGGGTGGTCGTGGTCGTCATGCGGGTGAGGTCCCTTCGTCGCGGTCGTTGCCGGGCTCTGCTGCCACGCCGGCGGTGCACTGCGGCCCTGGTGGTGGGCGGCCCGTGCCCCGCACGGGCGCGCTCCGGGGAAGTGACGGTCAGGCGTCCAGGGCCCGGCGGAGGGTCTGCTGCCAGTAGCCGTGTTGGATCGGGTAGAGCCCTTCGTCCTCGGTGCGGACCCCGCTGGCGATCGGCTTCAGCCCGATGCGCCGGGCGTCCTCGTCGGGTCCTTCGATCTGGTGGACCGCGCCCCGGCTGAGGTCGTTCCACGGGGCTGCGCCCGCCAGATAGGTCTTCTGGCAGGAGCGGAACTCCTCCAGGTCGTCGGGCGTGGCCATGCCGGTGGCGTTGAAGAAGTCCTCGTACTGGCGGATGCGCAGGGTCCGGGCCTCGGCGCTCTCCCCCTTGGGGGCAATGCAGTAGATCGTGACCTCGGTCCGGTCGACCGAGATCGGTCGGAAATGCCGGATCTGGGAGCTGAACTGGTCCATGAGGTAGACGTTCGGGTAGAGGCAGAGATTGCGGGAGACGCCGATCATCCAGTCCGCCCTCGCCTCGCCGAACTCGGCGACCAACTCGTCACGGCGGTCGTGCAGGGGGCGGTTGGTGGGGTCGAGCCACTTCGTCCAGAGCAGGAGGTGGCCGTGGTCGAAGGAGTAGAAGCCGCCCTGCTGCTTGGACCAGCCGCCGGCGTCCATGGTCTTGGTGTCGTTGGCCGATTCGCCCGCGGTCCGGCGGGCCTGGGTGGCCGCGTAGTTCCAGTGGGTCGCGGAGACGTGGTAGCCGTCGGCCCCGTTCTCCGTCTGGAGCTTCCAGTTGCCGTCGTACGTGTACGTCGACGAGCCCCGGAGCACCTCCAGGCCCTCGGGTGACTGGTCGACCACCATGTCGATGACCTTCGCGGCCTCGCCGAGGTGCTCGACAAGGGGGACGACGTCCAGGTTGAGGCTGCCGAAGAGGAAGCCCCGGTAGTTCTCGAAGCGCGCGACCCGGGTGAGGTCGTGCGAGCCGTCGGTGTTGAACTGCTCGGGATAGCCGGCGCCACGCGGGTCCTTAACCTTCAGGAGCCTGCCGGTGTTGCTGAACGTCCAGCCGTGGAACGGGCAGGTGAACGTGGTGCGGTTGTCCGTCTTGCGGCGGCAGAGCATCGCTCCGCGGTGGCTGCACGCATTGACGAGGGCGTGCAGTTCGCCCTGCTTGTCACGGCTGATGACGACCGGCTGCCGACCGATGTAGGTCGTGAAGTAGTCCCCTGGCTCGGGGATCTGGCTGTCGTGGGCGAGGTAGACCCAGTTGCCCTCGAAGATGTGGGCCATCTCCAACTCGAAGAGTTCCTCGTCCGTGAAGACGCTCCGACGGACGCGGTACACACCCGTTTCGGAGTCCTCCTCCAGGGCGTCTTCGAGGATGGCCCGCGCACGGCCCCGGTCTTCGGCCATGTTCCGTCCCTTCGATCGTTACGGCTGCTTTTCAGCACCATGACATCGAAGTGAAGAAGGTGGCCCTAGGCGTTTCCCCAGGGTTGACCCAGGGGGGTATTGATATCGACCGCATATCAATACCGTGCATTCAGATATTTGTTGCGTCTGGGATTCGGTCCCTACGATGAAGCGCAATTGAGGGGGATTCCGATGGAACTCAGACACCTCCGGTATTTCGCCGCGGTCGCCGACACCCGCCATTTCGGCCGGGCCGCCGAGCGGCTGCACATGGCCCAGCCCCCGCTCTCCCAGGCGGTCCGCCGACTGGAGACGGAACTCGGGGTCGCACTCTTCACCCGTACCACCCGGCAGGTCGACCTGACCGCCGCCGGGGAGGTGTTCCATGCCGACGTACGGCGCGTCCTGACGGCCGTCGACGAAGCGGTGGAGCGGGTGAAACGGTTCACCGCCGGGGTGGCCGGGGTCCTGCGGATCGGCTTCACCGGCTCCGCCTCGTACCGCCGGCTGCCCGCCCTGGCGCGGCTGGTCAAACGCGCGCTCCCGGGGGTGACGCTGGAGGTGCACACCGAGTTGCTGACCCCCGCCCAGGAGGCGGCACTGCTCGACTTCCGCCTCGACGTGGGCGTACTGCGCCCACCGGTACGGCGGGAGGGCATCGCGCATCGGGCACTGGCGGATGAGCCGCTGGTCCTGGCGGTGCCCGAGGAGCACTGGCTCGCCGAGGCGGAGTCAGTGCGGATGGAGCAGCTGCGGCAGGAGGACTTCATCCTGTACGGGGCCGCCCTGGGGTCCGTCGTCCACGAGGCGGTGATCAGCGGCTGTCTGACGGCGGGGTTCCGTCCGCGACGGTCCCACGAGGTGGCCGAGACCTCCATGGCACTGGCACTGGTGGCCGCCGGGCTCGGCGTCGCCGTGCTGCCGGACTCGATCCGCGCCGCCCGCCGCGAGGGGGTGGTCTGCAAGGAGATCGTGGACGCGCCGACCGTGGGGCTCGTCCTGGCCTGGCGCGAGGACGACGACTCGGCGCTGCTGAGAAAACTGCTGGAAACCCTGGAATCAAACGGCATGTTCATCACACCCGAGAATCACGACGGGGTACCGCATGAAAATCACCAGGATTGAAACGATCCCCTTTGCGATTCCGTACCGCAAGCCGCTCAGATTTGCCAGCGGTGAAATCCACACCGCTGAACACGTACTGGTTCGGGTCCACACCGACGCCGGTCTGACGGGAGTGGCGGAAGCTCCGCCCCGGCCCTACACCTACGGTGAGACCCAGGAGTCGATCATCGCCGTGATCGACCGGATCTTCACCCCCCAGCTGCTGGGGCTCTCCGCACTGGAGCGGGAGACCGTCCACGCCCGGCTGGACCGGACCGTCGGCAATCCGGCGGCCAAGTCCGCCCTCGACATGGCGCTCTGGGACGTCCTCGGCCAGGCGACCGAACAGCCGGTGTCCGGGCTGCTCGGCGGCTGGACCGACCGGATGCGGGTGAGCCACATGGTGGGCTTCGCCCCGGCGCAGGAGATGGTCGCCGAGGCCGAGCGGGTCCGGGAGGTGCACGGCATCACCGTCTTCAAGGTCAAGGTGGGCCGACAGCCCTGGACCGACGACGTCGCCGCCTGTCGCGCGCTGCGGGAGGCCCTCGGCCCCGAAGCGGAGCTGTACGTCGACGGCAACCGGGGGTGGACGGCTGCCGAATCGGCCCGGGCACTGCGTGAGATGGCGGACCTGGGGCTGACCTTCGCCGAGGAACTGTGTCCGGCCGATGATGTGTTGGGGCGGCGCTGGCTGGTCGGGCAGTGCACCGTTCCCTTTATCGCGGACGAGAGCGCGACCCGGCCGGCCGAGGTCACCCGGGAGTTGCTGGGCGGCTCGGCCACCGCGATCAGCATCAAGACGGCCCGTACCGGATTCACCACATCCCAGCGGGTGCTGTACCAGTGCGAGGGGTTGGGCGCGGCCGTGGTGATGGGCAATCAGATCGACGGGCAGATCGGCACCCTCTGCTCGGTGGCGTTCGGCGCGGCGCACCGATCGTCCTCCCGGCACGCCGGCGAGCTCTCCAACTTCCTCGACATGACCGACGACCTCCTCGCCGAACCGCTGTCCGTCGTGGACGGACACCTCCGGGTCCGGGAGGGCGCGGGGCTCGGCATCGTGATCGATCCGGAAAAGCTGGCCCGCTACCGCCAGGACGTCTGAGCCGCCCGCTCTTCCCGCATCTCCCCCGCATCCCCCTGCCTGCCCCCCTGCCGGCCTGAGCAGTTGCCCCCACGCAGCCACCCGAAGACCCCGAAGCGCCGCAAGAACCCGAAGGAAGGACGAACCACCATGACCGACACGACCACCGCCCCCGCCACCGCCACCGCCCCCCAGTCCGAGCAGGCCACGGCCGCCGCGTCCGGGGCCGCCGCGACCGAGCGGTTCCGCAGCAAGCGACCGTCCACCGAGGCGACGAACGCCGACACCCGGCGGGTCGACACCGTCGTCACCGAGGTCCTGGCCGCCGTGCACGACGTGATCCGCCGGCACCGGGTGACCTATGCCGAGTACGACGCCCTCAAGTCCTGGCTGATCCAGGTCGGACAGGACGGCGAGTGGCCGCTGTTCCTCGACGTCTGGGTGGAGCATGTGGTGGAGGCCGTCGCCAATGAGGACCGCCGGGGCAGCAAGGGCACCATCGAGGGCCCCTACTACGTCCCGGGCTCGCCCTCCTTCAACGGCTCGGCCACCCTGCCCATGCGCGCGGACGAGCCCGGCACCCCGCTCCTCTTCCAGGGCATGGTGACCTCGGTGGACGGCACCCCCCTGCCCGGCGCGCGGATCGAGATATGGCACGCGGACGCGGACGGCTTCTACTCCCAGTTCGCCCCCGGGCTGCCCGAATGGAATCTGCGGGGCACCGTCGTCGCGGACGAGCTGGGCGGTTTCGCGATCAGCACCGTGGAGCCCGCGCCGTACCAGATCCCCACCGACGGCTCCTGCGGCCGGCTGATCGCAGCGGCCGGCTGGCACGCCTGGCGCCCCGCCCACCTGCATCTCAAGGTGTCGGCGCCCGGCCACCAACTGATCACCACCCAGCTCTACTTCCGGGGCACCAGCCATGTGGCCGACGACATCGCATCGGCCGTCAAGCCCGAACTGATCCTCGCTCCGGTCGCGAGCGGAGACGGCGAGGGCCGCGAGGTCACCTACGACTTCGTCCTCGACCGGATCTGACGCACCCCCACCCACCCTCCGGTACCACCGTCCGGTACCGGCCACCGGCGAAGGAAGAGCACATGTTGTTCGCAGTGACGATGGACGTCGCGCTCCCCCACGACCTCGAACCCGCGGTCCGCGCGGATCTGATCGCACGGGAGAAGGACTACTGCCAGGACCTCCAGCGCGCGGGCGTCTGGCTGCACATCTGGCGACGTGCGGGGCAGTACGCCAACCTCAGCGTCTTCGACGCCCCGGACAACGACCGGCTCCACGAGATCCTCTGGAACCTGCCGCTCTTCCCCTATCTGACGATCGAGGTCACCCCGCTGGCCGCGCACCCCTCCGCGCTGACGGCGAGCTGATCGCCGTGGGCTCGACGGAGGTGGGCGAGGCAGTGGCGGACAGTACGTCGGTCCGGGGCGCCCCGGACAAGGTGGTGGGGTCGGCCGCCGAAGCGGTCGCCGATCTCCCCGATGGCGCATCGCTCGCGGTCGGCGGCTTCGGGCTCAGCGGGGTGCCGAACGTGCTGATCTCGGCGATCCACGCCCGGGGCACCAATGGGCTCAGAGTGGTCTCCAACAACTGCGGTGCCAAGGAGTCGGGTCTCGCGGTGCTGCTCGCCGCGGGCCGGATAGCCCGGGTCACCGGCTCGTACATCGGCGCGAACAAGGAGTTCGCGCGCCAGTATCTGAGCGGCGAGCTTGAGGTGGAGCTCATCCCCCAGGGCACGCTCGCCGAACGGCTGCGGGCCGGCGGCTGCGGCATCCCCGCCTTCTACACCCCGGCCGGCGTCGGCACCCTGGTCGCCGACGGCGGACTGCCCTGGCGCTACGACGGGGTGGGCGGGGTGGCGCTGGCGTCCCCGCCCAAGGAGGTACGGGCCTTCGACGGCGTCGACCACGTCCTGGAGCACGGCATCCGCACCGACTTCGCACTGGTCCGTGCGGCCCGGGGCGACCGCCACGGCAACCTCGTCTTCCGCAGGTCCGCCCGCAACTTCAACCCGCTGGCCGCCATGGCAGGTCGGATCACCGTGGCAGAGGTGGAGGAGTTGGTCGAGCCCGGCGCACTGGACCCGGACACGATCCATCTACCGGGCGTCTTCGTCCAGCGCGTTGTCGCCCTCACCCCCGAGCAGGCGGCAGAGAAGCAGATCGAACAGAGGACGGTGCGCGGCTGATGGCCTGGACACGGGAGGAGATCGCCGCGCGCGCGGCCCGGGAGCTGCGCGACGGCGAGTACGTCAACCTCGGCATCGGCCTGCCGACGCTGATCCCGGACCATCTCCCCGAGGGCGTACGGGTCGTGCTGGAATCGGAGAACGGAATCCTGGGCACCGGTCCGTACCCCACCGAGGACGAGGTCGACCCCGATCTCATCAACGCCGGCAAGGAGACGGTCACCGTGCTGCCCGGGGCGGCGTTCTTCGACTCCGCGCTCTCCTTCGGAATGATCAGGGGCGGCCACATCGACACCGCCGTCCTGGGCGCGATGCAGGTCTCGGCAGGCGGCGACCTCGCCAACTGGGCCGTGCCCGGAAAGCTGGTCACCGGCATCGGCGGGGCGATGGATCTGGTCCACGGCGCCCGGCGGGTGGTGGTCACCATGACCCACACCGCCAAGGACGGCAGCCCCAAGATCGTCGCGGAGTGCTCGCTACCGCTCACCGGCCGCGCCTGCGTCAACCGGATCATCACCGATCTGGGCGTCCTCGACATCACCGCGCGGGGCCTGGAACTGGTCGAAACCGCTCCCGGCGTCACACCGGAGGAGATCCGGGCGGCGACCGCCGCGCCGATTCACACCCGAACCGCAAGGAGCCCGCGATGAAGGACGTCTACGTCGTTGACGCCGTCCGCACCCCGATCGGCCGGTATGGGGGCGCGCTCTCCGGCGTCCGCCCCGACGACCTCGCCGCCCGGGCGCTGCGGGCGCTGCTGGACCGGACCCCGGAGCTGGACCCGGCCAGGATCGGCGATGTGTTCCTCGGCAACGCCAATGGCGCGGGCGAGGAGAACCGCGATGTGGCGCGGATGGCGGTGCTGCTGGCGGGGTTGCCCGTCACCGTGCCGGGGGTGACCGTCAACCGGCTCTGCGCCTCCGGTCTGGAAGCCGTCGTCCAGGCGGCACGGGCCATCGCGCTCGGCGATGTCTCCGTCGCGGTGGCGGGCGGCGTGGAGTCGATGAGCCGGGCCCCCTGGGTGCTGCCCAAGCCGGAACGGGCCTTTCCGGCAGGTCATCAGGAGCTGTACTCGACCACGCTCGGTTGGCGGATGGTCAATCCGGCGATGGACCCGCAGTGGACGGTACCGCTGGGCGAGAGTGCCGAGCTGATCGCCGAGCGCCACGGCATCAGCCGGGCACGCCAGGACGCCTTCGCGCTGGCCAGCCATGAGAAGGCGGCCCGAGCCTGGCAGGAGGGAACGTACGCGGCGGAGGTGATCCCGGTCGAGGTGCCCGGGCGCGGAGGTCCGGTGGCCTTCGACCGGGACGAGTGCGTACGGGAGGACGCGTCGCTGGAGGCGATGGCGAAGCTGAGGCCGTCCTTCCGAACGACCGGCGGGACGGTGACGGCCGGCAACGCCTCGCCGCTCAACGACGGGGCCGCGGCGCTGCTGCTCGCCGACGAGGAGGGAGTGCGCGCGACCGGTCGGGAGCCGCTGGCCCGGATCGGCGCCAGCGCGGTGACCGCGATCGAGCCGCAGTGGTTCGGGCTGGCCCCGGTCGGGGCCGTGCGCCGGGCGCTGGACCGGGCCGGGCGGAGCTTCGGCGACCTCTCCGTACTGGAGCTGAACGAGGCGTTCGCAGCCCAGGCCCTGGGCTGCGTCGCGGAGTGGCCCGAACTCGATCCCGAGATCCTCAACCCGCGCGGCGGTGCCCTCGCGATCGGCCATCCCTTGGGCGCGTCCGGTGCCCGACTGGCGGGCGCGGTGGCCCACCAGCTCAAGGCGGCGGGCTCGGGCACCGGTGTGGCGGCGCTCTGCATCGGCGTCGGCCAAGGTCTGGCACTGGTCCTGGAGCGCTGAGGGACGGCGGCACCCTGCGCGGACCCCATCGATCGGGCCCGTACATCCTCTCCCTCAGATCCCCAGGAGCCCCCATGCCCCATCCCCTCCCCCTGCACCACAGCCTCTCCGGCCCGACCGACGCACCACTGCTCGTCTTGGGCCCCTCCCTCGGCACCACGACACGGGTGTGGTCGGCCCAGGTGCCGGCGCTGGGGCGGACGTTCCGGGTGGTGGCCTTCGACCTACCGGGGCACGGGGGCTCCGGTACGCAGGGGCTGCCGCCCGCCGGCGCGACGACGGTCGGCGATCTCGCCGGGCGGGTGCTCGAACTCGTCGACGGACTGCGGTACGAGCGCTTCCACTACGCCGGGATCTCCCTCGGCGGAGCCATCGGCGCCCGTCTCGCGGCCGACGTCCCGGGGCGAGTGACCTCCCTCGCCCTGGTCTGCTCCTCCGCCCGCTTCGGGCCCCCCGAGCCGTGGCGGGAGCGGGCCGCGCTGGTGCGGTCGCGGGGAATGGCACCACTGACGGCGACCGCGCCCGGCCGGTGGTTCGCCGGGCCCGGCACGGCCGGGACACCGCTGGGGCGGGCGCTGCTGCGGGACCTGGCCGCCATCGAGCCGGCCGGGTACGCGGCCTGCTGCGACGCCCTCGCCACGTACGATCTGCGTCCCGCTCTGGGGCGGATCACCGCTCCCACCCTGGTCGTGGGCGGCGCCCTGGACACGGCCACGCCCCTGCCACACGCCCGGGAACTCGGGGCGGGAATCCCCCGCGCTACGGTGGAGAGCATCGGCACCGGGCACCTCGCCCTGGAGGAGCCCCGGGCCGTGATGGAGTTGCTCCTCGCCCATCTGGGCCGGATCGCCACACCGTCCCCGTGATGCACCGGGCCGCCCGGGCCCGTACGGACGCACAGACACAGCAGCGCACCACCCGCCGGAGGCCGCCGTGCACCACAGCGCCACCCCGTCCCAGCCGCGCCCGGAGATCGCCCTGTCCTGGCAGCGCTCCCGGATGAGCGGACTCAGCCCGTCCGCAGCCGCGGTCCGGGTGGACTCGGACGCGGTCGACCCGGCCGGACGGCTGGCGACCGCCGCCGGACCGGTGCTGACGGAGTTGGCCGCACAACTCGGTGACGCGGCGTTCTGTGTCGTGCTCGCCGACCGGGCGTCCCGGATCGTGGCCCCGACCGTCGGCGGGGGCGGCGGACTGCGGACCGTGCTCGAAGGGCTGGGCGTGGTCCTGGGCGGGGTGTTCCTGGAGGAGACCACCGGCACGAACTCCATAGCGACCGTCCACGAGGTGCGGCGGGGCATGGCCGTACACGGGGACGAGCACTATCTGGAGCCCTTCAAACGGTTCAGCTGCTACGGGCACCCGATCACCCATCCGGTGACGCGACGGCTGGAGGGCGTGCTCGACATCACCTGCCTCCGCCGGGACGACTCACCGCTGCTCGGCCCGTTCCTCGCCCGGGCGGCGCGGGACGTGGAGGAACGGTTGCTGCGCTCGGCGCGCGCCGCGGAACAGCGGCTGCTGGCGGCGTTCCAGGTGGCGTCAGCCGGGCGGAAGGGACCCGTGCTGGTGCTGGGGGAGGGCGTGGTGCTGGCGAATCCGGCGGCGGTGGAACTCCTCGACCCGATCGATCACCTGCGGCTGCGGGAGTTGGCTGCTGCGCTTCCCCGGCGCGGCGGGCAGCGACGTGAGGACGAGGTGACGCTCGCATCGGGGCGCACGGTGGCCGTCCGGTACCGGGGGTTGGACACGGGAACGGAGGGTGCGGTCTTCGAGTTCGGCGAGCCGGAAGCACCCCGGCACTCGGTCACCCGGCCCTCCGCACGACCGTCGACGCCCGCCCCGGGCACTCCGGTCCACATCGGTGGGGCCCCGGGAACGGGACGGACCGCCACGGCGCAACGGCTCGCGGCGGAGGCGGGCGTCGGGCTGGTCTCCCTGGACGGTTCGGAGGCTGCGGCGCTCGGCACGGCCGGGTGGCTGGCGGCCTTCGGCGAGGCGGTGGAGACCGCCCGGAGCGGCGGAGACCTGCTGCTGGTGGAGGAGGCACAGCTCCTCCCCGACGCCTGCGCGGTGCGGCTGCGGCGCCTTCTGGAGCGGGCGGACCGGCCGTGGATCGCGCTGACCGGCCCGCCCGTCCGGGAACTGACCGACGGGGGCGCGGCCCTCGCGACCGGCTGTCCGGAGCGGATCGAACTGCGGCCGTTGCGCGAGCGCACGGAGGAACTGTCGGACCTGGTGCGGGCGATGGCCGCGAACGCGGGCTCCGACGGCCGGGTGCGCTTCACACCGGCGGCGCTCGCCGCGCTGGCCGGGCACTCGTGGCCGGGGAACCTGCGCGAGTTGGACACGGTCGTGCGTACGGTGTTGGTCCGCCGCTCGGCGGGCGATGTGACTCCGGGCGATCTACCGGACGGCTACCGGGTGAGCCCCCGGCTGCGCGGGATGACACCGCTGGAGCTGGCCGAGCACGATGCGATCGCGGCGGCACTGAGCGCCTGTGGCGGCAACAAGCTGCGGGCCGCACGGCAGCTCGGCATCAGCCGGACCACGCTCTACAACCGGATGCGTGCGCTTCGGATCACGGTCTGAGGGCCCGGAGAGTGTCCAGTAGTTGAACACTTCGCGGTGTTCCCGCGGTTCTAGCCTGCCAGGAGATCCCCTCGGCAAAGGAGCCGCCCCGTGTCCACCACCGCTCTCCTTCCCCCTGCGCAGATCCCGCCCGGCCCCTCCGGCCCACTCCGCTGAGGGCGGGCACGGTGTTCCTTCCGTGTGAGGGAGTGGACCTCTCCTACGAGGAGCGCGGCGCGGGCGAACCGCTGCTGCTCATCCACGGCAGCGGGGCGCAGGCCGCCACCTGGGACGGTGTCGCCGACGACATCGCTGCGGCCGGTCACCGGGTCATCGCCTACGACCGGCGCGGCTACGGCGCTTCGACCCACCGTCCGGTGCGCGACCACCGCCGTCACGTGGCCGACGCGGCGGCCGTCCTGGAACGGGTCGCCAAAGCTCCGGCGACGGTGGTCGGCTGGAGCTCGGGCGCCAACATCGCGCTGGCTTTGACGGTCTCCCGGCCCGATCTGGTCCGTCGGCTGATCGTCGTGGAACCTCCGCTGCACGGCACCCGGTTGGCGACGCCGGCCCTGCTGACCGCCGTGGCCCGGACCAAGTGGCTCCAATTGCGGGGGCGCCCGGAGGAGGGTGCCGCGCACTTCTTCCGCTGGGCCGCCGGCCCGTCCTTCGACACCGCGCCGGCGGACGAGCGGGGCCGGCTGCTGGCCCATGCGCGTGTGGTGCTGACGGAGCTGGACCCACATCCGTACGGCGTGATGTTCGAGCATCTGTCGCTGCGCCGCATCGGCGCCATTCGCGTCCCCGTCACCTTTCTGATCGGCACGAACAGCGATCCGCTGTTCGCCCTGGTGCACCGGCGGCTGGTCCGCGCGCTGCCCGGGATCCGCACCGAGGTGATCCCCGGCGCCGGCCATCTGGTGCACGTCGACGCCCCGGAAGCCTTCACGGCCGCCGTCCTGCGGGCCACCGCGACGGCAGCCACCCGTATCCCCCGTGAACCGAACGACCAGGGAGCCCCCTGATGGATCTCCGTTACGACACCTTCTTCATCGGCGGCGCATGGGTACGCCCCAGCACCGACCGGGTGATCATTCCCATCGACGCCAGTACGGAGGAGCCGCTGGGCCGTGTCCCGGAGGGCGCGGCGGCCGACGTCGACGCGGCGGTGGCCGCCGCGCGGCGGGCCTTCGACGATCCGACGGGCTGGGCGACCTGGGAGGCTGCGCGCCGTGCCGGCGTGATGGAGCGGCTGGCCGAGGAGATCGACAAGCGGGCCGAAGGGTTCGTGGCCCGGGTGAGCGCCCAGAACGGAATGCCGGTGGCGGTGGCGCGGCAGTTGGAGATCGGGTACCCGAGCACCGTGCTGCGGTACTTCGCGGGTCTGGCCAGGGAGAGCGTCTTCACGGACACCCGCCCCGGTCTGCTGGGCGGTTCGGTGGAGGTCCGCCGGAATCCGGTCGGGGTCGTCGCGGCGATCGTGCCGTGGAACTTCCCGCAGGCCCTGGCCATGTTCAAGATCGCGCCCGCGATGGCGGCCGGATGCACGCTGGTGATCAAGCCATCGCCGGAGACGGTGCTCGACGCCTATCTGCTGGCGGAGGCCGTGGAGGCGGCCGGAGTGCCGGCCGGAGTGGTCAACATCGTTCCCGCCGGGCGGGAGGTCGGTGCGCATCTCGTCGCCCACCCCTCGGTGGACAAGGTCGCCTTCACCGGCTCCACCCTCGCCGGCCGGGCGATCGCCGAGACCTGCGGGCGGCTGCTGCGTCCGGTCACCCTGGAGTTGGGCGGCAAGTCGGCGGCGATCGTGCTGGACGACGCGGACCTGGACCTCTCGACGATCGGGGCGGGCCTGTTCGGCTCCACCCTGCTCAACAACGGACAGACCTGTTTCCTCGGCACCCGCGTGCTCGCGCCCCGCGCCCGGTACGCCGAAGTGGTGGACGCCTTCACCGCACTGGCCGAGTCGCTCCGGGTGGGCCCGGCAGCCGACCCGGAGACCCGGATAGGCCCGCTGGCCACCGCCCGTCAGCGGGAGCGCGTCGAGTCCGCCGTCGCGGCGGGCCGCACCTCGGGGGCCCGGGTGACCACGGGCGGGGCCCGGCCGAAGGAGCTGGACCGGGGCTGGTTCTTCGAGCCGACGGTCTTCGCCGACGTCGACAACGGCTCCTTCATCGCCCGGGAGGAGGTCTTCGGACCGGTGCTCTCGCTGATCCCCTACGACGGCGTCGACGACGCCGTCCGGATCGCCAACGACTCCGACTTCGGGCTCGGCGGCACGGTGTGGACCGCCGACCCGGCCCGGGGTGCCGAGGTCGCCCGCCGCGTCCGGACCGGCACCATCGGCGTCAACCGCTACATCCCCGACCCGGCCGCGCCGTTCGGCGGCGTCAAGTCCAGTGGTCTCGGCCGTGAGTTGGGCCCGGAGGGTCTGACCGCGTACCAGCAGTTCCAGAGCATCTATCTCTGACGGCGCGCCCGCCCGGACACCGGGGCCGGTCGTCGCGGCTCGACCGCACGGCCGGCCCCGGCCTCTTTCCGGGCCCATGTCCTCGGGTCCTGGGCGCACGAGGCCAAGCCCCTCAGCGGTAGTACACGGCGGTGGGCCGGCCGTCGACCTCGTGGACCTGCACAGGGGTGTCGAACACATCGGTGAGCACCTCGGGTCGCATCATCGCCCCGACCGTGTCGGACGCCGCGACCCTGCCGTCGCGCAGGGCGATGATCCGGTCGGAGTACGCGGCGGCGAAGTTGATGTCGTGGACGATGAGGACCACGGTCTTGCCGAGTTCGTCGGCCGCCCGACGCAGCTGGGCCATCATCCGCACCGAGTGCTTCATGTCCAGGTTGTTGAGGGGCTCGTCCAGGAGTACGTACCGGGTGTCCTGGGCCAGCACCATCGCCACGTAGGCGCGCTGGCGCTGGCCGCCGGAGAGTTGGTCGAGGTAGCGGTGCTGGAGGTCGCCGAGGTGGAGGAAGTCCAGTGCCTCGTCGACATGGGCCCGGTCCTCGCGCGTCAGACGGCCGCGGCTGTGCGGGAAACGGCCGAAGGAGACCAGTTCGCGGACCGTCACACGGGCGGTGAAGTGGTTCTCCTGCCGGAGGATGGAGAGCGTACGGGCCACGTCCTGGGACGGCGCCCGGTGGACGTCGAGACCGTCGACGACCACCGTCCCGGAGGTCGGCTCGACCAGGCGCCCCATGATGGTCAGCAGGGTCGACTTCCCCGCCCCGTTGGGGCCGACGAGCGAGGTGATCCCGCCCGCCGGAATCCTCCCGGACACCGGGCCCAGGACGGTGGTGTCGCCGTAGGTCTTGTGGATGCCGGTGAACTCGATCACAGGCTGCCCTTCCTGAGGAGATGGACGAGGAAGACCGCCCCGCCGAGGAACTCGATGACGACGGTGAGCATTCCGGAGGCGTAGAAGACGTGTTCCATGACGAACTGGCCGCCGACCAGCGTGAGCAGGCCGATGAGGAACGCCATGGGCAGGACGACGACATGCCGGTGGGTGCCCGCCATCTGGTAGGCGAGCATCGCGGTGACGAAGCCGAAGAAGGTCATGGGGCCTGCGAGCGCGGTCGACATCGCGATCAGCAGGGCCACCGCCAGCAGCATCACGGTCAGTTCGCGCTTGTGGGCGATGCCGAGATTGGTGGCGGTTTCCCTGCCCAGAAGGAGGGCGTCCAGCCGGTACCGACGGTGCCAGACCACGGCGCCGACGATCAGGCACACGGTCCCGGCGAGCGCGAGGTACGAGGGCTCGGCGCTGCTGAGCCGTCCGAAGAGCCTGGTCGACAGCACGTCGTACTCGGACGGCGAGAGCAGGCGCTGGAGGAAGTCCGACAGGCTGCGGAAGGCGAGACCCAGCACCACGCCGACCAGCAACAGCACATGGAGGTTACCGTTGCGACCGGAGAACAGCCAGCGGAACAGCAGCATCGTGAACCCGACCATGAGCAGGGTCTGGGTGACGAGCTTGGGCATCCCGTCCGTCACGGCGAGCACACCGCCGCCGAAGACCGCCACCATCAAGGTCTGCATCAGGATGTAGACGGCGTCGAAGCCCATGATCGACGGGGTGAGGAGACGGTTGTGGGTGATGGTCTGGAAGACCACGGTGCCCACCGCGTGGCAGAAGGCGACGATCACCATCGTGCCCAGAACGGTCAACCGCCGTTCGAAGGCGAACGCGAAGGACCCCTCGACGAAGAGGAACAGGAAGCAGAAGACGGCGACGGCGACGAGTCCTGCCGTCACGACCAGCCGCAAGGCCACCGGAAGGCCCTTGCGGGGCGGCAGCGCGCCCGCGGCGGCGTCCGGGTTCCGTGGTGCGACGGCTCTCGGCGCAGAAGTCTCAGACATGGGCCCTCCCCCGCTGACGAAGGATCATCACGACGAACACCACCGCGCCGACCGCACCGAGCACCACGGTCGCCGGGATCTCCAACGGGAAGACGAGGAGCCTCCCGATGAGATCGCAGACGATCATCAGGGCGACACTGGCCAGCACCACCCAGGGGAGGTTGCTGCGGACGTCGTCCCCGCGCGCCATGGAGACGACGTTCGGCACGATCAGCCCCAGGAAGGGGATGAAGCCGACGACGACCGTGGTGACGCCCGTGGCCAGGGCGATCATGGTGAGCCCGATGAAGAGGATCCGGCGGTACGGCAGGCCCAGGCTGACGGCGGTGTCACGCCCGAGCCCGGCGATCGTGAAGCGGTCGGCCGCCACGTACAGACCGACGACGATGACCCCCACCACCCAGAGCGGCTCATAGTTGCCGCGGACCACCGAACTGAACCCGCCCGAGCGCCAGGTGGCGAGCAGTTGGAGCAGTTGCGTGGACGAGGCGATGTACATCGTCACCGAGCTGACGAGGGCGCCCAGCATGATGCCCACGATCGGCACGATGACCTGCGACTTCAGTGCGATCCGGCCGAGGACGACCAGGAAGACGAGTGCACCGGTGAAGGCGAAGAGGCTGGCGGCGCCCATCTTCACCAAGGGGGACGCACCCGGGATGAGGATGGTGAGCAGCAGCACCCCCAACGCGGCCCATTCGCTGGTGCCGGTGGTGGTCGGCTCGACGAAGCGGTTCTGTACGAGCATCTGCATGATCACACCGGAGACGGCCATGGCCGCCGCGGCGAGGATCAGCGCGAGCGTGCGCGGCACCCGGGAGATGAAGAACATTTCACGGGCATCGGGATCCGTGAACAGGGAGCGCAGGTCGATGTCGTAGCCGCCGACGAAGAGGGAGGCGATGACCAGGGCCAGCACGACGAGGGCTGCCGGCACGAGCGTGAATCGGCGCATGGGACTTCCGGGACGGATGGGACGTGCGGCCCCGGCTCACGCCGGGGCCGGACGGAGGTGGAAGTGTCAGCCGGCCGCGGTGAAGGCGGTCGCAACCGCGCTGAAGGCGTCGGTGTACGCCTGTGCGCCCTCGGTCAGGTAGAAGTCGTTGGCCAGGTAGATGACCTGGTCCTGCTGGCGGAAGGTGGTCTTCTCCCACGCTTCCATGCCATTCACGATCTTCTTGGCGGCGACGGGCTCGGAACCGTCCTCGGTGCCCACGGCGGCGTCCCGGTCCAGCAGGATCACCCAGTCGGGGTTGAGCTTGGCGATCGTCTCGGGAGCGAGGCCCGAGTTGTCGTGGACGGACGTGCTCTTCTCGCCCTCGGCGCTGAGCACGTTCTTCAGGTTCAGGGGTTCGGTGAGGCGCCCGATCCGGCTCGCGCCGTTGGCGATCTTCCCGGCGCTGGAGACGCCGAGGAACACCTTCTCGCCCTGAGTCGCGGCAGCCGCCGAGGCCTTGGCCTTCTCCAGGGCGTCGACGATCCCCTTGGCCTTCTCCTCCTGGCCGAAGATCTTGCCGAGCGTCTCGGTCTGCGACTTCAGGGCGTTGACGTATCCACCCGCGGCCTCGTCGGACGGGGCGACGTCGATCGTGTCAGCGATCTTGGCCAGCTTGTCGTGGTGCTCGGCGAACCGGTAGCCACCGATGATCAGGTCGGGCTCACTGGCATTGACCGATTCGAGCTTGGGCTCGTGGTGGGTGCCCGCATCCTTGATTGAAGAATCGTTTTTCCAATCGTCGAAGCCCTCATTCGGCAACAGACCCTTGGGCACCGCGACCGGCTTGACGCCGAACGCCTTCAACGTCACGAAGGAGGTGCTGTCGAGCGCGACGACCCGAGCGGGCTCCTTGGGGACCGCAACATCACCCTTGGCCGTGGCGACCGTGATCTCACCCTTGCTCTTGGCCTTGCCCGCATCCGAGGCGGAACCGGACTCCCCGCAGGCACTCAGCAGGAGACCCGCACCCAGGACCGCACTGGTCGCAATGACGGCTTGACGAAAACGGACGGAACGCACGGCGGATGACTCCTAGGACTTGCGGGCGCACACCACCGCAGGGCGATGAGGCGCGAAGAACTCGAACTTTGCTTAGCCTAACCTAACCCGCTTCTCGCCCTTCCTCTGCGGGCCCCATGACCCCGCGGTTCGCTGAAGCCGGATCGGCAGCCCTGGGATAGCGTTTCTCGTGGCGGGTCGGCATCCGAACCCGCCACTATCCGCACCGGCATGCGCGGTGGCCATCGCGCACGGGTGGGGTGGGATCGGACGACACCCCAGCACAGGAGGCACGCCATGGGGTCGGCTCCCGAGTTCCGTGTGCGCCGCGTCTACGACCCGCCGGAACCGGCCGACGGCCAACGGATCCTGGTGGACCGTCTCTGGCCGCGCGGCCTGTCCAAAGAACGGGCCGCCGTGGACGCATGGCTGAAGGACCTGACGCCCTCGGGTGACCTCCGCTCCGCCTACCACGCAGGGCAGTTGGACTTCGCCACCTTCCGGGCCCGCTACCAGGAGGAACTGGCCGAGCCCGAGGCCGTAGCGGCGGTCGAGCGACTCCTCGGCCTCGCCCGCACATTCACCGTCACCCTCGTCACCGCCGTCAAGGAACCGGAACACAGCCACGTCCCGGTCCTCGTCGACCACCTCCAACGGCAACCACACGAACCGGGCCGCTGAACCCGGGCGTCACACCGGCCCGGCTCCGGACTCACGCACGCTCCGTCATGGCTATCCCTCCCGCAGTGGCACCCACATCCCACCGCACCTGTGACGACGACAGCCACTGCCTGGGCACAACTCCAGGATCATTTGCCGGACATCCCTTAACCTCACCCCATGTCTCTCACCGTTGATCAATTGACCGGGTATGTGGATCGCGATCTCCGCGGCGACCTGGCGCGTTGGTTCCCCAACGAGTCGCAGGTCGACATTCCGGCGTCGACCCGCCCAGTTGAACCATTCCTCACCAGACTCCCGGCCAACGCCGCAACCGCGTTGGCGGGCTTCGACCGCATGGTTCGCTCGGGATGCTTGCCGCAGTGCCTCGACATCTACGACTGGTCGTACGCCTTCGACTTCGAGGCCAACGACTGCCAAATCCTCGACTCCGACTACGAGACAGAGCTGTCCGACAGCGATGTGTGGTCCATAGGCGCCGACGGAGGAGGCAACTACTACGTGGTACTCACCAACGGTCGGGTGGCGGTGTGGTTCCACGAGGAAGAGGTCATCGAAGCGGGCACGCAGTTCGACAATCTGGACGTGTTCCTCTGGTCGATCGTCCGCTACCACGCCATACGCGCCGGCGTCCTCGACCTGGCAACGGTCGAGGCAGACTTCCACTCCCTCGGGCAACCCGGGATGCTGGCCCCGGAGGTCGGACTGCTCGCCACACTGACCTGACCCCGGAAGCCGGGTACTCAACCCCGGTACGTCTCCAGCAGCCGCAACCAAACCTCGCTGATCGTGGGATAGGCGGGCACGGCGTGCCAGAGGCGGTCGATGGGCACTTCCGCGACGACGGCCACCGTCGCCGAGTGGAGAAGTTCGCCCACGCCGGGACCGACGAACGTGACACCGAGCAGGATCTCCCGGTCCAGGTCCACGATCATGCGGGCCCGGCCTCGGTAACCGTCCGCGTAGAGTGCGGCGCCTGCCACCGAGCCGATCTCGTAGTCGACAGCGCGCACCCGATGACCTGCGGCTTCCGCCTCCGCGAGGGAGAGGCCCACGGCAGCTGCCTCCGGTTCGGTGAAGACCACCTGCGGTACGGCGAACCGGTCGGCGCTCGCGCTGTGCGCGCCCCAACGGTCGGTTTCCAGCAGGGGCACGCCCTGGGCCCGCGCGAGGATGGCCGCTCCTGCGATCCGGGCCTGGTACTTGCCCTGATGGGTGAGGAGGGCACGGTGGTTGACGTCGCCCACCGCATAGAGCCAGTCGCTGCCCTCCACTCGGCAACTGTCGTCCACCGACAGCCAGGAGCCCGGCTCCAGGCCCACGGTGTCCAGTCCCAGGTCCTCGGTACGCGGTGCCCTGCCGGTGGCGAAGAGGACCTCGTCGGCCTCGATGCGTTCACCGCCCTCGACCACGACGGTCACCGGGCCGGTGCCGCCCTCGCGCTCCACCGCGATCACCCCGGTGTTCATCAGCACACGCGCGCCGGCCTCGCTCAGCGCGTCCGCGACATGCGCCCCCACGAAGGGTTCCATCCGGGGAAGCAGCAGGTCACCGCGCGCCACCACGGTGACCTGGGAGCCGAGTGCCTGCCAGGCGGTCGCCATCTCGACGCCCACGACCCCGCCACCCACGACGACCAGGCGGGCCGGCACCTCGGTGGCGCTCGTCGCCTCGCGGCTGGTCCAGGGCTTGGCGGCCACCAGACCCGGTAGGTCGGGCAGCAGGGCTCGACTGCCCGTGCACACCGCCACGGCGTGTCGCGCCGTGAGCACGCGGCGCTGCGAGTCGGGCCCTTCGACCACGACCTGCTTGGGGCCCTGGAGCCGGCCCTGGCCGCGATAGAGATGGGCTCCGGTGGATTCCAGCCAGGAAACCTGGCCGTCGTCCTTCCAGTGGGACACCTCCTCGTCACGGTGAGCCAGGACCGCAGCCGCGTCGAGCGGTCCCTGCACCGACTGTCGCAGTCCTGGCACCCGGCGGGCCTCCGCCCGGGCGATCACCGGCCGTAGCAGCGCCTTGCTGGGCATGCACGCCCAGTACGAGCACTCGCCCCCGACCAGCTCGCTCTCCACGACCGCCGTGCTCAGGCCCCCGGCCCGTAGCCGGTCCGCCACGTTCTCCCCGGTGGGCCCTGCGCCCAGCACCACGACGTCGTACTCCACAGGTTCGGTCGTCATAGGGACAGTCTGGTGCCGGGTGTGGCTCCTGGCCACACGGGCAGGGGGTGGAATAGCGCGCCCCCGGGATCGGTTGTGCGGGGCGAGCCCACCGTATCCATCCGAGAGGTAAGAAATCATGAGCACTGTCGAGCTCACCAAGGAGAACTTCGACCAGGTGGTGTCGGAGAACGACTTCGTCCTGATCGATTTCTGGGCTTCGTGGTGCGGCCCTTGCCGGCAGTTCGCGCCCGTGTACGAGGGGGCGGCCGAGCGTCACCCCGACCTGGTCTTCGCCAAGGTCGACACCGAGGCGCAGCAGGAGTTGGCAGCGGCCTTCGACATCCGTTCCATCCCGACGCTGATGATCGTGCGCGAGAACATCGCGGTCTTCGCCCAGCCGGGCGCGCTGCCCGAGGCTGCGCTGGAGGACGTGATCGGTCAGGCACGCGGGCTTGACATGGATGAGGTGCGCAAGTCCGTGGAGGACGCGCAGGCCAAGGCGGCGGCTGCGGGCGAGGGCTCCGGCGCCACTGCGTGAGGCCGGTTGGGCGGCTGCGGGCTCGGGTCCGCAGCCGCCCACGCGCGGGTCACCGCAGTCAGGGTCGTCAGTGCCGCGTCGTGGGGATTGCCCGTGCGGACAGGCCGTAGTCCAACTCGGCACCGTCCACCAGCAGGGCCTCGACCGTTTGGGTGGCGGGGTCGATGTCGGCGACGACACCGTGGCCGGCGTACCGCGGATACCCGGAGGCTCCCCGCTCGCCGGTGACGGTGACGACAGCGGCACGGATCGCGGCCGTGGCGAGGTCGGCGTTCGCCAGGCCGGTGACGTGTTCCGGCACGATCAGGATCTCAAAGCGTTGCGGATGTGCTCCGCTGTCAGCCGCGTTCATGGAGCCGACGCTAGGCACCCGGGCGCGGCTGCGCATGTCGTCCTTCCGGCCGTCGATCTTCCTCCTGGCCCTGCTGGACGTGCCGGGCCTCGTCCGACCTCGTTTCGGTAGGTGCTAGCTGGACTCCCGATGGACCGCTCGTGCTCCCATCACCCAGTGCGTCCCCGGTCGGGAATCCGGCTCGCGGACGGCCCGGTCGACGAGTTCGGCCAATTGATGTCCTGTGATCATGTCGAGGTGCACCGTGCTGAGCCGCGGTCTGAGCAGCCTCCCGAGCAGGAGGTCGTCCGCTCCGATGACCGCGGTTTCGCGGGGGATGTCGATGCCCCGGTCCTGGAGCGCACGCATCAGCAGCATGGCGTAGTCGTCGTTGTAGGCGTACACCGCGTCGAGATCAAGCGTGCGCCAGCGGGCGGCCAGTTCGGTCGCCGATTCCTCGTCGTACGACAGTGGCAGCGGCTCGATCCGTGCCCCGCTGCCCGCTATCGCCTCGCGGGCGCCCTCGATGCGGTGTCGGGCGAGGGCGTCGAGCCCGGGTTCGCGCGGGAGCACGACGCCGATGGCGCGCCGGCCTCGTTGGAGGAGATGGGTCGCCGCGCAACGGCCGATGCCGCTCTGGTCGATGACGAGTGAGTGCGCACCGTCGACGGTTGCGGGGGCGAGGGTGATGACCGCCTTGGCGCCCGAACGACGGAGCAGCCCGACGCCCTGTGGTGTGAGTCCCGCCTCCCCCAGGGCCACCACCGCGACGGGTCGCAACTCCGCCCAGGCCCGGACCGCTTCGCCACCGTCGAGACCGAGACTGTCGTACTGGACCACCGTGTAGTCCAGGCGCCGCAACGCCCCTTGGAGTTCCTGGAGGAACCGACCGTGCAAGGGCCCCGCCGGAAAGGCGGCCGTGGGCAGCAGGACCATTCGGGTGTGACCGGCCCGCAGACTGCGCGCGGCGGCATGGGGGACGTAACCCAACTCTTCGGCTGCCGCACGGACCCGGCGTCGGGTCGCGTCGCTGATGCGCACGGCCGAGGCGTTGTTGAGGACGTAGGAGACGGTGGCCCGGGAGACTCCCGCTAACCGGGCGACATCGGCGCTGGTGGGAACGGAGTGCTCTGCGGACTGCTTGGGTGTCTGGCTCATCGCCCTGGGCATCTTTCCAGAACATCCTTTCAGATGTGACGGCGGATGGCTGGAATCAAACTCCCCGCGGAGTGCGGTCGGGGTGGGCCCGGACGGGGTGCTGGTGCGGCGTGAGGGCCCGGTGCCACTCGACGGGCCATCGGTCGGACTCAACGGCGACGGGTCCGGGGGGCGGTCCCTTCGGCAGCAGGGCGTCACGGAGTCGTCGAGCGGTGGGGGCGGTTGCCATGGCTAAGCGAAGGGGGGTGACGGTCGTCTCTTCCGCCTCTTCGAAGCGGTGTCGGCCGCCGGGCCCGTCCCCGGCGGGCCTACCGTGGCGGGGTGAGTCTTCTTCCGCGTCTCGTCCGTTGGTTCCGTTCGTCCACCGCCTCACGGCCGGTGCCTCCCGTTGCATCGGCGCCCCCGTCGGTACCGGGTCGAACGGGTCGGTCGGCCACCACGGAGGCCGATCCGGCTTCCGTCGGTCGGGTCCGTACCGCGTACGCACCCGATCGTGACGGCGATCCCGACCCGGGGGAGGTCGTCTGGACGTGGGTGCCCTATGAGGAGGGCGACGGGCGGGGCAAGGACCGTCCCGTGCTGATCGTGGCGCGGGAGCGGACCGGCACTCTCCTGGCGGTACAACTGTCCAGCAAACCGCACGATCGGGACCGGGACTGGGTGCCGATCGGTGCGGGCCCGTGGGACGGTGCGGGACGACCGTCCTGGGTCGGTTTGGAGCGGGTGCTCAGGGTGCATCCGGACGGGATGCGCCGTGAGGCGTCCGCGTTGGACCGGTCGCGGTTCGATCGGGTGGTGGCCGAACTGCGCGAGCGCTACGGCTGGAGCTGACGGCGGGGTGGGAAAGGTCCCGGCGAAGGTCGCGGGATCGTTGCGCAGGCCGCCCCCGGCTCGCCACACCGACCGTTGATGTCCGGCCACCGGCGCTGGTGACGTGGTGACCTGCCGCGACGATCTCGCTCGTTCGTTGGGCAACGGCCCGGGACCGAGCACCGTGGTGCCAGGCGTGGAGGACCCGTAACGCGGGAAGAATCATTTCTTCCAGGGAGGGGCAGGGCTGCACAACCGTCCCAGCGTTCACATATGCACTCTTGTGCGAAGCGGCGACCGTGGCTTTAGGTTGGGAGAGCCTTCGAAAGAGGAGCGGATCATGCAACCACCTGATGCCAGCGGATACGGCCGGCCGATCGAGGAACAGGAAGCAGAAGACCTCCTGCGGTGCATCTGCTTCAAGAACGGCCCGCCCCGCACGGTAGGAGTGGAACTGGAATGGCTTATTCATGATCAGCGCAACCCTCGGCAGCCCGTCGCCGCGGACCGTCTCGCCGCCGCCCACGACCGGGTGCGCACCCTGGCGCTGAACTCGGCGCTCACCTTCGAACCCGGTGGCCAACTGGAGCTCAGCTCCCCGCCCGCCGGCTCGCTGATGGAGTGTGTGGACTCCGTCGCCGCCGATCTCCACACCGTGCGCAGCGCACTGCGACGGGTCGACCTCACCCTGACCGGACTGGGCCTCGACCCCTGGCAGACCCCGCGCCGGGTGCTGCGGGCTCCCCGCTACGACGCCATGGAGGCGTACCTGGATCGCACGGGGCCGTCCGGACGGGCCATGATGTGCAACTCCGCGTCGGTCCAGGTGTGTCTGGACTCCGGCGAGGAGGAGCCGGGTCCGTTGGGACACGGCCGACGTTGGCAGTTGGCCCACCTCCTCGGTGCGGTGCTCATCGCAGCCTTCGCCAACTCTCCGGCCCGGGAGGGCCGCTGGACCGGCTGGCGCTCCACCCGACAGGCGGTCTGGGCCGATCTCGATGCGGTGCGTCCCGTCTCACCTCCCCTGCATCGGGAACCGCGGGCGGCCTGGGCCTCCCACGCCCTGGACGCACCGGTGATGTGCGTACGGGAGGATGGCGTGCCCTGGCACCGTCCCGCGGCACTCAGCTTCCGGGAGTGGATACGCACCGGTGCGCATCGACCACCGACCCGGGACGATCTCGACTACCATCTGACCACCCTCTTCCCACCGGTTCGGCCCCGCGGACATCTCGAACTGCGGATGATCGACGCCCAGTCGGGTCCTGACGGCTGGGTCGTGCCCCTCGCCGTGGTCACCGCACTGTTCGACGATCCGGAAGCCGCCGAGACGGTCTACCGCACCGTCAAGCCCCTGGCGGAGTACGCGGGTACGCAGCCGGCGCCGACCAATCCGTTGTGGCAGAACGCCGCACGGCTGGGTCTTGCCGATCCCGAGCTGCACGCGACCGCTGTGAGTTGTTTCGACACCGCGCTGGAGGCACTGCCGCGCATCGGCGCCTCCACCGCCGTGTGCGATGCGGTCGCCGCCTTCCACGAACGCTATGTCCGCCGGGGTCGATGTCCCGCGGACGATCTACGCATTCCCTCGTTGCGACCCGCCGCGGGGGTCTGCGGGAAGGAGCCGGGCCGATGACCGACGAACTGCGGCAGCGCGCACTCATCGCACTGACCGAGGCCAGGGCCCGCACCGCGACCCTGGTGGACTGCGTCGACGACGACGAGCTGACCGCCCAGCACTCGCCCCTGATGTCCCCCCTGGTCTGGGATCTGGCGCACATCGGCAACCAGGAGGAGCAGTGGTTGCTGCGCACGGTGGGCAAGCGGGAAGCGCTCCGCCCCGAGATCGACTCCATCTACGACGCCTTCGAGCATCCCCGTGCGTCCCGTCCCACCCTCCCACTGCTACCGCCATCGGAGGCCCGCGGATATGCCGCGGACGTGCGCGGCCGGGTGCTGGACGTGCTGGAGCGCACCCCGTTGGAGGGCGCACCGCTGACCGCGGCGGGTTTTGCGTTCGGGATGATCGCCCAACACGAGCAACAACACGACGAGACCATGCTGATCACCCATCAGCTGCGCACCGGACCTGCCGCGCTGATGGCTCCCGCGCCACCGAGTGACAACGCCGACGGGCTGCCACGCGAAGTGCTGGTGGCTTCGGGGCCCTTCACCATGGGCACCTCAACGGAGCCTTGGGCCCTGGACAACGAACGGCCGGCGCACCTGCGTGACCTGCCGGCCTTCTGGCTGGACACCACCCCTGTGACCTGCGGCGACTATCTCGCCTTCATGGCGGACGGCGGTTACGGCGATCCTCGTTGGTGGGCGGCCGAGGGGTTCGACCAGATCCAACGCCACCGCATCGACGCACCGCTGTTCTGGCGGTGTGAGGGCGGGCAGTGGTTGCGCCGCCGCTTCGGTGTGACCGAGCCGGTGCCCCACGACGAACCGGTGCTGCACGTGAGTTGGTACGAGGCCGACGCCTATGCCCGTTGGGCGGGGCGCCGGCTCCCCACCGAGGCGGAGTGGGAGAAGGCGGCCCGTCACGACGGGGCAGCAAACCGCTCACGCCGCTTCCCCTGGGGCGACGAGGACCCCACCCCCCTCCATGCCAATCTAGGACAGCGGCATTTGCGGCCGGCATCCGTCGGCAGCTATCCGAACGGCGCGTCCCCGCTCGGAGTGCGGCAGTTGATGGGCGACGTGTGGGAGTGGACGGCCAGCGATTTCCTCCCCTATCCCGGTTTTGTCGCCTTCCCCTACCGCGAGTACTCCGAGGTGTTCTTCGGACCGGAGCACAAGGTGCTGCGGGGAGGGTCCTTCGCGGTCGGCCCGGTGGCATGTCGGGGCACTTTCCGCAATTGGGACCTACCGGTCCGGCGCCAGATCTTCGCCGGTTTCCGCACCGCACGGGATGCGGGGCACGGGAGGGCGGGCACCTGATGTGTCGACACATCGCCTATCTCGGGCCGCCGATCGCCTGGGAGGAGCTCCTGATCCGACCGCCCCACGGACTGTTTCGCCAGTCCTGGGCGCCGCGCCGGCAGCGGTACGGAACGGTCAACGCGGACGGCTTCGGCGTGGGCTGGTACGCCGCCGACGATCCGACCCCCGCCCGTTATCGACGCCCTGGCCCGATCTGGGCCGATCTGTCCTTCGCCGATCTCGCGCGGGTGGTCCGCTCCGAAGCACTGCTCGCAGCCGTCCGCGATGCGACCGAAGCCGGAGCCGACGGAGAGGCGGCTGCGGCCCCCTTCGCGTCCGGCCCGTGGCTCTTCAGCCACAACGGGGTGGCCCGGGGGTGGCCGGACTCCCTGGCACCGCTCGCGGCGACGCTTCCGCCACGGGAACTGCTCCAGTTGGAGGCACGCTGTGACGCCGCCCTGCTCTGGGCACTCGTCCTCCACCGGCTGCGGGACGGGGATGAACTCGGCCAGGCCCTGGGCGACACCGTCACCGAAGTGGCGGAAGCAGCCCCCTCATCCCGGCTGAACTTCCTCCTCACCGACGGTACGGCGATCGCGGCAACCGCCTGGGGGGACTCACTGTGGTACCGGACCGGGCCGCAGCAGGGCACGGTGGTGGCTTCGGAGCCGTACGACGACGATCCTCGGTGGCGCGAGGTCTCCGACCGCACCCTGCTGGTCGCCACCCGTGCCGACGTCCTCCTCTCCCCCCTCAAGGAGCGCCCTGCGTGAGTCCGTTCCGGCTGACCCGAACCCTGCCCGAGGACGCGACCGGTGCCGCCCTGCGCGCCGACGTGCTCCACGGCCTGACCCGTACCCCCAAGGAGTTGCCGCCGAAGTGGTTCTACGACGCCCGCGGCAGCGAGCTGTTCGAAGAGATCACCCGGTTGCCCGAGTACTACCCCACCCGGGCCGAACGCGAGATCCTCATCGACCGGGCACCCGCCATCGCCTCGGCGACCGGCGCGAGGACCCTCGTCGAGCTGGGGTCCGGCTCCTCCGAGAAGACGCGCCACCTCCTGGACGCACTGCCCGACGTGCAGAGCTACGTTCCGGTCGACGTGAG
The DNA here is from genome assembly GCF_040638655.1 of Streptomyces sp. NPDC005963. NCBI lineage: Bacteria > Bacillati > Actinomycetota > Actinomycetes > Kitasatosporales > Streptomycetaceae > Streptomyces > Streptomyces sp. NPDC005963. Next base: position 45,768 of record NZ_JBEXVD010000032.1, on the reverse strand, counting down.
CGAGAGCGCACTGACCGGAGCCGCCGAGTCGCTGCTGGCCCAGCGTCCGGGACTGCGGGTGCATGCGCTGATCGCGGACTTCACCCGGGGCCTGGCCCTGCCCGATGCGCCCGGACCACGGCTGGTCGCCTTCCTGGGCGGCACGATTGGCAATCTCCTCCCGGCGGAGCGGGCCCTGTTCCTCCGGGCGGTGCGCGCCCTCCTCGACCCGGGTGACGCCTTGCTGCTCGGCACGGACCTGGTCAAGGACGAAGAGGTGCTGGTGCGCGCGTACGACGACGCAGCCGGGGTGACCGCCGAGTTCAACAAGAACGTCCTACGGGTGTTGGCCCGGGAACTGGGCGCTGACGCCGACCCCGACGACTTCGACCACGTGGCGCTGTGGAACCGGGAGGAGGAGTGGATCGAAATGCGTCTGCGGGCGCGCTCCGATCTGACGGTGAAGATTCCGGAGCTGAACCTCGCGGTCTCCTTCGAGGAGGGCGAGGAACTGCGCACCGAGGTGTCCGCGAAGTTCCGACGGGAGGGGGTGCGGCGGGAGCTGGCGGCGGCGGGCATGGAACTGACCGAGTGGTGGACTGACTCCGCCGGCAGATTCGCCCTCTCCCTGGCCACCGCAACGGCCTGACACGGCACCGGGGAGGGTGCGCCCGTCAGGCCCGCCCTCCCCGTCTCTCCATGAGGTTCATGGAGTTGTCGACCCCTTCACCACGGCGCCTGACGGTCAGCCGGGCGTCAGCAGCGCAGTGATGGACTTCGATGCCTTCTCAGCCGCTTCCTTGGGGTCGCTGCCCGTGAGCACCGCCGTCATATACGCCTTGATCGGGTTATTCCCCTCGACATCGGCCCACTGCGGGGAGTTGGGAGTGGCCTTGCTGCCCCCTGCCCGCGCTCCGGCCGCCATGGCGGCGGCGCTCTCGGGACCGTCCGCCACCATCGCACCCAGCGACTTCTTGTTGGGCACGTAGTTCATCGTGCGAGCGAGGTCCTTCTGCCAGTGCTCGCTCGCCAGCGCGGCGACCACGTCGATGGCCGTGCCCCGCTCCTTGGACCGCTCCGGGATGATCAGGTCGGAGCCGCCGATGAACACCGCACTCGGTTTGTTGGCCTTGATGCCCGGAATGGAGAAGTAGCCGAGCTTGCCCTTCAGCTGAGGGTTGTTCTTCTCGATGACGGCCGCCGAACTCGGCGTCGAGATCATCTGGGCGACCTTGCCCGTGGCGAAGACACCCTCCTGCGCGGGCGTGCGCTCGTCCGAGGCCTTCGGGCCCTTGCCGTGGGACTGGAGCTTCTTGTAGAAGCTCATCGCCTTGAGCGCCTGCGGGGTGTGGAGCGTGCCCTCCCAGGAACCGGCGGTCTCCTCGGCGAGTTCCCCGCCGTCCTCCCAGATGAAGCCGGTCAGCGTGTACCAGTCCTGACCGGAGAGGTAGATGCCCTGGTTGCCGTCGCGGTTGAGGTTCTTGGAGAGCGTCAGCCACTCCTCACGGGTCTTGGGCAGCTTCTTGACGCCCGCCTCCGCGAAGATGTCCTTGTTGTAGATCACCACGCGATTGGCCGCGTACCAGGGAATACCGAACTGCGAGCCGTTGATGTTGCCCGGGGCGGCGAGACCCTCCAACCAGTCCTCGCTGCCGAGGTCGCGCACGGACTCCAACGTGAGGTCGGTGAGCGCCTTGCTCTCCGCGTACTGCGCGACCTGCGTGTTGCCGACCTCGATGATCTCCGGAGCGTCCTTGCTCTTGAGCGCGGCGTTGACCTTCTCACCGATGCCGTTCCACCCCTGGAAGGTGACTTCCAACTTCACCGAGGGGTGGTCCTTCTTGTACTGCTTGGTGAAGCGGTCCAGGAACTCGTCCGTGACGCTGTCCTTCATCAACCAGATCCGGACGGTGCGTGTATCAGATCCCGTGCCCGGTATGAGCCCGCAGCCAGTGAGCGCAGCGGCGCACAGCAGCGCGACGGACGGTTGGAGTGGGCGGATTTTCACAGCGTTCACCTAACGAAGGGCATGGAATCTGTACCCGGTGGGGGAAGCGTGCTCCAGGCTCGCACGGGTGTGGCTGGATTTTGGTCGTCCACCAAAGTGCCGGTCAAGCCCCGAGCTATTGACATCTCGCGCACACCCTCCAGGTGGGGCACGGTGGAGAGCGTGTGCAGAGAGTGTAGCGAGAGGAGAGAGAACGTCTATGTCGGATCACATCTATCGGGTAACAGAGATTGTCGGCACCTCTCACGAAGGGATCGATCAGGCCATCCGCAACGGGATCAGTCGGGCGAACCAGACAGTTCGCGGTCTCGACTGGTTTGAGGTCACACAGGTCAGGGGCCACATCGTCGACGGTCAGATCGAGCATTACCAGGTGGGTCTGAAGGTCGGCTTCCGACTGGAGGACGGCTCCTAGCGAGAAGGGCCCCGCCGAACACCACCGCTCGAAGAGCCGTCCTGACGACAGGGCGGTCGCGCACCACAGTCGGACAGTGGCCGTATGCCATGGGCATACGGCCGGGCGGAGCACCGGCCCTGTCGAACGCGAACACCAGGCGCCGGAACCGCAGCGGCTCACCGCGCCGTGCGGGCGCCTGCGCGCCGCGCCGAGACCGGAGTTGCCCGATCCCAACGTTCGGGTGGCTCAGGTGCGGCCCTGCTCACCCTGGGCCTGCCGCATGGCGTCGCCCGTGGCTCCGGGGGCCCAGGTGACGGGGACGACACGGAAACCGGCGCGCCGGGCGGCGATGCACACCAACACGTCGTCGTCCACGAGCATCCGCACCTCACGCCGACGGCCCAACCGGGTGAGGACCTCCAGTTTGGTGGTACGGGCGGGCCTGCGATCGCCGTTGCGGCGCATGTGGACCGCGCCCGTCGGCAGGCCCTGGGCAGCGAGCCAGACCACAGTGTCCTCGCGGCACCGATCCGGCCTGCCCGTGAGATACACCACCTCGCACTCCTCCGCGGCAGCGAGACAGAGCCGAACACCTTCGTCGAGCGGTGGGTCATCGGGTGCGGCGGCGAAGAAGGCGTCCCAGTCGCGCGGGGCGCGTTCCAGGAAGTGCTGCCGGTGCGCCGAGTCCGCAAGGGTGCCGTCGAGGTCGAAGATGGCCAGGGGTCTGCGGTCGTGTGTCACACCGACAGCCTAAGCACCCGGATTTCTCTGCTGCCCGCGCCGTACGCCCGGGGTGCCGGGGGACCCGCGGGCACCGACGCCCACCCGTGCGGGGGCTTCGACCGGGCCCGTCCCCGCATCGCCCCTCCATGCACGACCCCCGATCCGACCTGACCAGGGGCAACAACTAGAATGGGGCGATATGCACAACCCTTCTGGTGCGCCCGAGCCCTTGGACCCGTACGTCCGGGTACGCGGCGCCCGGGAGCACAACCTCCGCAACGTCGATGTGGACATTCCCCGCAACGCACTGGTCGTCTTCACCGGTGTCTCCGGATCGGGGAAGTCGTCGCTCGCCTTCGGCACGGTGTACGCGGAGGCCCAGCGCCGCTACTTCGAGTCCGTCGCGCCCTATGCACGTCGGCTGATCCACCAGGTGGGCGCGCCCGCGGTCGGGGAGATCTCCGGGCTTCCCCCGGCCGTCTCCCTGGAGCAGCGCCGCTCCTCCCCCACGTCCCGTTCGTCGGTGGGTACGGTCACCACGATCTCCAACTCGCTGCGCATGTTGTTCTCGCGGGCGGGCGACTACCCACCGGGCGCCGAACGACTGGACTCGGACGCCTTCTCCCCCAACACCGCCGCCGGCGCCTGCCCCGAGTGCCACGGGCTCGGCGTGGTCCACGACACCACCGAGGAGTTGTTGGTCCCGGACCCCTCGCTCTCCATCCGGGAGGGGGCCATCGCCGCATGGCCCGGTGCGTGGCAGGGCAAGAACCTGCGCGATGTGTTGGACGCGTTGGGGTACGACGTCGACCTGCCCTGGCACCGCTTGGACCGGAAGGACCGGGAGTGGATCCTCTTCACCCCGGAACAACCGGTGGTGACCGTGCACCCGGTTCGGGACGCCGGCCGCATCCAGCGCCCCTACCAGGGCACGTACACGAGCGCCCGTCGTCATGTGCTGCACACCTTCGCGGATTCGCGGAGCACGGCCCTACGGGCCCGTGCCGAGCGGTTCCTGAGCAGTTCACCGTGTCCCGGGTGCGGCGGTGCGCGGTTGCGTCCCGAATCGCTCGCCGTCACCGTCTCGGGGCGGACCATCACCGAACTGGCGGGGCTGCCGCTGACCGAACTGGCCGAGGTGCTCAAGGCCGCGGACGGCGGTGCGGCCGTGCGCGTCCTCACGGCGGACCTCCTTTCACGGATCGACCCGGTGGTCGAACTGGGACTCGACTACCTGAGTCTGGACCGCGCCGCCCCCACGCTCTCCAACGGGGAGCTCCAACGGCTACGGCTGGCGACCCAGTTGCGCTCGGGGCTGTTCGGGGTGGTGTACGTACTGGACGAGCCTTCCGCGGGGCTGCACCCCGCGGACACACGGGCGCTGCTGACGGTTCTGGAGCGGCTGAAGGCCGCGGGCAACTCGGTGTTCGTCGTGGAACACCACCTGGACGTGATGCGCGGCACGGACTGGCTCGTCGACGTGGGCCCCGGGGCCGGTGAGCACGGCGGGCGGGTGGTGCACAGCGGGCCGCCCGGGCAGTTGGCGGCCGTGGCCGATTCGGTGACCCGACGCTTCCTCTTCGACGACCACCCGGGGGTGGTCCCGGGTGCGCGGGCGCGCCGACCGTCGAAGTGGCTGCGGATCGGGCCGGTGACCCGACACAATCTGCGCTCGGTCACGGCCGGGCTGCCGCTGGGCACGCTGACGGCCATCACCGGTGTCTCCGGTTCGGGAAAGTCCACCCTGGTGTCGGCGATCACTGCGGACCTGCCCGGTGTCGGCAGGCTGGTGTTCGTGGACCAGAAGCCCATCGGGCGGACCCCGCGCTCCAATCTGGCGACCTACACCGGTCTGTTCGACGTGGTGCGCAAGCTCTTCGCCCAGACGGACGAGGCCCGCCGACGCGGCTACCGGGCGGGGCGCTTCTCGTTCAACGTGTCGGGCGGACGGTGCGAGACATGTCAGGGCGAGGGCTTCATCTCGGTCGAGTTGCTCTTCCTCCCCAGCACCTACGCGCCCTGCCCCGACTGCCGGGGAGCCCGGTACGCCCCGTCGACGTTGGAGGTCCGGTACCGGGGGCTGAGCATTGCGGACGTGTTGGACCTCTCCGTGGAGGAGGCGGCGGAGTTCTTCGGCGAGGTGCCCGCGGCAGCGCGCGCCCTCACCACCCTGCTGGACGTGGGACTCGGTCATCTGCGGTTGGGACAGCCCGCGACCGAACTGTCGGGCGGGGAGGCACAACGCATCAAACTGGCCACGGAGCTCCAACGGCTCCGGGGTGAGCACACCCTGTACGTACTGGACGAACCGACCACCGGACTGCATCCGGCCGATGTGTTGGTGTTGATGCGCCAGCTGAACGGGCTGGTCGACGCGGGGCATTCGGTCGTCGTGGTCGAACACGACATGGACGTGGTCGCCGGTGCCGACTGGGTCATCGATCTGGGGCCCGGCGGCGGTGACGCCGGCGGGCGGATCGTCGCCGAGGGGACGCCGGAGCAGGTGGCTGCCACCGACAGCCGCACCGCACCCCATCTCGCGGCCAGGTTGCGCACCTGACACCGTTCGGGCGACGAGCGGTGCCCGGCCGCGGGACGGGCGCCCATGCACCATCGGCCCGCTCCCGGCACCACGGCGACGGCTGCCGTTAGCGGCTACGAGCGGCGGCTCGCCCTGCGGTTGGCCCGCAACCACTCCTTGTTCATGGCGGCGATCGACGGCAGCGGAATGCCCTTGGGGCACGCCGTGGCGCACTCGCCGGTGAGGGTGCAGCCACCGAAGCCCTCCGCGTCCATGGTGGCCACCATGTCGAGGACGCGCGTCTCCCGTTCGGGCGCACCCTGCGGGAGGACGTTGAGGTGGTTGACCTTGGCGGAGGTGAAGAGCATCGCGGAGCCGTTGGGACAGGCGGCGACGCAGGCCCCGCACCCGATGCACTCCGCGTGCTCGAAGGCGAAGTCGGCATCGGGCTTGGGCACGGGCGTGGCGTGGGCGTCCGGTGCGGCGCCGGTGGGGACGCTGATGTAGCCGCCGGCCTGGATGATCCGGTCGAAGGCGGACCGGTCCACCACCAGGTCCTTGATCACGGGGAACGCCGATGCGCGCCAGGGCTCGACGTCGATGGTGTCGCCGTCCGCGAACGAGCGCATATGGAGTTGGCAGGTGGTGGTGCGCTCGGGGCCGTGCGCATCGCCGTTGATGACCAGGCTGCACGCACCGCAGATGCCTTCGCGGCAGTCGTGGTCGAAGGCCACCGGGTCCTCACCGCGCAGGATGAGTTCCTCGTTGAGGGTGTCGAGCATCTCCAGGAAGGACATGTCCTCGGAGATGTTGTCGACCTCGTACGTGGCCATGGCGCCGGGGTCATCGGCGCCGCGCTGGCGCCAGACGCGCAGATTGAGCTTCATGCGTAGCTCCGCTGGGTGGGGTGGACGTACTCGAAGACCAGGTCTTCCTTGTGCAGGACGGGCGGTTCGGCGGTGCCGGTGAACTCCCAGGCGGCGGCGTAGCCGAACTCCTCGTCCCTGCGGGCGGCCTCGCCGTCGGGGGTCTGGGACTCCTCGCGGAAGTGACCGCCGCAGGACTCGCTGCGGTGCAGGGCGTCGAGGCACATCAGCTCGGCGAGCTCCAGGTAGTCGACGATCCGGTTGGCCTTCTCCAACGACTGGTTGAACTCTTCGCCGACGCCGGGGACCTTGATGCGCCGCCAGAACTCCTCGCGGATCTGCGGAATGCGCTCCAGGGCCTTGCGCAACCCCTGCTCGGTGCGGGCCATGCCGCAGAACTCCCACATCACTTCGCCCAACTCGCGGTGGAACGAGTCGGGGGTGCGGTCGCCGTCGACGGCGAGCAGCAGATTGATGCGGTCCTCGGTTTCGGCGATGACCTCGGCCGCCTCGGGGTGGGAGGCGTCGGGTTGGTCGCTCAGGGGTGCCCGGGCCAGATAGTCGTTGATGGTGGACGGCAGCACGAAGTAGCCGTCGCCCAGGCCCTGCATCAGCGCGGAGGCTCCGAGGCGGTTGGCGCCGTGGTCGGAGAAGTTGGCCTCGCCGATGGCGAAGAGGCCCGGCACGGTGGTCTGGAGGTCGTAGTCGACCCAGAGGCCGCCCATGGTGTAGTGCACGGCGGGGTAGATCCGCATCGGCACTTCGTAGGGGTTCTCCGCGGTGATGCGCTCGTACATGTCGAAGAGGTTGCCGTACTTCTCCTCCACCTTGGCCCGGCCCAGGCGACGGATGGCATCGGCGAAGTCGAGGTAGACGCCCTGTCCGCCGGGGCCGACGCCGCGGCCCTCGTCGCAGACGTTCTTCGCCGCGCGGGAGGCGATGTCCCGGGGCACGAGGTTGCCGAAGGAGGGGTAGATGCGCTCCAGGTAGTAGTCGCGCTCCTCCTCGGGGATCTCGTTGGCCGGCCGCTGGTCACCGTGTGCCTTCGGCACCCAGATCCGTCCGTCGTTGCGGAGGGATTCGCTCATCAGGGTCAGCTTGGACTGGTGCTCGCCGGTGCGCGGGATGCACGTGGGGTGGATCTGGGTGAAGCAGGGGTTGGCGAAGTACGCACCGCGGCGGTGGGCCCGCCAGATCGCGGTGGCGTTGGAGTTCATGGCGTTGGTCGACAGGTAGAAGACATTGCCGTAGCCGCCGCTGGCCAGCACCACCGCATCGGCGAAGTGGCTGGAGATCTCGCCGGTCACCAGGTCGCGGGCGACGATCCCGCGGGCCCTGCCGTCGATGACGATCAGGTCCAGCATTTCGGTGCGCGGGTGGATGTTGACGTTGCCGGCGGCGATCTGCCGGGACAGCGCCTGGTAGGCACCGAGGAGCAGTTGCTGCCCCGTCTGGCCGCGGGCGTAGAAGGTGCGGGAGACCTGGACTCCGCCGAATGATCGAGTGTCGAGGAGCCCGCCATACTCCCGGGCGAAGGGCACGCCCTGGGCGACGCACTGGTCGATGATCTCGACGGAGATCTGGGCGAGCCGGTGGACATTGGACTCGCGGGCCCGGAAGTCGCCGCCCTTGACGGTGTCGTAGAAGAGGCGGTGGATCGAGTCGCCGTCGTTGCGGTAGTTCTTGGCCGCGTTGATACCGCCCTGGGCGGCGATGGAGTGGGCCCGGCGTGGCGAGTCCTGGTAGCAGAACTGCTCCACGTGGTAGCCCTGCTCGCCGAGGGTCGCACCCGCGGCGCCGCCGGCGAGGCCGGTGCCGATGACGATGACGGTGTGCTTGCGGCGGTTGGCGGGGTTGACGAGCTTCGCTTCGAAGCGGCGGCGGTCCCAGCGCTCGGCGATCGGCCCGTCGGGAGCCTTGCTGTCGAAGAGCGGCTCACCCGTCTCGTACTGGGCGTAGTCGAGGTTGTTCATTTAGCTCACCACTCCGGTCATGACGGCGACGGGTACGGCGATGAAGCCGGCGGTCAGCACCAGGGCGAGGCCATTGGCGACGGTCTTGAGGATGCGGTCGCGGGAGGCGCTGCCGACGCCGAGGGTCTGGGCGGCGCTCCAGAAGCCGTGGCGGACGTGGAGGCCGATGGCGAGCATCGCCGTGATGTAGATGACGTTGCCGTACCAGGTGGAGAAGGTGGCGACGACGTTCTCGTACGGGCGTCCGGGCTGCGCGTTCTCGTTCACCGTGAGGGTGGTGAGGTCGAGGATGTGCCAGACAATGAAGAGGGCGACGATGATGCCGCCCCAGCGCATGGTGCGGGTGGCGTAGCTGGCGCGCTTGCGGCGGTGGACGTACTTGCTGGGTCGGGCCTTGATGTCGCGCCTGCTGAGCTGGTACGCGGAGACCGCATGGGCCACCACCGCGGCGAGCAGCACGATGCGGACGATCCACAGGGCCCACTCCTCGTGGAGGATCGGGGCGCCCATGGTGCGCAGCCAGTGGCCGTACTCGTTGAATTCCGCGGGGCCGAAGAAGACCTTGAGGTTGCCCATCACATGGGCGACGAGGTAGCCGAGCATGATCAGACCGCTGACGGCCATGACCACTTTCTTGCCGACCGTCGATCCCCAGAAGGAGCGCTTGGGGGGCGGCTTGCGCACCGCGCTCCCCTTGTCCGTCCGTGTTGCCAGAGCCATGAGGGAAAGGTAGGGCTAGCGGAGTCAAGAGGTCCAAGACATGATCCGGCTTATCTCAATAGGCATCACCTATCGTAGGAGGATGCAGCTGCAACAGCTCCTCTACTTTGTGGCCGTGGCCGAGACACATCACTTCACCCGGGCCGCTGAACGTGTCCATGTCGCACAGCCCTCGCTGTCCCAGCAGATCCGCGCGCTGGAGACGGAACTGGGCGCGGAACTGTTCAGCAGGGCGCGTGGCAACATCTCGCTCACCGAGGCCGGCGAGACCCTGCTGCCGCTCGCCCGCCGCATCCTCGCGGACGCCGACACCGCACGGCACGAGGTACAGGAACTGGTCCAGCTCCGCCGGGGCCGGGTGCGGCTCGGGGCCACGCCGAGCCTCTGCACGGGGCTGCTGCCGGATGTCCTGCGCGTCTACCACGACCGGCACCCGGGGATCAGGCTGCTGATCGAGGAGGGCGGCTCGCACGACCTGGTGCGCCAGCTGGCGCGCGGTGCCCTCGACCTGGCGTTGATCGTGTTGCCGCTGCCCCCGGGATCACCCGCACTGACCACGGTGGAGTTGCTCCGGGAGGACCTGGTGGTGGTGTCTTCGGCATCGGCGAGGGCCCCTCGCAGACCGGTGCGGATCGCCGATCTGCGCGATCAGCCGCTGGTGATGTTCCGACACGGGTACGACCTGCGGGAGCTGACCGTCGCCGCCTGTCGGGCGGCGGGCTTCGAGCCGGGCTTCACCGTGGAGGGCGGGGAGATGGACGCCGTGCTGGGGTTCGTACGGGCCGGGCTCGGCATGGCGGTGGTGCCGAGCATGGTGGCGGGGCGGGCGGGGCCGGGGCTGCGGGTGACGCCACTGGCCCGACCGGGGCTGCGGCGGACGATCGCCCTGGCGCACCGCAGCGATGTGGCTCCGCCGCGGGCGGCCAGGGAGCTCCAACGGGTGCTCCTGGCGTCACCCGCGACCGGGTGACCCACGACCCGTGATCACCTGTCGTACGGGGGGTGTGCCGTGGGAGAGCCCGGGGCTTGGGGTGAGGGGTGTGGCCACCGTGGTCGGCGACCACACCTCACGGCAGGGCCGGGATCAGACCGCGTCCGCCAGGGACAGGGCGTGCAGCTTCTCGGGCGGGCCGGGTCTCGCGTAGTACCAGCCCTGGGCGGTGTCACAACCGAGCTCGCGCAACTGGTCCGCCTGCGCCCCCGTCTCCACGCCCTCGACGGTGACCGCTAGCTCCAGGCTGTGCGCCAGTGACACGATCCCCTCGACGATCTTCAGATCGACGGGGTCCACCGGCAGGTGCTGCATCCCCTTGGTGAAGGAGCGGTCCAGTTTGAGGACGCTCACCGGCAGCCTGCGCAGATTGGCCAGGTTGGAGTAACCGGTGCCGAAGTCGTCCAGGGCGATGTCGACGCCCAGCTCGGCGAGCTGGCGCAGGGGTTTTAGAAGCCCCTCGTCCGCGCCGATCAGGGCGGATTCCGTGACCTCAAGGCAGAGCGAGCCCGGCGCGAGGCCCGAGCCTTCGAGCACCGCAACGGTCTCGTTGACCAGGCCCGGGTGCTGGAGCTGGGTCGGCGAGAGGTTCACGTTGATCCGCACAGGACCGAGGTCCGCGTGGTGCTCCTGCCAGTACCGTGCCTGACGCACTGCCTCCTGGAGCACCCAGCGACCGAGCGGAATGATCAGTCCGGTGTGTTCGGCGAGCGGGATGAACTGGTCGGGTCCGAGGACACCGTGTTGTGGATGGCACCAACGGACGAGTGCCTCCGCGCCGTGGACCTTGCCGTCGCACATGTCCACCAGGGGCTGGTACTCGATGAAGAACTCACCGCGCTCCAACGCCGCGGGCAGGGCGGTGGTCAGACCGTGACGCGTGATGGCGCGCGCATCGGCTTCGGGGTCGGCGGTCTCGTAGCGGTTGCCGCCGGCGGACTTGGCCCGGTACATCGTGATGTCGGCGCTGCGGAGCACCTCGGCCGTGGTGCGCTCCCCCGCCGGCCCCTCCACGATGCCGATGGAGCCGCGGACGGTGAATTCCCGACCGTCGACCCGGATCGGCGAGGCGAGGGCGGAGAGGATGCGGGCGGCCAACTCGTCGACTTCGTGTTCGGTGTCGGGTCCTGTGGTCAGGGCCACGAACTCGTCACCGCCGAGGCGCGCCACCATCTCGCCCGGTGCCGTGGCACAACTCTGCAACCGGTCGGCGACCTCGACCAGCAGTCGATCGCCCGTCGCGTGTCCGAGGCTGTCGTTGACGGCCTTGAACCCGTCGAGGTCCAGGTAGCAGAGCCCGAAGCGGGAACCGTCTCCTGCGGAGAGCGCTTTCTCAAGACGCTCGAAGAAGAGCGTCCTGTTGGGCAGTCCCGTGAGCGCGTCGTGGGTGGCCTCGTAGCGCAGGCGCAGATGGAGGAGACGTCGTTCGGTGGTGTCCTCCAGCAGGGCCAGTTGGTATTGGGGGCGGCCGTCGGGGTCCCGGAGGAGGGAGACGGTGAGATTGGTCCACAACACCGTGCCGTCGTTGCGGAAGAAGGGCTTCTCGACCCGGAAGTGTTCCCGCTCGCCGCGGACGAGCTCGCGGTAGAGCTGCCAGACGTGGGGGCGGTCCTCGGGGTGCGACCACTCGGTGACCTTCTTGCCACGCACGTGGTGTTCCAGGCCCCCGAACATCCGGGTGAGGGTCTCGTTGACCTCCAGGATGTTGCCTTCGAGATCGGCTATCGCGATGCCGATCGCGGCCCCCTCGAAGACTGCCCGCAGTCGGGTCTCGGTGGCGTGCAGGGCGCTCACGGCTGCGTTGCGTGCGGCGAGGGAGGAGCGGGCGATGGACTCCTGCTCGGCGAGGGTGCGTTCGCGCAGTCCGTGGGCGTAGCCGGCGGCGAGCGCGTGTTGGAGCCTGGCGCAGCGGGCGCGACTGTCCTCGGCGGCCTGTTCGGCGCCGGGCCCTTCGATGCCGGGGTCACCGCAGTAGAGCACCAGATAGGCGTCGATCACACCGAGGGTGCGGCTGAGCGCCTCCGGGTCGGTGCAGTGCGCCTCGATGAGTGCGGCCCCGATGCCCTGCACGGCACGGGCGTCGAAGGTGCGGGAGTGCAGCGAGTCACTCAGGCGGCGGGCGAGCGGCAGCAGGTGCTGCTCTATCTCGGGGCGCGTGAGCGACGTCGCCGTCACGGGGAAGACGGCTCGGCTCCAGATGGTGGCGAACCGACGGAGTCTGTCCTCAAGGCCGTCCGGGTCCGCCGCGGAACCCGGTGCTTGCGACGGAGCCATCACGCCCTGCGCCCCACCCCGGCGAAGCCTGCGAAGGCATATGGGTCCTCCTGCTCGGTGGGGGCGTCCGGCCGCCACTGCGGCATGGACACCAGGCCGGGCTCGACCATCTCGTACCCCTCGAAGAAATCAGCAATTTGCTCACGCGAACGCGATATCAGTGGACTGCGGGTCCCGCGGTAGACGCCGACCACTCCCTCGGCCTTTTCCCTCGGTACCGGGACGGTGTCGTACGACATGTGCGTGACGGCGACGATGCTGCCCGGCACCGTCGCGTCCCGCAGTCGCCGCACGGCGGTGTACGGGTCTTCCTCGTCCTCGACGAAGTGGAGCACGGCGAGGAGGAGCAGCGCCACCGGCTGACTGAGGTCCAACACCGCTGCGACTTCCGGGCTTTCCAGGATTTGCTGCGGTCTGCGCAGGTCAGCGGCTACTACGGCCGCTTGGGGGTCGTCCCCGAGTACGGCTTGTCCATGGGCAACGGCAACCGGATCGTGATCGACGTACACAACGCGTGCATCCTTGCTCGCATTGCGTGCAACCTCGTGCACATTACCGAAGGTGGGAATTCCGGAACCGATGTCCAGGAACTGAGTTACGCCGTGAGCCACGGCGTAATTCACCACGCGGCGCATGAAAGCGCGGTTGGCCTGCATGGCCTTGGGAAGCCCCGGCATGAACTCCAAAACCTTGCGGGCAGCCTCACGATCGACCTCGAAGTTGTGCGAGCCGCCCAGGTAATAGTCGTACATTCGGGACACGCTCGGCACCGATATATCGATGCCGGGCGGGGCCCAGGCGGGACGCTCCATCGATGTCTCCAACCAAGTCGCCACGGGGAACCGGCCATGTGCATGGCCAGTGTTCGAGCCGAGGCTACTGATCGACCGCCAATTGAGCGAGCCCAAACGGAAATTAGCGGTCCGTTCTTGGTCACATGGCAAGGGATACGGCAAGCGGCCCGCCGTCACGCAGGGCGTGGGACGGGCCTACTCGGGCCTCGGTTGCAGTGGGGATCTACTTCGGCGCGCCGACCAGCTTGCCCTGCGGGGATACCGCGAACCAGGTGCCGCCCACGCCCTGGCCATTGGTGTCGCCCGGCTTGGTGTCACCCGAGAAGGTGTAGAGAGGCCAGCAGTCGATGGTCTGCTGTTTGATGCCGTCCGGCCGATTGAAGGTGACGAAGCCCTTCTTCAGGATTCCCTTGGTGTTGTTCTTGTCGACAGGGGCAACAACAGGCCATTTCTGGAGGCAGTCCCCGGTGCACGCCGTCTTCATCGGCCAGGCCGAGTCCTTCTTGAACCGATAGACGGTCATACCGTTCTTATCAATGACGATCTCGCCCAGCTGGGGGTCCTGCCGGGTGGTGAGACCAGCGGGGTCGACCGGCTGTGTCGGATTGGCCGCGCCCGCTCCTGCCTGGGCCTTCTTCCCGTCGGGTGCCGCGGCGAACCAGGTGCCACCGACACCCTGCCCCTTGATGTCACCGGCCTTGGTGTCCTTGGCGAATCGGTACATGGGCCAGCCGCCGATGGTCAGTTGCTTGGAACCGTCGGTACGGGTGACCTCGCCGAGTTGTGAGGCGTCGATGCCTGGCGCCGATGACGTACCGGGTGCGGAGACCACCGGCCACGCCTTCGCGCAGTCACCATCGCAATTGGACTTCGGTGGGGAGGCGGTGTCGTTGTCGAAGCGGTAGAGCGTGAAGCCGGCACTGTCGGTGACGACCTTGCCCAGCTCCGGGTCCTGGCGCACGGCGAGTTGCCCACCGGGCTTCGCTGCCACTCCCTGGGGGGTGGCGCCTGCGCCGGAGCCGTAGTCGTTTCCGTAGCCGCCGCCGGTGCCGGCGGGCTGTGCGGAGCGGGCGGCGCCGACGGCCTGGCTGTCGCCCCCATCCTTGGCCTGACCGCACGCCGTCGTCAGCACGAGCACGGCCGCTGCAGTCACCGCGAGCGAGGCGTTACGCCAGGTGTTCATGTCCACTCCCCAAGGTCCCAATGAGCCTGATGCGACGCCCGTCCGCGTCGCTCATGGCCCTAGGTACGGGCCGGGGGCAGGGGTGTGTTCAACGTCGCCGAAAAATTCTCGAAGAAGGTTTTCCGCTGCCCGGCGACCGCGGTGAGCGGGACCGGGATCACGGTGACGGGTGCACCGGTGCTGAACAGCGGTTCAGCATGGATCGGCGGGGCACCAGGGGCGTGCGGTATCGGCGAGCAGGGAGGGAGCCCACTTTCCTCGTCGATGCGGACCCCGCCACCGGGGGCGCCGGCACCTCGCGGTCCGTATCGGCGGATGACCATCCGCCCGGGACCGTCCGTCCCGGGCGGGCCGTCCCCGAGGCAACCGAGCCCTAGATCACCAGGGCGGATCCGGAGCGAACGACACGACGGCCGTCCTTCGTCCGGGCTAGCGGAATGACCCATTCGCCCGACACCGATCGCGGTCGCCGTACTGCGCTCCTAGCGTTTCGGTCATCGAGGGGCAATGTCCTGCCTTCTGTGGAAATCGGTTCCGCGCCTGCTCCTCGGGGACCCGGAGGAATGACCATGCGCGCGATACGCGCTGCGTCCGCCGCACTGCTGGGCGCCACTGCACTCGGTTGGGCCGCCGCTCCCCTCGCGGCTGCCGCCGACACCCAAACGACGACCTACTTCACCGTCAGCCCTTCGACCGTCGCACCGGGCGGGCGGGTGGCGCTCTCGGCGAGCGGCTGCAACACCACCGCGACCGCGTCGTCCGGAATCTTCGACGCCGTGACCATCAGGCCGGGCACGTCCGCCGTGGCCACGGTCGACCCGGCCGCACGGCCCGGGGCACAGTACTCGGTGCAGTTCACCTGCGGCAGCCAGCGGGGCAGCTTCAACCTGACGATCGCCGGCGGTCGATCGACGCCCACCACCAGTTCGACGGCGACCACGTCCACCACCCCCACCACCACGCCGTCTGGTGTCCTCGGCGGGCTCGGCGGAAGCGTCGAGGAGATGGACGCCGGCACGATCGCCCTCGGAGCGAGCCTCGTGCTCGCCGCCGCCGGCACGACGGTCTTCGTCGTGCGCAGACGTGTCTACGGTCACCGGCACTGATCCCGCCGGCCGCGCGACAGTGTCGCATCACACCCACCGGGTCCGCGTTCCTCGCCCGCCCGGGGACCGAAAGCCCGTTGTGCCGACTCCCTACCGAGTCGGCACAACGGGCTTTCATCACGACAACCAACGGTGGCGGGACAGTCAGATCCTGGCGCCGACCGTGCGCCGGCGACGGGCGATGAACAACGTGCCACCGATGGCAGCGGTGGCGACGAGAGAGGCGCCCACCGTCATCTCGGTCGAGCTCGGTCCCATCGAACCACCGAGACCGCCCTGTGCCCCTCGGCCCGACAGGACGGTGAACTGTGCGGTCGCCACATTGCGGTTGTTGTTGCAGCGGACCGCGAGGTTGTAGTGCCCGGGCGAGGCGTGGTCGTGGATCCGGGCCGTGGCGGTCGAGGTGTTCTCACGTTCGTCACCGCGGTTATCGCGGTTGTCACGGTTATCGCGGTTGTCGCGGTTGTCGCCGCGGTTGTTTCCGCTGTCGCCACGGTTGTTTCCGTTGTCGCCACGGCCCGCGGAGAGCGTGACCTGGGAGAAGGCGTTGGACGTGACCGTACCGCCGCGGTTGCAGCCGTGGACGGTGATCGTCAGGGTGCCGCCCTGGTGAACGGCGTGCGGATTGACGGAGACGTGGACCTGGCTGTTGTCCTGGCTGTCGCCGCCCGCAGCGGCCAGCGGGGCCGAGAGCCCGACGGCAGCACACGTGACCGCTGCCACTGCGAGAGCGCGTGAAGCACGCATCGTGAACCTCCAAGGGAAGACGCACCGAAGCGGCGCTCCGGGAAGTTCGACGAGTACGCCTTCCATGACGAACACTCACCGGGCCCACTGCCGACCGCATGTCGACACTGGTCCACATCGGTGAGAGCACCCGCCGGCGACACGCCGGGGCGATCTGATGGAGCCGCAGGTCACAGACCGTCAGAAGTTTTATCGGACCGGTTGACACGGATGGGCCACCCCCACTGGCGCAGCCACCCGTTCGCCCTTCTCTCCTCGCACCACCCGCCACGCTCACCTAGCGTGCGTACACGCACCGGGTAGATGTGACAAAAGGAGAGTCATGGGCGAGGGGTACAACGGCTCGGAGTCCCGCAGGCGCTCGCCTTGGGGTGTGATCGCCCTGGTGATGCTCACCGGGATCGCCCTGATGAAGAACGGCGTCGACGTGTCGTTGGGTCCACCGCAACCCGCTGCCGCCGCGTCACTCGCCCGCCCCGACGGCGAGACGTTCGCCCCACTCGTACCGCCCAAGGCCCTGGCGTTCGCACCCGCCGAGCGGGTGCGCATCCCCTCGATCGAGATCGACGCGCCACTGATGAACGTCGGTCTGGACCCCGACGGCTGGATCGAAGCCCCACCGGCAGAGGACCGCAACATCGCCGGCTGGTACCAGAACGGCGTCGCACCCGGCCAGCGCGGTACCGCGATCATCGTGGGTCACGTCGACAACCTCTCCGGCCCGGCCGTCTTCTACGGCCTCGGCTCGATCACCAAGGGCGAACGGGTCGAGGTGCCGCGCTTCGACGGCAAGACGGCCCTCTTCGAGGTGTACGGCGTCGAGGTCTTCGACAAGGACGACTTCCCCGCCGCCCAGGTGTACGGGGACACCGGTCATGCCGAACTACGGGTGATCACCTGCGGCGGGGGCTACTCCAAGTCGGACGGCTACGACGGCAACGTCGTGGTCTTCGCCCGGCTGGTCGACTCACGCTGAACCAGCTGGTCCCTGGGCCCCACCACCGTCGACGAGGGGAAGGCGCAGGGCACCCGGACGAGCGGTGGTGTCAACGCCGCGGCACCGTAATCTGATAGCCGTCGTCCAACAGCCGGGGCAGATAGCGCCGCAACGCCGCAACACTCTGGGAGCGGTCGCCGCCGGCATCGTGGGAGAGGACGACCACACCGGGCCCCGCGCCGTCGAGCACCCGACGCACGATCGTGCGGGTCCCCGGTTCGGTCCAGTCCAGTGTGTCCACCGTCCAGGCGAGCGGCTCCATCCCCAACTCGGCACCGATTTCGAATGAGTGCTTGTTCCACGCTCCGAAGGGGGCCCGGTACCAGAGCGGCGCCTCGCCGAGCACCTCGTCCACCACTTCGCTGGTGCGTCCCAACTCATCGCGGATGCGTGAGGGCGGCAGCCGGGGAATCAACGGGTGCGACCAGGAGTGGTTGCCCACCACGTGACCGTCGTCGGCCATCTCGCGCAGCAGGTCGCGGTTGTCGTCCGCCATCTCGCCGCAGACGAAGAACAGGGCCTGGACGTCGTACTGACGCAGGGTGCGCAGGATGCCGGGCGTGTACCGGGGGTCGGGTCCGTCGTCGAAGGTCAGCACCATGGCCCGGTCGGTGTCCGGCAACCGCAGGAACGGCTGGGTCCGTACGGGTGGCAGGACCCGGCGCAAGGGAGCGGGGCTGTACTCGGTCATCGGCCGCAGACGGTAGGACGATGCTCTGACGGGCGGTCCCTGGGCGGCCTGGGGGCCGCCCGCAGGCGCCGGTCCGCCACCCGCCGGAGCGCCGGACGCACCGACCGCTGGGGCCGCCGTACCCCTTCCCACGGCGTCGGTGCCCTCCGTCATCAACAGTCCCGCCGTGGCCACCGCACCCAGATAGGCACCGATCCGCAGCACCGACCGTCGATCGGGCGTCGTCTGATCCTTCTTCATGACCACACTGCTCGCACGGTCGGTGCGGCAAAACCCACTCCAACACGCCCCAGGGGACGAAAACACCCGATGGGAGCAGTGCAGCAGCGGGTCAGCCGCGCCGTACCAGGGGGAAGGGCAGGGTCTCCCGGATGGTGAGTCCGGTCAGGAACATCACCAGACGGTCGACTCCGATGCCCAACCCCCCGGTCGGCGGCATGGCGTACTCCAGGGCGTCGAGGAAGTCCTCGTCGATCTCCATCGCCTCCGGATCGCCACCGGCGGCGAGCAGCGACTGGGCGGTGAGCCTGCGGCGCTGCTCGACCGGGTCCGTGAGTTCGGAGTAGGCCGTGCCCAACTCCGTACCGAAGGCGACGAGGTCCCAGCGTTCCGCGAGGCGGGGGTCGCGGCGGTGTTGTCGGGTGAGCGGTGAGACGTCGGTGGGGAAGTCCCGGTAGAAGGTGGGCAGCTCGGTCCGTTCTTCGACCAGCCGCTCGTACATCTCCAGCACCACGTCACCGCGGGTGTCGTCGGGGACGTGGGGAACACCGGCCCGGTCGCAGAGCCGACGCAGCGTCTCCTCGTCGGTGTCCGCGTCGATCTCCTCGCCGAGCGCCGCCGAGATGGCACCGTAGACCGTCCGCACCGGCCACGGCCCGGAGATGTCATGGGCGACCAGCGTGCCGTCGGGGCCCTTGTGGTGGGCCACCGGCGAGCCGAACGCGGCGATCGCCGCCCCTTGGATCAGTTCCCGGGTGAGGTCGAGCATCGTGTCGTAGTCGGCGAACGCCTGGTACGCCTCCAACATCGTGAACTCGGGGTTGTGCTTGTAGGAGACGCCTTCGTTGCGGAAGGTGCGGCCCAGTTCGAAGACCTTCTCCAGCCCGCCGACGCAGAGCCGCTTGAGATAGAGCTCGGGGGCGATGCGTAGATAGAGGTCGAGGTCGTAGGCGTTGATGTGGGTGGTGAAGGGGCGTGCGTTGGCTCCGCCGTGGATCTGTTGCAGCATCGGCGTCTCGACTTCAAGGTAGCCGCGCTCCAGCAACCCCTGCCGCAGGGCCTGGACGGCCGCGGAGCGGTGGCGGACGACGTCACGGGCGCTGGGACTGACGACCAGATCGAGATAGCGCTGGCGGACGCGCGCCTCGGGATCGGCCAGGCCGTGCCTCTTGTCGGGCAGCGGGCGCAGGCATTTTCCGGTGAGCTGCCACTCGGTGACGAAGAGGGTGAGCTCGCCCCGGTCACTGGTGCCGATCACACCGGTGGCGCTGATGTGGTCGCCCAGGTCGACGGCCGCGGTGAACCCGGCCACCGTGCCCGGGCCGCTCTCGTCCCTCGTCAGCGCGATCTGGATGTCCGCGGACCAGTCGCGCAGGACCACGAACACCACACCGCCGAAGTCGCGCACGGCCATCACCCGACCGGCGACGGACTCCGTCTGCTCGGTGCGTCCCCCGGGGCGGGGAGGCGGTTGGTGGGCGGCCCTGATCTGGGCGACCGTGCCCGTCGGATGGACGATGGTCACCGGATAGGGGTCGATCCCGTCCGCTCGCAACCGCTCCAGTTTTCTGCGGCGGGTGCGCATCTGGTCGGGCAGGCGCTCCTGCTCGGCGGTGGTTTCGCCCGGTCCTGGCAGTCCCAAGGACGCGATGGCGGGCAGCCCCTCGGTGGTCGCCGGCCTCGGCGCACCCGCGTGTCCCCTGCCCCACAACTCCCGCAGGGAAGGTACGGAGACGAAGCCCTCGGCGATCGCGGACGCGAGCCCGATCCGGGCCAGGGAGCCGGCGTCCCCGAAGCAGAGGAAGCGCGGGTACCACTGCGGGTGGTACTTCACGTTGGACCGGTAGAGCGCTTCCAGTTGCCACCAGCGGGAGAAGAACAGCAGCAGGCGCCGCCAGACGCGCAGCACCGGGCCCGCGCCGATGCGGGCGCCTTCCTCGAAGGCGGAACGGAACACGGCGAAGTTCAGGGAGATGCGGCGCACCCCGACGCGGGCGGCCCCGGCACAGAGCCCGGCGACCATGAATTCGGTGACTCCGTTGGGTGCCGCGCGATCGCGGCGCATCAGGTCGAGCGAGACTCCGTCGCGGCCCCACGGCACGAACGAGAGCAGGGCCATCAGCCGGCCGTCCTCGTCGAGGGCCTCGACGAGGAGGCAGTCGCCGTCGGCCGCGTCGCCGAGGCGGTCGAGCGCCATGGAGAAGCCGCGCTCGGTCTCGGTGTCACGCCAGGCATCCGCCCGGTCGATGACCTGGTGCATCTCGTCTTCCGTGAGCGCGGAGTGGCGTCGTACCCGGACGGTGGCGCCGGTCCGCTTGACACGGTTCACCGCCTGGCGGGTCACCCTCATGTCCCGGCCGTCGAGATCGAAACGGGCGGCGTCCACGATCGCCTCGTCGCCGAGTTGGATCGCGCCGAGCCCGGAGCGGGCGTAGGCACGGGCGCCCTCTTCGGAAGCGCCCATGACCGCAGGCGCCCATGCGTAGTGCCGGGCGATGTCGAGCCAGGCGTCGACGGCCCCGGGCCAAGCGGCCCGGTCGCCGACGGGATCGCCGCTGGCGAGTGCGACGCCCGCTTCGACGCGGTAGGTGACGGCGGCCCGGCCGTTGGGTGCGAAGACGGCGGCCTTGTCGCGCCGAGTGGCGAAGTAGCCCAGGGAGTCCGTTGTGCCGTAGGCGGCCAGGAGTGCGCGGATGCGATCCTCCTCGTCGCCGTGGAGTGCCGCTCTCAGCCGCTGTGAGCGGAAGAGGGACGCCGCCGAGGCAAGCAGCGCGAACGCACCGAACGCGCCGAGGAGGAAGTCGAGGAACCTCGGGGGCCGGCCGTCGAACTGCCCGGCGGGTACGAGACCTCCGAACACCCGGTTGGCGGCCCAGCCCAGTTGCTGGGAGGTGGGCAGCGAGCCCGGGAACAGTGCGGTCAGCCCCCAGCCCACCAGCACTCCGAGCGCCAGGGACACGATCAGGACGAGGAACGCCCGCCGCACCGCGCCGGGTCGGGTGCGCGCGAAGAACTCGCCCCGCGCCAGCACCAGGACCGCGACCGCGCACGCGCAGACCACGAAACTCGGGACCCAGCGCCACGACGTGTCGAACACCAGGTCCAGCAGATCGGCGAGGAGCAGCAGCGCCAGATAGCCGGTGACGAGCCACCAGGCGGTCCGTTTGCGGGCACCGACGGCGGTGGCGAGCAGCAGCAGGAAGGCCGCGTAGGCGAGGTTGGCGCTGACGGGCACGGTGAGGAGGTCGAGGAAGCGGGTGACGGGTCGCAGCAGGGTGCGCAGTGGGGGGATGACGGCGATGAGCGCGCAGTAGACGCCGAGCACCGCGAAGAACGCCGCGAAGGCGGCGGGTACCCCGCTCCAGGAGAGGGCGCGGGCCCAGCCGCGGGTCTGTCGGGCTCGGTCCGCGGTGCTGCTCATGATCGCACTGTAAGGAGGCGTACGCTCATGCGCCTGTCGAGGCGGGTGGGGACGGACCGACCGGGACGCCCCTAGCGCCGGGCCGGTGCGACCGGCGGTGATCAGCGGTGATCAGCAGTGCAGGGGCTGCCGGGTGTGTGCGGCGGTCGTTTCCGTGGCGGCGCGGCCGTGTCGGTCCCGGTCGGTCGAGGGGCCACCGGGTGGAACCGCCTACTCTCGAAGCTGTGACACAGCAGCGCCCTTCCCAGTTCGAACGCGGCACGGACGGCCCCAAGGTCATCGTGGCCGGGGTGGACGGTTCGCCCTCGTCGCTCCGGGCGGTGGCGTACGCGAGTGGGCTGGCGCGTCGGCAGAACGCCCTGCTCGCCGTGGTCTACATCCAACCCGTGATGTCGATGGGCGTGGCGTTGGGCGTACCGGTGGTGGGCACGACGGAGGAGATCCCGGAGGGGCTGGTCACGGAGATCCGGGCGGCGATCGAGCGGGTGCGGGACCTGTGGGACGTGCGTTGGGAGTTCCACACGTTTCCGGGTGACCCGTACGGGGGGCTGGTCACCGCGGCGGACGATCTCAAGGCGGATGCGGTGGTGGTGGGTGCTTCGGAGTCGGCGGGTCACCGTTTGGCGGGGTCGGTGGCGGTGCGTCTGGTGAAGGCGGGGCGCTGGCCGGTGACGGTGGTGCCGTGAGGGGCGCTCGGGGTGTCGGGGTCGGGTGGGGGGCGGGAGAACGGTCCGCCGGCACAGGGCCCGGCCCTGCGTCGCGGCAGCGGATTGCCGGGGCTCAGCGGCCCATGGTGAGTCCGTCCGCTTCGGCGTTGCGGCTGAGCACGGCCGCCCTGATCGACGTCTGGGCCTCCTCGTAGTCGTCCCGGTCGACTCCCCGTGCAAGGGCGTCGGGGAGGTTGACGACCCTGCCTTCGGCCGTGTCCATCCACTGGGGGATGAACTCGGCCCGGGTCACTTCCCAGCGTCCGCCGGGGGATCGGGGCGGGGTGAAGGTGAAGCGTCCGATGGAGCCCTGGTTGCCGCGTGCGTCGAAGGAGCCCGAGTAGTTGGTCATCGGGCCCGCGATCTGGTCGCCCATGCCGTAGACCACCCAGGTGCCGTTGACCTTCTCGTACGGCTGGGGGACGTGGGCGTGCGTCCCGATGATCAGGTCGATGTCCGGTCGCCCTGCGGTACGGGACGCGGTGAGGGCCTTGGCCAGGGAGAGCTGGGTGGCGTCGGGTTCGGTCTGCCACTCGGTGCCCCAGTGGAGGCTGAGGACGACCACGTCGGCACCCGCCCTACGGGCCGCGCGGGCATCGGCGATGATCCTGTCCTGGTCCAGCAGGCTGACCGCCCACGGCTGCCCCTCGGGCAGGGGGTAGCCGTTGGTGCCGTACGTGTAGGCCAATTGGGCGACCTTGGCGCCGGCTGACTTCAGCCAGGCGGGAGTGGTGGCTTCGGCTGCGCTGCGGGCCGATCCGGTGTGGCGTACGCCGGCCGTGTCCAGGGCGTCCAGGGTCCGCCGAATGCCTGCGGCGCCGTCGTCGAGCGAGTGGTTGGAGGCGGTGGAGCAGGAGTCGTAGCCGGTCGCGGCCAGCCCCTTGGCGATCTGCGGGGGCGATTTGAAGGCGGGGTAGCCGCTGTAGTCACCGTGTGCGCCGTACACCGTCTCCATGTGACAGATCGCCAGGTCGGCCGAGGAGATGACCGGTCTGACGCCCGCGAGCATGGGACGGAAGTCGTAGCTCCCGTCAGCGGGCGGACCGGCGTCGGCGCCGGCCTGTCGGATGACGGAGTCGTGCGGCAGGACATCACCCGTCGCCACGAGGGTGAAGGGGCGGGTTTGCTGGGCGGGCGCGGCTCGGGTGGAGGTCACCGGTGGTTCGTCCGCTCGGGAGCGCGGGCCGTCACCGCCGGGGGGCGCACAGGCGACGGCGGTTCCGCACAGGACGACCCCGAGGGCCGCCATTCCTCGTCGGGCGTGCTGTGGCATGGGGCGGCTCCCAAGCAGTCCATCACGGAATTAATATGACAATCTGAATGCACCGCGCCAGGGTGTGACCCGTCAAGTGACAGGGCCGTCCCATCGCCGAAATGCCCCCTTCCGCACATTCCTTTCGGCCGCCCCCGGGCCCGCACCCACGCCGTGTGATGCCCTCCGGTGGCCCTGGGTGTCGACCGCCGCTTCCCCGGCCGACCCGCCCCGGCCGCCCGTTCACCGCACCACTCGCCGCTCCAGGCGACCGCTCGTCGACGCTCGCGGCCCACCATCTGTCTCCGGACCCGGGCATGGGTTCGGATACGCCACGCAACGGTGTGACCCACACGACAGACGCTCCCGCACGAAAGGGTGTTGGCCATGGCGACCGCGACCGCTTCCACGACGACCGACGAGGGGGCCCTCGCGGACCTGCAACGCGAACACGGCCCCGCGCTCCTCACCTTCCTCCAAGGGCTGACCTACGGGGACCAGCAGCGGGCGGAGGACCTGCTCCAGGAGACGCTGGTGCGCGCCTGGCAGCACCCCGAGGCGTTCGACGGACCGTACGAGTCGATGCGGCCGTGGCTGTTCACCGTCGGCAGACGGCTGGCGATCGACGCCCGCCGGTCGCGGCTCGCCCGCCCCACCGAGATCGGTGACGGAGTCCTCGCCACCACCGCAGATCCGGCCGATCTCACCGAGGCCACCGTGGCGGCCCTCGACGTCCGCGCGGCGGTGGGGTCGCTCAGTCCCGAACACCGCGCGGTCCTGATCCGGCTCTACTACCAGGGGCTGAACGTCAACGAGACCGCACAGGCCCTGGGCATTCCCGCGGGCACGGTGAAGTCCCGCTCGTACTACGCCCTCCGCGCCCTCTCCCGCTGCCTCCCCGGCTACGCCCGCGCCCGCACCGCACTCGGCCACCGGGGCGCGTGACACCTCTCGCGGAGAGCCCCCCGACTGCATCCCCTCGACCGCACCGCCTTCGCCTCCGCTTCTGACTGGCATGGCCACCACAGATCGATCGCCCACGTCTCGGAGACCCCACCGGTACCTCCCTTCCTCTGGGGCCACGACGAGGGATCACGGATATGCCAAACGTCACGGTGAAGTTGAGTAAAGAGCCGCCCGCAACCGTCTCACTCGGTAGAGGCTCGTCTCCGAGTCGGCACACGCAGTCGTCCGGAAGAAGGTGGGAAGGGTGCAGCCAGAGAGTACGAACGGAACCAGTGGGCGCGCGCTGGCGATTCCAATGGCGTGGCTCTGCGCCGAGTACATCGCCGACGAAATGCTCCGCACCAGTTCCCTGGTCGAGAGCGGCTCGCTGGAGTACCGGGCGGGGCGCGAGACCCTCGCCCTGACCATCTGCCTGGCCGACGGCTCCGACGAAGCCGCCGGACTGCGCTCCCTGTCCCGCATCGAGGAGTGGCTCAACCTCACGACGTACGGCCACCCCTGGTCCGAGTGGGTGATGGAACGCCTGGCCGATCGTGAGGATCGCGAGGAGGGCATCGGCGGCCGACCGGATCCTGACCTGGTGCTCGCCCGGAACTCCTGGGGGTGGCTCAGACGGACCGAACTGCTCGCCGCGGACCTCGGTGACAGCGAACCCTGGCACCCCGCCGGCCCCACGGAATCCGTCGTGGACGAGTGCACGCAGATATGGACTCCGGCCTGGCAGTTGGGGCTGCCGCTGAGCCATCTGGCCATCCACCTCTACTGATCCCGTTCACCTTCGACTCCAGGGGCGCCGCACGAGGTCGAACCGACCCGGCGCACCGGCTCTCGAACCGAACCGCCCCCATGAGTGCCCACCAGGGCTCAGCCCGTGATCCGATGTCCGGGGGACGAGTGCACGCCCGCCCGGTACTTGGGGATCCGAACAGTGATCTTCATCCCGGCTCCGACCCCCGTCTCGATGACGAGCCCGTGATCGTCCCCGTACACCTGGCGCAAGCGCTCGTCCACATTGCATAGGCCCATCCCCGCCGACCCGGTCCGCTCCCCCGCCAGGATGCGGCGCAGTACGGCCGGGTCCATCCCCACCCCGTCGTCCTCGATCGTCACCATCGCCTCGGCGCCGGCGTCCTGGGCCGCGATGGTCACGCGGCACTCCTCGGGCGAATCCTCCAGCCCGTGCTTGACCGCGTTCTCGACGAGCGGTTGGAGGCAGAGGAAGGGCAGGGCCACCGGGAGCACCTCGGGCGCGACCTGGAGCGTCACCTTGAGCCGGTCGCCGAAGCGGGCACCCGCGAGGGCCAGGTACTGCTCGATCGAGCGCAGTTCGTCGGCGAGGGTGGTGAACTCTCCGTGCCGGCGGAAGGAGTACCGGGTGAAGTCGGCGAACTCCAACAGCAACTCGCGGGCGCGGGCGGGGTCGGTACGGACGAACGAGGCGATCGCGGCCAGCGAGTTGAAGATGAAGTGGGGCGATATCTGGGCACGCAGGGCGCGGATCTCCGCCTCGATCAACCGGGTCCGGGAGCGGTCGAGTTCGGCGAGTTCCAGTTGTACGGAGACCCAGCGGGCGACTTCGGTGGCCGCCCGCACCAGGACCGCCGACTCGCGCGAACCGTAGGCGACCAGGGCGCCGAGCACTCCTTCTTCGTCGGTCAGCGGGGCGATGACGGCCCAGCGCAGCGGGCAGTGGAGGTCGTCGCACTCGGTGTGGACGCAGCGGCTGCGCCCCGAGTCGAGCATGGCCGTCACGTGCCCCATGACCCGCCGCTCGTGGTGGTCCTCGCCGGGTCCGTCCCAGGCGAGGACCCGTTCGCGGTCGGTGAGGCACAGGGCCTCCGTGCCCAGCAGGGAGCGCAGGTGCTTGGCCGCCTTGCGGGCGGTCTCCTCGGTGAGCCCGGCACGCAGGGGTGGCGCGGCGAGCGATGCGGTGTGCAGGGTGTGGAAGGTGGCCCGCTCCACGGGCGTGCCCAGATCGAGATCGGGGCGGCTGCCGCGGCGAGCGCTGAACCGTCCGACGACGATGCCCACCACCAGCAGGACGACCCCCGTCGCAGCCAGCGCGGCCATTCCCGTTCCGGTCATCGTTCCGCTCCTTCTCCCGGGTGCCTGGTCGAGATGGAGTCCGGCGGTCTGCTCGCCAGGTCCTCGGGCAGGTGCAACCGGGCGAGGATGGCGGTCGCACCGGCGGGTACGTGGCGCCGGGTGGCCAGCGACACCAGGGTCATGGTGAGGAAGCCGAGGGGCACCGACCAGACGGCGGGCCAGGCGAGGAGCGTATGGACCCAGCCCTGGGGGGCGAGTCCGGCGCGGGTCGTCATCACCGCGGTGAGCGCGGACCCGCCGCCGATGACGAGTCCCGCCACCGCTCCCGGTGGAGTGAGGCCGCGCCACCAGATGCCGAGGACGAGGAGCGGGCAGAACGAGGAGGCGGAGACGGCGAACGCGAGGCCCACGGCGTCGGCGATCGGTACCTGGGCGGTGAGGGTGCTCACCACGGCCGGAACGGCGATGGCCAGGAGGGTCGCGAGCCGGAAGTGGCGCACGCCGCGGGAGGGCAGCACGTCCTGGGAGATGACACCCGCGACGGACATGGTCAGCCCGGACGCGGTGGACAGGAACGCGGCGAACGCACCGCCGGCCAACAGTGCGCCCAGCAGATCGCCCGCCACCCCGCCGATGATCCGATCGGGGAGCACCAGGACGGCCGCGTCCGCATCGCCGGTGAGGGCGAGTTCGGGGGCGTAGATGCGGCCGAGGGCCCCGTAGACCGGCGGGAGGAGGTAGAAGGCGCCGACGAGCCCGAGCACCACCAGGGTGGTGCGGCGGGCGGCGCGGCCGTCCGGACTGGTGTAGAAGCGGACCGCGACGTGCGGCAGCCCCATGGTGCCGAGGAAGGTGGCGAGGATCAGCCCGTAGGTGGCGTAGAGGTGGTAGCCGTCGCGTCCACCGGCCAGGGGCTGGGACCAACTCGACGGGTCGGCGCCCGATGAGATCCGGTCGGGGACCTCGGTGCCTTCGGCCAGGCCCAGCAGCGTTCCCCTCTCGATGCGGTGGGCCCCCTCGTCGAGGGTCAGGGTGCTGCCCTCGTACGCCCGCCCGTCGACCTCGCCGCTCACGGTGATGGTCAGCGGTTTCGCCAACTCCATGCGGACGGTGTCGTCGACGCGGACCTCGGTGTGCTCGCGCAGGACGGCCGGGGCGTCGAAGCGTGCGCGGGGGGCGTCGTCGTCGGCCCACGCCACCAGGAGGAACAGCGCGGGCACCAGGAGCGCGGTGAGCTTGAGCCAGTACTGGAACGCCTGGACGAAGGTGATGCTGCGCATCCCGCCGGCGGCGACCGCGCCGGCGACGACCAGGGCGACGATCAGCCCCCCGAGCCAGCCGGGCGCACCGGTGAGTATCTCCAGGGTGAGCCCGGCCCCCTGGAGTTGGGGCAGCAGGTAGAGCCATCCGATGCCGACCACGAAGAGACTGGCGAGTCGGCGCACGGCTGCGGATTCGAGCCGGGCTTCGGCGAAGTCGGAGAGGGTGTACGCGCCCGAGCGGCGCAGCGGTGCGGCGACCAGGACCAGGAGGACGAGATAGCCGGCGGTGTATCCCACCGGGTACCAGAGCATGTCCGGGCCCTGGAGGAGTATCAGCCCGGCGATGCCGAGGAAGGAGGCGGCGGAGAGGTACTCACCGCTGATGGCTGCGGCGTTGAGGCCGGGGTTGACGGTGCGGGAGGCGACGTAGAAGTCGGAGGTGGTGCGCGATATCCGCAGCCCGAGGCCGCCGATGAGCAGCGTGGCGAGGACCACGACGGTGACCGCGGTCACCGCGTACGCCTGGTTCACCGGTGTTCCCCCGCCCGCACGGTTCAGCGTCCTTCGACGAGCCTGAGGAAGTCACGCTCGTTGCGTTCGGCACGGCGTACGTACCGGCGTGCGGTGAGCCACATGATCGGGTGGACGGCGAACCCGAGTGTGCCCCACACGACCGGCCCCGGGGACAGGGGTTCGCCGTCGAAGGCCGCGGGGAGCGCGAAGAGGAGCGGAAGGGTGGCGACGCAGAGCACGAGGGTGGTCAGGGCCAGCAGCGCGGCGCGGAGCTGGCTGCGCATGAGGGAGCGCACGTAGGTGGCGCCGAGGGTGGTGTGTTCGCTGATCTCGGACCGGGCGTGGGTGTGGCCGGGCGGTCTTCTTGCGCTGCGGGGTACGCCGGTGACCACCTCGCGGCGGGGGCGTTGTTCTGACGACATGGCCGTCCGCTCCAGCGTCTGTGGGTGAAGTTCTCGCGGAGGTGTGGAGTCTACGCACGCCGGGTTTTTGACGGTAGCCGCCTCTCGTCGACGGGGTTGGCTCCGGCTCCCGGTGTCAGGGAGGCGGTCGGCCGCCGGGAGATCTGGTGTGTTGCATCAGCAGGTCGCGGAGTTGGCGGGCATGTCGCCGACTGACGGCGAGTTCGGCGGTGCCGACCCGGACGGTGGTGGTGCCGGCGTCGAGGCGCAGTTCGTCGATGCGGGAGAGCGAGACGAGGTGGCTGCGGTGGATGCGGACGAAGCCCCGCGCCGCCCACCGCTCCTCCAGTGTGGAGAGCGGCACGCGCACCAGATGGCTGCCCTCGTCGGTGTGGAGTCGGGCGTAGTCGCCCTGGGCTTCGACGTAGGCGATGTCGTGGATCTGGATGAAGCGCGTGATGCCCGCGAGTTCCACGGCGATCTGGTCGGAGCTGCTCTGGACGGGAGCGGTGGGGACGGGTGGGTTCGCGAGCTGGGCGGCTTGCGCTGCCTGGTCCCGGACGCGTCGCACCGCTTCGGCGAGCCGTTCCCTTCGCACCGGTTTGAGGACGTAGTCGACGGCTTTGAGGTCGAATGCCTGGACGGCGAAGCCCTCGTGCGCGGTGACGAAGACGATCAGTGGGGGGCGGGTGAAGTTGGCGAGGAGCTTGGCGACGTCGAGACCGGTCAGTCCTGCCATGTGGATGTCGAGGAAGACGACGTCGATGCCGTCGGTGTCATCGGGTCCGGCGTCGAGGGCGCGGCTGATGCGGCGCAGCGCGCCGGTCGCGTCGGTGGCCCCTTCGGCGCTGGTGATGTGCGGGTCGGAACGCAGCAGATAGAGCAGCTCCTCCAGTGCTGGTCTCTCGTCGTCGACGGCCAGTGCACGCAGCATGGTGCGGAGTCTAGGGCTTTCGACGGCTCTCGGCCGGGGGTTGCTGGGCACTGGGGGCGGCAGGTCATCGGGCCGGCGCGGCCCGGAGAGCGGGTTCCCCGCCGGCAGCGACTTCGGAACCTCACCGTCCGCAGGGGGACCGTCACTGTTTCGGGGGTGGTTGAGCACAGCGGGTGTGCGGTGCGTATGGAACGGTGACCGATCGCACCGCATGCACCATCAGGAATCGAGGGGCCCATGGACATCCGGCAGCACCATCAGGATGTGGCGGCCTATGCGCTGGGGGTCTTGGAACCCGGCGATGCGTATCGGTTCGAAGACCACCTCGCGGAGTGTGGCATGTGTGTCCTGGAACTCTCCGGCTTCGCGTCGGTGGCCACGGCGATGGCGGACCTGAACGCACCCGGAATGCCCGTGGTGCAGGCGTCACCCGGGCTGCTCGACCGGCTCACCCGGGACGTGGCGCTGTCGCTGCGCCGCAGCAGGCACCGGCGGCTGCGGCTGACGGCGGCTGCCGTGGCGCTGATCGTCGCCCTGCCGGTTGCGGTGTGGATGCTACGAGCGGGTCAGGAAGCGGACGGCCCGGGGTTACGGGTCACATCGACGGACGCCTCGACCGGTGTGACCGCGTCGGCGGTGGTGGAGGACCGGTCCTGGGGCACGGCGGTGACGCTGCGCTTGAGCGGGGTCGAGGGGCCCGGCTCCTGTCGGTTGATCGCCGTCGGCGCCGACGGTGTGGAGCGCCCGGTGCTGAGTTGGCGGGTTCCGGCGAAGGGCCACGGGACGGCTTCCGGCGGTGCGCCGCTGCTCATCGAGGGCGGCACCGACCTGCCGAGCCATCTGATCGGACGGTGGGAAGTGCGGGATCGGGACGGCAGGACCCTGGTGACCCTGGGGGGCTGAGCAGCCCGCGTCGTCCGTGGGCGGGGCGCACTCACTTGAGGAGCCGGGACAGCCTGCGGTCGGCCAGCGGTTTGCCACCCGTCTGGCAGGTGGGGCAGTACTGGAGCGAAGAATCGCTGAACGACACCTGTCTGATGGTGTCTCCGCAGACCGGGCAGGGCTCGCCGGTGCGGCCGTGGACCCTGAGCCCGCTCTTCTTCTCCGCCTTGAGCCGACCGGCGGCGATGGGTCGGGCGCGTTCCACGGCGTCCCCGAGGGTGGTGCGCAGGGCTTCGTACAGGGCGGTGATCTCGTCCTCGTCCAACCGGTGCACCAGTTGGAAGGGGGACATCTTCGCCGCGTGCAGGATCTCGTCGCTGTAGGCGTTGCCGACGCCAGCGATCAGGCTCTGGTCGCGCAGTGCGCCCTTGAGCTGGCGCCGCTCACCCGCGAGGAGCGCGGCGAACGCGGCCCGGTCGAAGTCCGCCGCGAGGGGGTCGGGTCCGAGCCGGGCGATGGCGGGCACCTCGGCGACATCGCGGACCAGGTGGACGGCGAGCCGCTTGGTCGTGCCCGCTTCGGTGAGGTCGAAGCCACCGCCCGATGCGAGCACGGTACGGAGCGCGAGGGGGCCCTTGCCGGGGCGCGGCGGGGTCGCCGGGTACTCGTCGTGCCAGCGCAGCCAGCCCGCCCGGGCCAGGTGCACCACCAGATGGAGTCCGCCCGCACTGATGTCGAGCCATTTGCCGTGCCGGTCGACGGCGGTGACCTCGGCGCCCTCGACCGCGCTCAGCGGCGGATCGTAGGTCTTCAGGACGTTGATGGCCAGCGGCAGGACTCGGCCGATCTCCTCACCGACAAGTCGATCGCCGAGGAACCCTCGCAGAGATTCCACTTCAGGCAGTTCCGGCATATGTCCAGGGTGCCGCAGCCCGCAGCGAAGTGCAGGATCATGCAGGCAGCAGAGGCATATGGCATTTCGGTAGAGGCACGATGAAGGGCCCGGTCGGCTCCTGCGTTCAGGCTCCGTTTCCGGCTGTGAAGCCTTGGGTTCGAGGCGGCCGGTCCCACGACGAAGGGCCCGCCGGGCGTCGTACCGGCCCGCTCCTCACGGGGCCAGTTGCCGCAGTTCCGCCAACTCGTCCCGCAGTCCCTGTGCGAGGAGGTCGAGGTCCGGCACCGCCTTGCCGTCCGCCACCAGTCCCACGTGCACGTTGCCGCCGTACGTGCTCAACGCCACGGCCAGCGCCTGCCCCCGGGGCAGCGGAGCCATCGGATAGATCTCCTGAAGCGGCCTGCCCCCCACGGAAAGGGCCGATCGGGGCAGCGGCACGCTGGTCACGAGGACGTCGAACAGCATCCGGGCCGCGCCTTGGGCGAAGGGTGCGCCGAAGCGGTGGGCGAGGGGTGGCAACTGGTCCGCGAGTACGGCGAGAGCGCCTGGGCCGCGCGAGGGGCCGGCCGCCTTGTTGCGGTCCATGGCGGTGCGTACGGCGGCCAGCCGCAGCCGTGGGTCGGGTTCGGCGACCGGGAGTTCCAGCAGATAGGCGGAGAGCTTGTTGCCCGAGCCGGGCGGGCTGCCGGGGCGGCGGCGGGAGACGGGCACGAGGGCCCGCGGCCCGCTGGCGGGCAGTTGCTCACCGCGGAGGTGGGCCCAGCGCCGCAGCCCACCTGCGACGACCGCGAGGAGCACGTCGTTGGCCGTGCCGCCCGTCTCCCGGCGGACGCTGCGCACGTCCTCCAGGTCCAGGATCACCGTGCCGAGCCGCCTGGTGCCGCTGGAACCGGCGGTGAGCGCGGGCAGCCCGCGGGGATCGAAGCGGCTGGCGCGGACGACGGAGGCGCTGACCCCCACGGCACGCCCGAAGTCGTCGATGCGGTCACGGGCGAAGCCGATGAGCCGGGCGGGGTCGCTGAACCACGGGCGCTCGGGCGCCGGTCCGGTCCGGGCGGCACGCGACCGTCCGTGGTTCAGCGCCCCGGCGATCTCGTCGAAGATTCCGGCGCCGATGGCGACCGCCCGCATGCCGTCCGCGAGGGCGTGGTGGAGTTTGACCAGCACCGCGAAGGGGCCGTCCGGCTCCGCGGTGAGGAGGTACATCTCCCACGGCGGCAGCCCCCGGGCGAGCGGGCGCTCCATGAGTTCGCCGGCGACGGCCGCGGCTTCGGCCCGGAAGTCCCCTACGGGCAGCCGCACATGGTGGACGTGGCGCTGCACGTCGAAGTCCTTGTCCACGGCCCAGACCGCCCCGCCGACGGGCACGAGCACGTCCTGGACCCGCATCCGAAGTCGGCGGATCGCCGAGGCGCGCTGGGCGAGGAGCTCCCGTACCTCTTCGTCGAAGGGCCCGCCGGTACGGGGGGCTCCTTCGGCCGGTGCGAAGAGTGCGAGCGCGCCGAGGTGCATGGGGTGGCCATCGGACTCAAGGTGCCAGAAAGCCAGGTCGAGGGGGGCGAGAAGCTCGCTGCTCACGGTGTCCTCATGTCCTAGAAGGAAGACCTACAGGCCAGGCGAAATGCGACGTCCCGCACACAATCGCAGTCATCGCAGTCAATCGCCCTTATTCGGTTACGGTCAAGTACGATCAATTTACGGACAGTTAACAACCGACTGAGGGAGGACGCCCACTCAAGCTGGTCCGGTCGACGGGCTCCGGACGGCTCCCTCACCCCGAACGCACAATGTCACTGTCCGTCATCACCCCGACGGGCCCGATCCCCCCTCCACTCCCGCCCCGCCCGTCGAAGGGGGGCTCAGTCGAGCCGGTCGGGCACGGTGAACTCGCACCACACGCATTTGCCCGTACCGCGGGACTCCACTCCCCAGGAGTCCGCCAGCTGGTCCACGAGCAGCAGGCCGCGGCCGGACACTCCGGATAGATCGGCCTCCCGGCGCCGCGGCAGTGCGCTGGAGCGGTCCTCGACCTCCACCCTCAGCCGCCTTTCGGGACCCACCAGCACCCTGACGGTCACGATCGCTCCGCCGTCGGTGTGCATCAACGCATTGGTGATCAACTCGTCGGCCGCGAGTTCGATCTCGTCCGAACGCTCGCGAGCTCCCCAGGCGCGTACCGCCGAGAGGACCATGTGCCGGGCGGAGCGCAACGCCTCCGGGTCGTTCTGGGCCACGCTCTGTTGGAGCCGTCCGCCCGACCGGGGCGTGACGGTCCCCCGGCGGCGCAGCAACAGGATCGCCACGTCGTCTTCACCGCCACGCTCGTCGACGACCTCGCACAAGTGGTCGGCCAGCCGTTGGAGGTCACTCGGACCGCTGCGCACCAGCGCCGTCAACATCTGCATCCCGTCGTCGAGGTCGGCACCCGGCTGTTCGACCAGGCCGTCCGTGTAGAGGATCAGCGTCTGCCCGGGGTCCAACTCGACGGTGCTGACGGGGTACTCCAGCCGCCCGAACTCGGCCGAGAGCCCCAGCGGGAGCCCTCCTTCGACCGGGATCCTGCGGCAACTGCCGTCCGTGTCCCGCAGCAGGGGGTCGACATGGCCGGCGCGCACCACCTGGACGACTCCGGTCGCCGGGTCCGCTTCGGCATAGAGGCAGGTCGCGAAGCGGTCGGTGTCGAGTTCGTCGAGGAAGATCGAGGCCCGGGCCATCACAGTGGCCGGAGTGTGCCCCTCGGCCGCATAGGCGCGCAGGACGATGCGCAGTTGCCCCATGACGGCCGCCGCGTCGGTGTCGTGGCCCTGGACGTCGCCGATGACCGCGCCGACCCGACCGCCGGGGAGGGTGATGATGTCGTACCAATCCCCTCCGATGTCCCGACCGATCCGAGCCGATCGGTAGCGCACCGCGATCTGTGCGCCGGGTACATCGGGGATCCGGCGCGGCAGCATGGCCTGCTGGAGTCCTTCGGCGAGATCGTGCTCCTGGTCGTAGAGGACGGCGCGCTGAACGCTCTGGGCGATGCTGCTGCCCAGGGCGACCAGGACGTTGCGGTCCTCGGCGCTGAAGCCGGTGCGGTCGCTGTAGAGCAGGCCGAGCGCGCCGATCGGGCGGGCTTGGGCGATGAGCGGCAGATAGGCGGCCGATACGATGCCCAGCCCGTCGAGGTGCGGCCAGAGGATCGGGTAGGACGCGGCGAAGTCCGCCCGGGACTCGATGAAGAGGGGGGCGAGCGTCCGCACCACCTTGCTCATCGGGTACTCGTCCTCGACCCTGGTCCACCGGGTGCCGGGGATGAAGGCGTGCGTCGGCCCCTCGGCCACCAGGTGGATGCGTCCGCCCGACTCCAGCAGGCCCATCACGAGGCTGGCCGCTCCGAAGTGCTCCAGACCGTGGGAGGCGGTGAGGACGTCGATGACGTCCTGGACCGTTCGGGCGTGCGCGAGTGCCGCCGTGGTGGACTCGACCACGCTGGTCTGCCGTCTGCGATGGACGTCGGCGCTGGTCCGGGCTGCGGAGTCGGCGAGTTCCTCCGTGGCGTCGCGGACGATGCCGATGATCCGCTCGGGGCGACCGCTCTCGTCCCGGCGTACGCAGCCCTGGGTGTGGGTCCACCGCAGCCCGCCGTCACGGCGACGGATGCGGAAGTAGACGCCGTAGTTCTCGTTGCCGTTCTTGAGCGCCTGGGCCACCTGTGAGTCCAGCCGGACGGCGTCCTCCGCCGGCATCCGGTCGGTGAGGCTCGCCCGGTAGCCGTCGTACTCACCGGGCAGCAGTTCCAGCACCCGGAGCGCCGAATCGTCCAGATGCATGAGCCCGCTGGCCAGGTCCCAGTCGAAGCTGCCCATGCGGTTGAAGGACAGGCTCCGATCAGGGCCGACCGGCCAGTCGTCGGGAAGCGACAGGGCACCCGCTGCCCGATCAACCATGAAGCCACTCTGTCATCATTTATCGGATTCTTCGACTGATTGGGCAATTAAATTAGTTTGCCCATTTTGTTGATATTTATCACTTCGAACTGTTCGGAGGTCACCGAGCACGGCCCGCTCACATCGCGTCGTCACCCGGTGAAGGTGTCAGGTGCCACCAACTGCTCCACCGGCAGCAGCGACTCCGGATCGGTCGGGACGTCTTCCGACGGCACGTCCGGATCGACCGGTGGCGGCTGTAGCTCGCTCGGCAGTTCATCCGGCTCCGATGGTTGCTGATCCGGGCAGAGCGACGGTTGTGCCGGTGTCACCTGGTCGAGGGTGTCGGGAACGGGAGGGCAGTCCGTGGCCGTGGGACTGTCCGGCACGGTCCCCTCGTCGGAGGCGGACGGCTCGTCCGGCTGTGCCGCGGATGCGGAATCGGAGGGATCGGGAACGGGAGCCGGCGGATAGGTGTAGATGTCGTCCGGGGTCACAGGCGGCAACACCTCGGGGCTCTTGTCCGACTCCCCGTCGCTCCCCGTCTTCCGATCGATCCAGGTGCTGGTCACCACGTCGACGATGACCAGGCTGGCGATGCTCTGCGCCGCGGGCTTCACCACCACCACCCGTTCCGGTTCGTAGCCGGCCCACGGCCGACCCTTGTGCACCACGGCGCCCTTCGCCGCGACCGGCGGACGCAGCGGGTTGCCGCACGCGCACCGCACGCGCGGGGTTCCTCGGCGATCCACGAGCACCGCCGTCCCCGCCTGGAGCACGGCCTGGTAGCGAACGGCAGCGCCGCCCCGATAGCCATGGCTGGTGACCCGGGTGTCAGCGCGCAGGACCACCGGGGTGAGTTCGCTCATGAACCCCGGCAGGGCGGTCCGTGAGATCCCCGCGCCGCGCGCCCACGACCGGGCCTTCCCGTCGTCGGTGTCGAGGAGGCTGGTCTGTCGGGCGGCGTCGCAGTTGCCGATGGACTGGATGCCTCCGTAGAGGCCGGGAGTGGCGCCGGACAGGGTGCGCAGGGTCTGCCCCTTCAGCCGCGTCTCACCGCCGCCCCCCGGAGCCGGCGGCCGGGGCGCGGGGGACGAGATCGCCCGCGCGATCGAATCCGTGTACGGGTCGGGCCCCCGGGCCGATGCGGCCTGGAGGAACACCTCTTCGTCCGGCTCCGAGGCGGCGATCGTGTCCCCGCCGCACCCGGCGATCAGCAATCCGCAGGAGAGTGCGACGGACAGGACAACGGCCGCGGACCATCGACGACGCACGGAACGCACGGACATCTCCCACCACTAGACCCTCGCTGTACTCACCAGTTCTGCCGGACGACCGACGAGAGCGCTACCGGAACGCGATCAAACGGGTGGGTGGTCCCTTCGGACGGGCCCGCCACCCCGAAGGCTGCACTCCGTCGGTGCAGTTCAACGGCCTCCACACATGCGCGGTCGGGCGACCGAGGCGGGGCGCGGCGCGGTCGCGAGGTCCGGCGATCGCTCGGGAGAGCCACGACTGGTGGGCACGGAGTTCGCCCGTCCGGCCGACGCGCCCGCGCCGCGCCCCGGTACCCCGGGCCGATACTGAACGATGGAGTGGTTCGTCGACGGTGACTACTGGTGGAGCCGGCTGCTCTTCCAACGCGTGCTGGCAGCGGTGTACCTGGTGGCGTTCCTCACCGCGGCCCGGCAGTTCCGCGCCCTGATCGGAACACACGGAATGCTCCCCGCGCCCGCCCACCTCCGGGTGACCTCATGGCGGAGCGCCCCCGGTCTGTTCCGGCTGCACTACTCGGACCGGTTGTTCGCCCTGTGCTCCTGGAGCGGAGTCGTCCTCTCCGCAGCGCTCGTGGCCGGTGCGGCGGACCGGCTCCCCCTGCCCGTGGCGATGGTCTGGTGGGCCGTGCTGTGGCTGCTCTATCTCTCGATCGTCAACATCGGTCAGACCTGGTACGCCTTCGGCTGGGAATCGCTCCTGCTGGAGACCGGATTCCTCGCCGTTTTCCTGGGCAACGAGCGGACCGGACCGCCCGTTCTCATCCTCTTCCTGCTGCGGTGGGTCCTGTTCCGGGTGGAGTTCGGAGCGGGGCTGATCAAACTGCGCGGAGATCGCTGCTGGCGTGATCTGACCTGCCTCTACTACCACCACGAGACCCAGCCGATGCCCGGTCCGCTCAGCTGGTTCTTCCACCGGCTCCCACGGCCCCTCCACCGGATGGAGGTCGCGGCCAACCACTTCGCCCAGCTCGTCCTGCCCGTGCTCCTCTTCACCCCGCAGCCCGTGGCGACCGCAGCCGCCGCCGGAATCGCGATCACCCAGCTCTGGCTGGTCCTCTCGGGCAACTTCGCCTGGCTGAACTGGCTGACGATCGCGCTCGCGCTCACCGCCCTCGACGGCTCACTCCTGGAACCCGCCCCGAAACCCCTGCCGACCGCACCGCTCTGGTACGAGATCACGGTGATCGCCGTCACCGCGTTCCTACTGGTGCTGAGCTACCGCCCGGCGCTGAACCTGCTCTCCCGACGTCAGCAGATGAACCGGTCGTACGACTCGCTCCACCTGGTCAACGCCTACGGCGCCTTCGGCTCGGTGAGCCGGGTACGTCACGAGGTGGTGATGGAGGGCACGACCGAAGCCACTCTGCGGCCGGGTACGCAGTGGCGCGCGTACGGCTTCCGGGGCAAGCCCACGGACGTGCACCGACTGCCCCGGCAGTTCGCCCCGTACCATCTGCGACTCGACTGGATGATGTGGTTCGCCGCCCTCTCCCCCGCCTACGCCCGGCCCTGGTTCGGCCCCTTCGTCGAACGGCTGCTGGCGGGCGACCGGGACACCGTGCGACTCCTCGGACACGATCCCTTTCCCGCCGCGCCTCCGGCGTGGGTACGGGCCCGTCTGTACCGCTACCGGCTGACGACCCGGGCGGAGCGCAGGGCTACGGGGGCCTGGTGGCACCGGGACTTCGTCCGGGAGTACCTGCCTCCGACGCGCCTGGACTGACCTGCCGTACGGGCCCCGACACCAGCGTGTCCCCCTGCCCGATCGGGCAGGGGGACACGCTGCGGGCGATTCGATCAGTCGATGCCCTGGAGGATGTGCGGCTCCGCGAGGTCTTCCTCGTAGCCAGCGAGCCGGATCGGGGCGGATCGCGCCCAGACTTCGAGGTTGCCGAGCTCATCGGGCCGCACTGCCCGGTCGGCCGTTCGTTCCGGCGGACGCTTGTCGTAATTGGAGTTCTTCAGATCAGCTGTCACCGCGCACTCCTCTGTGTCGCGTAACTGGGACGGGGGCGGTTCGGTCGCGGTGGCGCCGGCACGAGGGCGGGACCGCGGCCTGGTTGCAGACCTGTCCCAGGACGGTCAAGGGGCTTTTGTGAGCCCTTTGGTGGCGTCCGTGCCCATCAGAGTAACCAAATGAGCGAACCGCCGCTCTATGGGGCTCACCTCACTCCTCATTTCAGGCCAACAAACCACATGGCTAGGGAACTTGCGGCCATGGTGACGTGGGCCACTAAAACCCGGATGGAGTAACCGGGATCGCCGCCGGCCGGCCCAGTACTGGGCCGTGTCCCGCGCCGACGCCGAGGAGGGGACATCGGCCAGTGGAGTGAAAGACCCGGCCCCTCCCGCACGGGGATGGACCGGGCCTCTTGAGCGCTTCGATCGGAGTCGGAGCGAGTCCCCCGCAGGACCGCGGAGTCGATCCGACTACCAGTTGGCCGGGGCGTAGTCCTTGAGGAAGCAGCCGTAGAGCTCCTCGCCCGCCTCGCCCCGGACGATGGGGTCATAGACCCGGGCAGCGCCGTCGATCAGATCGAGAGGGGCGTGGAAACCCTCGTCGGCCAGCCGCATCTTGTCGGGGTGCGGGCGCTCGTCGGTGATCCAGCCGGTGTCCACGGCGGTCATCAGGATGCCGTCGGACTCGAACATCTCCTGGGCACTGGTGCGGGTGAGCATGTTCAAGGCGGCCTTGGCCATGTTGGTGTGCGGGTGGCCGGCGCCCTTGTAGCCGCGGCTGAAGACGCCTTCCATCGCGGAGACGTTCACGACGTAGGTCCGCTCGGCGGTCGCCGCGGCCATGGCCGGTCGCAGCCGACTGATCAGGATGAACGGCGCGGTCGAATTGCAGAGCTGGACCTCCAGCAGCTCGACCGGGTCGACCTCGGAGACGGTCTGCACCCAACTGTTGGTGTCGTGGAGGTCGGGCACGAGACCGCCCGCGTCGATCGCGGTGCCCGCCTCGATCCGGGCGGGCGTCGCGGACCCGGACACCAGGGCGAGCCCGGTGACGTCCGCGGCGGTCAGCCCCTCACCGGCCGCGGAGGGCAGCGCGGCCACGGACTCCACCGCGCCGCTGCCGAAGGTGCCGATCACCTCGGCGGGCGGCAGAACACCGGCGGGCAACGGGGCGCTCTCGGCGACGACGAGCTCCCGGTACGCCTGCGGTGAGCGGCGTACGGTCTGCGCGGCATTGTTGATCAGGATGTCCAGCGGACCCTCGGCGGCCACGGAGTCGGCGAGCGCCACGACCTGCGCCGGGTCACGGAGGTCAATGCCGACGATTCTGAGCCGATGGATCCACTCGTCGCTGTCCGGCATGGCCTTGAAACGACGGATGGCGTCGTTCGGGAAGCGCGTGGTGATCGTGGTGTGGGCGCCGTCCCGCAGCAGCCGCAGGGCGATGTACATGCCGATCTTGGCCCGACCACCGGTGAGCAGGGCGCGCTTGCCGCTCAGGTCCGTCCGGGCATCGCGACGGGCGCGGTTCTCAGCCGCGCAGACCTGGCACAGCTGGTGGTAGAAGGCGTCGACCTCGGTGTAGCGGGTCTTGCAGATGTAACAGGACCGCGGGCGCTGGAGTATCCCCGCGATCTCACCCGTGGTGGACGACGAGGGCAACAGCCCCTCGGTCTCGTCGTCGATGCGGTCAGCGGAACCGGTGGCGGTGGCCTCGGTCACCGCCTTGTCGTGAGCGGTCTTGGCCGCCCTGCGCTCCTGGCGGCGACGCTGCTTGACCGTGCGGTAGATGCCGGCCGTCGCGCGCCGCACGACGATGGCGTCCGGATGGTCGACGTCCAGTTTGTCCAGCTCGTCGAGCACGCTGAGGCAGACGGAAAGCCGCTCGGGGTCGATGCCCGGTCCGTACACCGGGCTGTCCTCTGTCACCGTCATGACCGCAGTCGTTCCTCAATCGCTCAATACGCTGGGGGTTTCAAAAGCGCAACTTTACTGAGCAGAAGGGTGACGGCAAAATGGGCTCTTCGCCCGGTCCCGCGGCCGGCCCGGGGTTCAGCGCACCACTCGGGCGGGAGGGTGATCGAAGACACAGTCACCGCAGAGCCCGCCACCCGGAACGCGGTAGTAGAGGCAGCACGTGGCACGGCGCAGTCCGGGCTCACGGACCGTGCCGGCGAGCTCGGGATCGCGCAGCAACTCCCGGACCAGCGCGGCGGCTCGTTCAGCGACCTCGCCCCTTCCCTCCCGGCGGGCCCAGGCGTCGAGTTGGCGCCCGGCCCCGGCGAGCGCCGAGCCCGCGTTGCCCCACAGGAGCCCGCGCGAGACGGAGGTGTCCCGGCGGAACGCTTCGGCGAGGGGCACGAGATGGGCAGCCTGGACCGTGGCGTGGATCTGGGCTGCGGTGCCCGGCAGGGTCTGTAGCCCGTCCGAAGGGTTCGGGGTCCGCAGCCAGAGGTCGTCGGGGGTACTGCGGTCCGGTGCCCAGTACAGCTGTTCAGCGTCCAGCGCGGGTAGTTCGCCGAAGAGGGCGGCGGAGCCCAGGGCGATGGACCACAGACGGGCCGCGAGACCCAGATGAGCGATGGAGACCGCGATCCGGCGCTCGGGCGCGCCCAGTCGGCCTTCGACCGCATCGACACGCAGGGTGAGCGGCCGATCGTCGCCCGCGTAGAGCCCGGCCAGCGGCGCCCCGGGCCCGTCGGACGTCACCGTCCCCGGGGAGGGCGCCCCGGACGTCTCGTCGCCTCGCCGTCGCAGGGCGAAGAATCCACCGATCGAACTGAGTTCCCCGAGATCCACGCGCCCCGTATGCAATCCGTCACCCCTTAGTGGTTACCCGTGGTCATGCTCGGCGCGCCGAAGGATTTTCGGACATATCCCCACCCCCTCTGACCTGCTCAACCATCGCACATGGGACTTTTGGCCTACGCTCGTACTCCGTCGGCAGTACGTCCAATTGCCTGCTCAAGGACGACGCGGTGAGCGCCGAACAGAGAGATCGTGGTCTCTATGAGTTCCCTCATGCTGGCCGTGCTCCTCTCGCTGGTCTCCGCGGTCGCCTACGCGGCCGGGGCGATCATGCAGGAGCATGTCGCCGCAGCCACACCTGCCCGGCCGTACGCCCCCCTGCACCACGCGGGGTGGTGGTTCGCCGTCGCCCTGAACGGGTTCGGGGCGCTGTTGCACGTGGTGGCTCTGGCCTACGGCCCGCTGAGCCTGGTCCAGCCGCTGGGCGCATTGACGATCGTCTTCGCCCTCCCGATGGCGGCCCTCTTCGTCCGGCGCAAGGCGGGGGCCACCGCCTGGCGGGGCGCCCTGATGGCGACGGTCGGACTCGCCGGTCTCCTGGCACTGGCCGGGGACGCCGGATCGCACACTCTCGGCACCGGCCAGCGCGGGGTGCTCGCCGCGGCCACCCTCGGAGCCATCGCCCTGATCTTCCTGGTCGCCCAGACCATTCACCGCCCGGTGCTGCGCAGTGTTCTGCTGGCCGCGGCGGCCGGCGTGGCCTTCGGCATCGCCTCGGTCTTCACCAAGACGGTCGCGATGAGCTGGGAGTGGGCCAGACCGCTGGTCCAGTGGCCGACCCTGGCGCTGATCGGCGTCCTGGCCATCGGCGGTCTGCTGCTGTCCCAGGCGTCCTACCGGGGTGCGGGCCTCGCCGCCCCACTGGCCACCGTGACGGTCGTCAACCCGGTGGTGGCAGCCGCCGTGGGCATCACCATGTTCGGCGAGGGCTTCCGTTACGGCGCGCTCGGCACGGTCCTGGCGCTGGGCTTCGGCGCACTGGCCGCGAGCGGTCTGATCCTGCTGACGACCGAGCGGCTGTGCGCGGCGCGCAAGAACGACCGCTCGACCGGGTCAGAGACGCCCGAGGGCCCTCTGTCGCAGAACGATCCCGAGGCGGACCCGGTCGAGCAGACCGCGGTGTTCGGTCAGCCCGCCGGGCCCCTGCCCCCTACCCAGTTGGTCTCAGAGCGAGACTCCGCCCGCTCTGAGGTAGGCGAGGGGGTCGATGTCGGAGCCGTACCCAGGACCCGTACGAACCTCGAAGTGGAGATGCGGTCCCGAGCTGTTGCCGGTGGATCCTGAGCGGGCGATCCGCTGGCCGCTGCCGACCTCCTGTCCCGCGCGCACGCTGAGCGCGGACAGATGGGCGTACTGGCTGTACTTGCCGTCGTGGTGCCGAATGACCACCTGATAGCCGTAGGACCCGGCCCAGCCCGCCGAGATGACCCGGCCCGATGCGACGGCCTTCACCGAAGTGCCGGTGGCGACGGGGAAGTCCACGCCCGTGTGATAGCCGCTCGACCAGGCCGAACCCGATTTGCGGTAGGGCGTTCCTGTGGGTGCGTCGACGGGCGAGCTCAAGGTGGAGGTACGGGTCGGCTTGCTGGCGCTGGCCGGCCGGGTCTCCTGCTTCTTGACCTTCACCGCCTGCTTCTTGGGCGGTTGCTGCTTCGGCGTCTGCTGCTTGGGCGCCGGCCTCGGAGTGGTCTGCCGCTTCTCCTCGGCCTTCTCGGGCGCGGCCTTGTCGGGCCGTGGGGACTGCTGGCGCTCCTTGGCCGGGGCCTGGATGCGCAGCACGAGGCGCTGCCCCGGGTGGATCATGTCCGGGTCCGAACCGATGACGGGCCGGTTCTGGCTGTAGAGCCGCTGCCAGCCGCCTCTGACCTCTTCCTTCTTGGCGATCTTGGAGAGGGAGTCCCCCTGGGTGACGGTGTAGCCCTCGCGCTGTGTGGGAACCGTCGTCGGCGTGGCCTTGGGCTGGGCGGCGGGTGCTGAGCCCGCTCGCTTGGGCGTGGCCTGTTGGGGCGAAGTGCGTTCGCTCTGAGCGCCCGCGCGGTCGCCGCGCTCGGAC
This sequence comes from Streptomyces sp. NPDC005963, assembly GCF_040638655.1. NCBI lineage: Bacteria > Bacillati > Actinomycetota > Actinomycetes > Kitasatosporales > Streptomycetaceae > Streptomyces > Streptomyces sp. NPDC005963. Next base: position 2,292 of record NZ_JBEXVD010000032.1, on the reverse strand, counting down.
GACTGACGGCGCTCGGGCGTCGTCTGCGGTGCATCACCGCCGCGGGTGAGTCCGGCCCGGACCGAGCAGGTGGGCCATGCCCCGGGACCCTGTCCCTTGAGGACCCGCTCGGCGACGGCGATCTGCTGGTCCTTGCTGGCGAGATCGGCGCGCGGCGCGTACTCCCGGCCCCCGTACGCCTCCCAGGTCGACTGCGAGAACTGAAGGCCGCCGTAGTAGCCGTTGCCGGTGTTGATCGTCCACTGGTTGGTGGACTCGCAGGCGGCGACCTTCTCCCAGACGTCGACTGAGGCGGCTTCCGCGGTGCCCGCTCCCATCAGCGGGATCGCCATCCCCGCACCACTCGCGGTCACGGTGAGGGAGGCTCGGTTGATACGGCTCGGCTGGTATCGGCGGTGCCGACCGGTTGCGGCCATGGACAGGACTCCCCCACTGAACAGTTGGTCAGGTCACGAAAAGATCACGTTCAAATGGTCAACTTAAGTGCTCCATATGGGTGATGACAAGGGCTCAGTCCGGGCGCACCGAGGCAGAGGGGGCGGGAGAGCATCAAGCACCCGCGAGGAACGGGCTCGGACGAGTGGCGACGGGCGCCTCCCGGCAGGCTGTCGCCTCGCCGCGAAGAGTACTGGTCAGGCGTTCCCGTACCGCCGCGGCGAGCAGTCGGAGGGCCGTCGTTCCATGAGGTGCGAGGGGTTCGGAAGCCGTGCGGGCCCGGAGTGCGGCCACGGCCCGCGTCCCGGAGGATCGATCCGTGACCGAAGTGGCGTACCCGGCCGACATGATCGCCGACGGAGATCGAGGAGCGCACACATGAGTGGAACGGCCCAGATCGGCGTCACCGGACTCGCGGTGATGGGGCGCAATCTCGCCCGGAACTTCGCGCGCAACGGCCTGACCGTCGCCGTTCACAACAGGACGGCGGCGAGGACCCGCGAGTTGGTCGATTCCTTCGGCAGCGAGGGGGCCTTCGTCCCCGCCGAGTCGCCCGAGGACTTCGTCGCGGCCCTGGAGCGTCCACGACGACTGGTCATCATGGTCAAGGCGGGTGGGCCCACGGACGCGGTGATCGAGGAGTTCGCGCCGCTGCTGGAGGAGGGCGACGTCATCATCGACGGCGGCAACGCCCACTTCGCCGACACCAGACGCAGGGAACAGGAGTTGCGCCGACGCGGCATCCATTTCGTCGGCACCGGAATCTCGGGTGGCGAAGAAGGGGCCCTCCACGGCCCGAGCATCATGCCGGGCGGATCGGTCGAGTCGTACGCCTCCCTCGGACCGCTCCTGGAGCTGATCGCGGCCAAGGCACCCGACGGCGAACCCACGGTGGCGCACATCGGACCGGACGGTGCGGGCCACTTCGTGAAGATGGTCCACAACGGCATCGAGTACGCGGACATGCAGCTGATCGGCGAGGCGTACCATCTGCTGCGCTCGGTCGCGGGCTACTCCCCCGCCCGCATCGCCGAGACATTCCGGTCCTGGAACACCGGCCGGCTCGACTCCTATCTGATCGAGATCACCGCGGAGGTCCTCGCCCACACGGACGCCGCAACGGGCAAGCCGTTCGTCGATATCGTCCTCGATCAGGCCGAGCAGAAGGGCACGGGCCGCTGGACCGTGCAGATCGCCCTGGACCTCGGGGTCCCCGTCTCGGGCATCGCGGAGGCCGTCTTCGCCCGGTCGCTCTCCGGTCACGCGGACCTCAGATCTGCGTCGAAGGACCTACCGGGTCCCACACCGGAAGCGCTGAGCGGTGACGATGCCGAACGGTTCGCCGACCGCGTCGAGCAGGCGCTGTACGCCTCGAAGATCGTCTCGTACACCCAGGGGTTCCAGCAGGTCAGAGCAGGCAGTGACACCTACGACTGGGACATCGACCTCGGTACGGTCGCCGCCATCTGGCGTGCGGGGTGCATCATCAGGGCCGCGTTCCTCGACCGTATCCGCGCCGCGTACGACGCACGGCCCGATCTGCCGAGCCTGCTGTCCGACGGTGAGTTCGCCGGCGAGATCGGAGCCGCGCAGGACGACTGGCGGGAAGTGGTGGCGACGGCTGCCCGGCAGGGCGTGCCCACGCCCGGGTTCTCCGCGGCGCTTGCCTACTACGACGCTCTGCGGGCCGATCGGCTGCCTGCCGCCCTCACCCAGGGCCAGCGCGACTTCTTCGGGGCCCACACCTACCGGCGGACCGATCGGGACGGCGTCCATCACACGTTGTGGGGCGGCGATCGCTCGGAGGTTTCGGTGCAGTGAGCGAAGGGGTGGTGTCCGGACCGCTCGGTCCGGACA
>NZ_JBEXVD010000031.1:0-77843 GCF_040638655.1 Streptomyces sp. NPDC005963 | reverse complement strand
GGAGAAGTAGACACGCCAGCCCACACCTTGATTTCGGCTCCGAGGAGGACTTCGTCATGAGAGCGCGTTCGTGGACGGTCCGGTCAGGCGTCGTACAGATCCGCCTTCTTGGGCGCGAGGTCCTGGACGGCACCGCTGACGGCCATGGAACGGCTGTTGAAGCGGTCGGTGTCCACCCCGTTCTCGTTGAGGACCTTCAGCGCAGCCGCATGGGCCACGCGCAGCACGGGGGTCGCCGCGCGCAGGGCGTCGTCCGCCATGAAGCGGTGCCGCCAGGGCTGCTCGGCCCAGGCGTGCCGCAGCCCGAACGGCTCCGGCAGGCTCAGCTTGCCGCCGAGGAAGTCGAGCAGCGGGGGGTACCAGGTCAGCGGTGCGCGCACCGCGAGGCGCACCACCTCGGGGGCGTCGACCAGCGGCAGGGTGCGGCTCTTGGTCTCCCAGAAGCGGATCGCCTTGCTGGTGGTGACGGTCTTCGGCGAGGACTTGGTGGTGAACAGACCGTGCACCGGCCCGAGCGCATGGCCGGTGACCTCGATGCGCAGCGTCTCGTGGAGGACCGTGACATTGATCATCATGGTGATGATCAGCTGGCCGTCCCAGAGGGTGAACTGAACGCCCAGGTAGTGGCGGTTTCCGCTGCCGAACTGCTGGTGGTTGCAGATCCGCTGCATCTCGTGGCCCTTGATCTGGAACGCCTCCACGTCCTGACCGTCCGGGCGGGAGACCGAGCCGGCGTTCTCCCCGACGGGAGAGACGACCCAGTGCTTGACCGAAGGGGTGGGGAAGCCGCCGGAGTTCAGCGGGCCGCGCTCCAGCAGCTTCAGCTTGTCGTGCATCGCCTTGACGACGTCCCAGCTGCGGAACTGGTTGATCTCCTTGGTGGGGTCCTTGGACACCAGTTCTTCGGCCAGTTGCCAACTGCCCCAGCGGGTTCCCATGCCCAGTATTCCCTTGGGGCCCGCGTAGAAGACGGAGTTGGCGTGCTGCTCGGCGGTGAGCTTGTGCAGCCCTTGGCGCAGTTCCTCGCGCGCCTTGTCACCGGGGTTGCCGGGGACCGCGTCGGGCACCTTCGCCGCGACGCCGCCGCCCGACAGCAGACCGTCCCAGCGCTCGCGCAGGTCCTTGGCGGTCGCTTCGCAGATCCGCAGGGCGAGGAACCAGCCGATGACCGGGGCGACGATCATTCCGCGCAGGTAGTAGGCCCAGAAACCGCTGAACGGCAGCCGGATCAGAAAGAGCAGCGCGAGCCCGCCGATGGCGAACAGCAGGATGGTGCCCAAGGTGCCGGCGCGCTTGTTCTGCGCACCCGCGATCGTGCGGCGGAGCTGGAAGACCCCCATCCACAGCAGCAGACCAGGGAGGAAGAGGAGCCCGCAGACCGCGGTGATCACGGTCAGTTTGGTGTCACGCTCCTTGCGGATGCGGCTGGCCGCGAGCGCGTGCTCGACGACCGTCTGCGGCTCCATCCCGAACGACTGGATCAGCGCACCCCGCCCGCCCCCCAGCATCCGCAGTTGCAGCGCGCGGGAGAACGCCTCGCCGAGATTGGGCTCGAACAGGGAGAACTTGCCCGCGCTGACGGACGACTTGTGCCAGTCGTTGTTGGCCTTGAGGATGTCCGCCGCCGGGCTGTCGCGGTACGCGGCGGACGCCAGCGCGTGCGTCGCCGCGGTCTGCCCTGCGGAGCCCATGATCGGGACCTGTGCTCCGGGACTGAAATCGAAACCGTCCATCGTGACTTATCGCCCCCAACGCCGCTCGGCTGCTGCTCTGCGGCCTTTTCCCGGCCAACGCGCCCTGCACACATGCTGAGCTGGGCACCTCAGCGTATCCGGGGTGCGACTGATTCGTCACGGGACGGAGAAATGCCGTCCGGCGCCGCGTGCGGACGGACGGCATCCCGATCCCGGCCCCGTGGGCGGGAGTTATGCGCGATCGCCCTGGAGTTCCCCGATCCGGTCGGCGACGTGTTGCGGCATCGGCTCATGGCGGGCGTAGCGGCGGCTGAACTGGCCGGTCCCGTGGGACAGGGAGCGCAGATCGATCGCGTACCGGTCGATCTCGATCTCGGGGACCTCGGCCCGGACCAGAGTCCGTGCGCCCGACGACTGTTCGGTTCCCACGACCCGGCCGCGTCGACCGGACAGGTCGCTCATCACCGGGCCGACGTATTCGTCCGAAACCAGTACGCAGACTTCGGCCACCGGCTCCAACAGATGGATGGGGCACTCGGCAGCGGCCTCCCGCAGGGCCAGTGCGCCCGCGGTCTGGAAGGCGGCGTCCGAGGAGTCGACCGAGTGCGCCTTGCCGTCGACGAGCGTGATCCGCACGTCCACGAGGGGGTATCCGGCGATCACGCCGCGGGCGGCCTGGGCGCGTACGCCCTTCTCGACGGAGGGGATGAACTGGCGGGGCACCGCACCGCCCACCACCCTGTCGACGAACTCGATGCCCGAACCCGTCGCCAGCGGTTCCACCTCGATCGAGCAGATCGCGTACTGGCCGTGGCCGCCGGACTGCTTCACATGGCGGCCCCGGCCCGTCGACCTGGTGCCGAAGGTCTCCCGGAGGGACACCCGGTGGGGCACGACGTCGACTTGGACCCCGTACCGTTTGCGCAGCCGCTCCAGGGCGACGTCCGCATGGGCCTCGCCCAGGCACCACAGCACCACCTGACGGGTGGCCCGGTTCTGTTCGAGGCGCATGGTGGGGTCCTCGGCGACCAGTCGGGCGAGGCCGCTGGAGAGCCGGTCCTCGTCCGCCTTGCTGTGCGCGGAGATGGCCAACGGCAGCAGCGGGTCCGGCATCGGCCAGGCTTCCATCAGCAGGGGGTCGTCCTTGGCCGAGAGGGTGTCGCCGGTCTCGGCGCGCGCCAGTTTGGCGACACAGGCGAGGTCACCGGCGAAGACCTGACCGATCGGACGCTGATGGCGGCCGAAGGGAGCGGTGAGCGCACCGACCCGCTCCACCACGTCGTGGTCCTCGTGCCCGCGGTCGGCCAGGCCGTGCCCCGACACATGGACGGTCTCGTCGGCGCGCAGGGTCCCGGAGAACACGCGCACCAGGGAGATGCGCCCGACATAGGGGTCCGATGCCGTCTTGACGACTTCGGCGACCAGCGGGCCGTCCGGGTCGCAGCTGATCGGGGGGCGCTTGGCGCCCTGCGGGCTGGTGACCACGGGCGGTGCGGGCTCCAGCGGGGTGGGGAATCCGCGGGTGATCAGTTCCAGTAGCTCGACGGTGCCCAGCCCCTGCTTGGCGCCGTGTGCGGCCGGCGCGGCTGCGAGCACCGGGTGGAAGGTCCCGCGGGCGACGGCCGTCTCCAGATCGCCGATGAGACTGGCCAGGTCGATGCTCTCGCCGTTGAGGTAGCGGTCCATCAAGGACTCGTCCTCGCTCTCGGCGATGATGCCTTCGATCAGCCGGTTGCGGGCCCGTTCGATGAGGGCCGACTGGTCGGGGTCGGGGGCGAGTGCTCGACGTTCACCCGAGGAGTAGTCGAAGATCCCTTGCGTGAGGAGCCCCACCAATCCCGTCACCGGAACGTGGCCGTCGGGCCCGGGGGATCCGTACTGGGGCAGATAGAGGGGGAGGACGGCATCGGGGTCGTCGTCGCCGAAGATCGAGGCGCAGACCGCGGTCAACTCGTCGAAGCCGGTCCGGGCGGTCTCCAGATGGGTGACGACGATGGCGCGCGGCATCCCGACGGCGGCGCACTCCTCCCACACCGCGCGGGTCGCACCGGCGACCGCCTCGGGGGCCTGGGCCGCGGAGACGACGAAGAGGGCCGCGTCCGCCGCGCGCAGCCCCGCCCGGAGTTCTCCGACGAAATCCGCGTACCCCGGGGTGTCCAGGAGGTTGATCTTGTACCCCTCCCACTCGACGGGGACGAGCGAGAGCTGCACGGAACGCTGCTGGCGGTGCTCTATCTCGTCGTAGTCGGATACGGTCGCCCCGTCCTCGACGCGCCCGGCCCGGTTGAGTGCGCCCGCGGTGAGCGCCAGGGCCTCGGTCAGGGTGGTCTTTCCCGAGCCGCTGTGGCCGACCAGCACCACGTTCCGTACGGAAGAGGGCCGGTCGGCCGTCGTCGCCCTGCCGGCGGCTCCGGGGTGGGTGTGTGCCTTGTCGCCCATGGATGGTGCCTCCCGATCGATCGTGTCGATTGCACGGTGAGGAACGGTGAGGAAACAGGGCCGCGGACGCCGGGGGAAGCCGGGGCGGGCCGCCGGACCCGCCCGCCGAGGGGCCGTGGGACGGTGGCCGACGGGCAGCCGTGCTGGTGCCCGCAGTCGTCCTTCGAGCTTTCCACTCCGCCCACGGCGCGTCCATACGTCGTGCGCTCGGGAGCGGGAGGCGCCTTTCAACCGGCATCCGACCGGCACCCGGCCGGCACCCGGCCGGCACCCGCGTCGGGTCCCGGCGCTGGACCGCGTCGGTCCTGGCTACGATGGGCCAGCCGGTGGCCAAGGGGTCACACGGCTCACCCCAACCCCGGGAAGGCCATGCTGAACAAGTACGCGCGTGCATTCTTCACGCGTGTCCTCACGCCGTTCGCCGCATTTCTGCTCCGTCGCGGGGTGAGCCCCGACGCGGTCACCCTGATCGGCACGGCCGGTGTGATGGCGGGTGCGCTGGTCTTCTTCCCCAGGGGAGAGTTCTTCTGGGGCACGATCGTCATCACGCTCTTCGTCTTCTCCGACCTCATCGACGGGAACATGGCCCGCCAGGCGGGCATCTCCAGCCGCTGGGGCGCGTTCCTCGACTCGACCCTCGACCGGGTCGCCGACGGTGCGATCTTCGGCGGGTTCGCCCTCTGGTACGCGGGACAGGGCGACAACAACGTCCTGTGCGCGGTGTCCATCTTCTGTCTCGCGAGCGGTCAGGTCGTCTCGTACACCAAGGCGCGCGGCGAGGCCATCGGTCTTCCGGTCGCGGTCAACGGTCTCGTCGAACGGGCCGAGCGGCTGGTGATCTCCCTGGTCGCCGCGGGTCTGGCCGGACTGCACGCGTTCGGGGTCCCCGGCATCGACGTGCTGCTGCCGATCGCCCTGTGGATCGTCGCCGTCGGAAGTGCGGTCACCCTCGGGCAGCGGGTCGTCACCGTGCGCCGCGAGTCCGCCGAAGCCGACGCGGCCACCCAGCAGGCGCAGGGGAGCGAGGCCGAGGCAACGTGACCGCCCGTGACCGCGTCACCGACGGGCTGTACGGGCTGGGCTGGTCCGCGGTCAAGAGGTTGCCCGAACCGGCGGCGAACGCCCTCGGCCGGACGATCGCCGACTCGGTCTGGAAGCGCCGGGGCGAGGGAGTGCGCAGGCTGGAGGCCAACCTCGCGCGGGTCGTGCCCGACGCGGGTCCCGCCCGTCTCGCCGAACTGTCCCGCGCCGGGATGCGGTCCTATATGCGCTACTGGATGGAGTCCTTCCGGCTGCCGACCTGGAGCGCGGAGCGGGTCCGCGAGAGCGTGCAGGTCGACGACGTCCATCATTTGACCGACGGGATGGCCGCCGGTCGGGGGGTGATCCTGGCGCTGCCCCACCTGGCGAACTGGGACCTTGCCGGGGCCTGGGTGACGCGCACCCTGAACCACCCCTTCACCACGGTCGCCGAACGGCTCAAGCCGGAGTCGCTCTACGACCGGTTCGTGGCCTACCGCGAAAGCCTCGGCATGGAGGTGCTGCCCCACTCCGGGGGCGCCGCGTTCGGGACCCTCGCCCGTCGGCTGCGCGCCGGCGGACTGGTCTGTCTGGTCGCCGACCGCGATCTGTCGGCCTCCGGGGTCGAGGTGAAGTACTTCGGCGAGACCGCGCGGATGCCCGCGGGGCCGGCCATGCTCGCCCAACAGACCGGAGCCCTGCTGCTGCCCGTCACCCTCTGGTACGGCCGGTCGCCGACGATGTACGGCAGGGTCCATCCGCCCATCGACGTGCCCCAGACAGGTACCCGCGCCGAAAAGACGTCCTCCATGACACAACTCCTGGCCGACGCCTACGCCACGGGGATCGCCGAGCACCCGGAGGACTGGCACATGCTCCAGCGGCTGTGGCTCTCCGACCTCGACCCCCGCGACCCCCGAGGGGCCACCTCATGAAGATCGGCATCGTCTGCCCCTACTCCTGGGACGTCCCCGGAGGGGTCCAGTTCCACATCAGGGACCTGGCCGACCATCTGATCAGGCTGGGCCACGAGGTGTCCGTCCTGGCCCCCGCCGACGACGACACCCCGCTGCCGCCGTTCGTGGTGTCGGCGGGCCGTGCCGTACCGGTCCCGTACAACGGGTCCGTGGCCCGGCTGAACTTCGGCTTCCTCTCGGCCGCGCGCGTACGCCGATGGCTCCACGACGGCACCTTCGACGTGATCCACATCCATGAGCCGACCTCGCCCTCGCTCGGCCTGCTGACCTGCTGGGCCGCGCAGGGACCGATCGTCGCCACCTTCCACACCTCCAACCCGCGCTCACGCGCCATGATCGCGGCCTATCCCATCCTCCAGCCCGCGCTGGAGAAGATCAGTGCCCGGATCGCGGTCAGCGAGTACGCCCGCCGCACCCTGGTCGAGCACCTCGGCGGCGATGCGGTCGTCATTCCGAACGGCGTCGACGTCGGTTTCTTCGAGAACGCCGAACCCAAGCCCGAGTGGCAGGGCGGCACCATCGGATTCATCGGCCGCATCGACGAGCCGCGCAAGGGACTGCCGGTGCTGATGAAGGCCCTGCCCGCGATCCTCGCCGAGCGCCCCGAGACCAGGCTGTTGGTCGCCGGACGAGGGGACGAGGAGGAGGCAGTGGCCCAACTGCCCCGGGAGATGCGCTCCCGCGTCGAGTTCCTCGGCATGGTCAGCGACAAGGACAAGGCCCGACTGCTGCGCAGCGTCGACGTCTACGTCGCACCCAACACGGGCGGGGAGAGCTTCGGCATCATCCTGGTGGAGGCGATGTCCGCGGGAGCACCCGTGCTCGCCAGCGATCTGGACGCCTTCGCCCAGGTCCTCGACCAGGGGGCGGCGGGCCAACTCTTCGCCAACGAGGACGCCGACGCACTGGCCACTGCCGCCGTGCGACTCCTGGGCGACCCCGACCGGCGCACGGAACTGTCCGCGCGGGGCAGTGCGCACGTACGCCGCTTCGACTGGTCCACGGTCGGCGCCGACATCCTCGCCGTCTACGAGACGGTGACGGAGGGCGCTGCCGCGGTGGCCGCCGACGAACGCCCGGGACTGCGCTCGCGCTTCGGTCTCGCCAGGAACTGATCACCCCCGCGGGCCGCTTGTGTGGTCGGCGGCCCGCTCGTGCCGAGCTCCCACGGCGTTGACGCGGCACCCCGGTAGCCTTACGCCCCGTGACCGCAACGCTCATCTGGATCTTCGTCGCCCTGATCGCCATCGGCCTCTACCTGAGCTGGACCGCCGGGCGGCTCGACCGACTGCACACCCGGATCGACAAGGCGCGCGCCGCCCTCGACGCACAGTTGCTGCGCCGGGCCTCGGTGACGCAGGAGTTGGCCACGGCCGGCGTGCTCGACCCGGCCGCGTCCATCGTGCTCTACGAGGCCGCGCGCACGGCCAGGCAAGCCGACGAGGAGCAGCGCGAGGTCGCCGAGAGCGAGTTGAGCGCCGCGCTGCGTGCGGTCTTCGAGGAGCCGGCGCAGGTCGAGGCGGTGCGCGAGGTGCCCGGCGGTGAGGACGCCACATCGGAGTTGGCGCAGGCCGTACGGCGCGTCCCGATGGCACGGCGGTTCCACAACGACGCGGTGCGCGCGGCACGGGCGCTGCGCCGCCACCGCAAGGTGCGCTGGTTCCGTCTGGCCGGGCACGCGCCCTTCCCGTTGGCCTTCGAGATGGACGACGAGCCGCCGACCGCGCTCGCGGACCGTCCCGGCAGCTGAGTCCGGGCCCGGGGCGCCGGGCCGATGGCCACCGGGATCGACGGGCCGACCCCATCGCCCGTACCTACCTGCACCTACCCGCATATACCTGCAAAAACGATCCACCGGCTATCCATTGGCCCTTGCAGTGGACTGATCCGTGGCGGTTCCATCAATGACGCACCGCGGCGCCGCTCGCAGCGGCCGTCAGAGGCGGTCATCACCATCGTCTTCGAGTGAGGTCCCTTCCGTGTCCAGCACGCTCTCCACCACCCCGCAGTCCGCCGACTCCCCGGCGACGGGCACCGCACGCGTCAAGCGCGGCATGGCCGAGCAGCTCAAGGGCGGCGTCATCATGGACGTGGTCAACGCCGAGCAGGCGAAGATCGCCGAGGACGCGGGCGCCGTGGCCGTCATGGCCCTGGAGCGGGTCCCCGCCGACATCCGCAAGGACGGCGGAGTCGCGCGGATGTCGGACCCCAACATGATCGAAGAGATCATCGAGGCCGTCTCCATCCCCGTCATGGCCAAGTCCCGCATCGGGCACTTCGTCGAGGCCCAGGTCCTCCAGTCGCTCGGCGTCGACTACATCGACGAGTCCGAGGTCCTCACCCCCGCCGACGAGGTCAACCACTCCGACAAGTGGGCCTTCACCACGCCGTTCGTCTGTGGCGCCACCAACCTCGGTGAGGCGCTGCGCCGGATCGCCGAGGGCGCCGCCATGATCCGCTCCAAGGGCGAGGCGGGCACGGGCAACGTCGTCGAGGCCGTTCGTCACCTGCGCCAGATCAAGAACGAGATCGCCAAGCTCCGCGGCTTCGACAACAACGAGCTGTACGCCGCGGCCAAGGAGCTGCGCGCCCCCTACGAGCTCGTCAAGGAGGTCTCCGAGCTCGGCAAGCTCCCGGTGGTCCTCTTCTCCGCCGGTGGTGTGGCCACCCCCGCCGACGCCGCGCTGATGCGCCAGCTCGGCGCTGAGGGCGTCTTCGTCGGCTCGGGCATCTTCAAGTCCGGCGACCCGGCGAAGCGGGCCGCGGCGATCGTCAAGGCGACCACGTTCTTCGACGACCCCAAGATCATCGCGGATGCGTCCCGGAACCTGGGCGAGGCCATGGTCGGCATCAACTGCGACACGCTGCCCGAGGCCGAGCGCTACGCCAACCGGGGCTGGTGATGACCGCTCCCGCCCATCCGGTCATCGGAGTGCTCGCACTCCAGGGCGATGTACGGGAGCATCTGGTGGCCCTGGTCGCGGCGGGTGCCGTGGCCAGGCCGGTCAGACGCCCCGAAGAGTTGGCACAGGTCGCAGGGCTGGTCATACCCGGCGGCGAGTCCACGACGATCTCCAAGCTGGCCCATCTCTTCGGGATGATGGAGCCGCTGCGCGAGCGGGTGCGTTCCGGGATGCCCGTCTACGGCACCTGCGCCGGGCTGATCCTGCTCGCCGACAAGATCCTCGACCCCCGATCCGGTCAGGAGACGATCGGCGGCATCGAGATGATCGTCCGCCGCAACGCCTTCGGCCGGCAGAACGAGTCCTTCGAGGCGGCCGTCGAGGTCGCCGGGGTCGAGGGCGGTCCCGTGGAGGGCGTGTTCATCCGCGCACCCTGGGTGGAGTCGGTCGGCGCGGACGTCGAAGTGCTCGCCGAGTACGACGGTCACATCGTCGCGGTCCGACAGGGCCGCGTCCTCGCCACGTCCTTCCATCCGGAGCTCACCGGGGACCACCGGATGCACGGCCTCTTCGCGGACATGGTGCGCGCGGCCGGGTGAGCCCGTCCCGGTAGGATCTCTGCCGAAGGCAAGCGCAATGGGTAACGCGAAGGAGACAGGCAGATGTCCGGCCACTCTAAATGGGCTACGACGAAGCACAAGAAGGCCGTGATCGATGCCAAGCGCGGCAAGCTCTTCGCGAAGCTGATCAAGAACATCGAGGTCGCCGCCCGCACCGGTGGTGCTGACATCGAGGGCAACCCGACCCTTTTCGACGCCATCCAGAAGGCGAAGAAGCAGTCGGTGCCCAACAAGAACATCGACTCCGCGGTCAAGCGCGGCGCCGGTCTGGAGGCGGGCGGCGCCGACTACGAGACGATCATGTACGAGGGCTACGGTCCCAACGGGGTCGCCGTCCTCATCGAGTGCCTCACCGACAACCGCAACCGCGCGGCGTCCGACGTCCGGGTCGCCATGACCCGCAACGGCGGTTCGATGGCCGACCCCGGTTCCGTCTCCTACCTGTTCCACCGCAAGGGCGTGGTGATCGTCCCCAAGGGTGAGCTGACCGAGGACGACGTCCTCGGAGCCGTCCTGGACGCGGGCGCGGAAGAGGTCAACGACCTCGGCGAGTCCTTCGAGGTCCTCAGCGAGGCCACCGACCTCGTCGCGGTGCGCACGGCGCTCCAGACCGAGGGCATCGACTATGACTCGGCCGAGGCCAACTTCGTCCCGACCATGCAGGTCGAGTTGGACGAAGAGGGCGCGCGCAAGATCTTCAAGCTCATCGACGCGCTGGAGGACAGCGACGACGTCCAGAACGTCTTCGCCAACTTCGATGTCTCGGACGAGGTCATGCAGAAGGTCGACGCCTGATCGACGGGGTCCATCGCGCACGGCCGAACGGGCCGACGGCACCCACCGTCGGCCCGTTTTCCATGTCTCCGTACGGGCAACGGCATGTCTCTGTACGGGCAACAGGTCGTGCGCAGCGGCTGATTGTCAGCGGCAGCGGATAGCCTGCACAAACAGGTGACCGAAGGAGGGGCGGCGTGCGTGTGCTCGGGGTGGACCCCGGCCTGACCCGGTGCGGCGTCGGAGTCGTCGAGGGAGTGGCAGGCCGTCCGCTGACGATGATCGGCGTCGGCGTCGTCCGCACGCCCAGCGATGCCGAGTTGGCCGTTCGCCTCGTCGCCATCGAGCAGGGCATCGAGCAGTGGCTGGATGACCACCGCCCCGACTGCGTCGCCGTGGAGCGGGTGTTCAGCCAGCACAACGTACGGACGGTCATGGGCACCGCCCAGGCCAGCGCCGTCGCCATGCTCTGTGCCGCGCGCCGCGGTCTGCCCGTCGTCCTCCACACGCCGAGCGAGGTCAAGGCGGCCGTGACCGGCAGTGGTCGCGCGGACAAGGCCCAGGTCGGCGCGATGGTGACCCGGCTGCTGAGGCTCGCCGCCCCGCCCACACCGGCCGACGCCGCCGATGCCCTCGCCCTCGCCATCTGCCACATCTGGCGCGCCCCCGCCCAGAACCGCCTCCAGCAGGCGGTCGCCCAGCACACAGCGAAAGGCCGTACCGCATGATCGCCTTTGTGAGCGGCCCGGTCGCCGCACTCGCCCCCACGACCGCGGTGATCGAAGTCGGGGGGATCGGGATGGCGGTGCAGTGCGCTCCCCGTACCCTCTCCACGCTCCGCATCGGCGAGCCGGCCAAACTCGCGACGTCCCTGGTGGTCCGCGAGGACTCCCTCACGCTCTACGGATTCACCGACGACGACGAGCGGCAGGTCTTCGAGCTCCTCCAGACGGCCAGTGGGGTCGGGCCGCGCCTGGCCCAGGCGATGCTGGCGGTGCACACCCCCGACGTGCTGCGGATCGCGGTGGCTTCGGGTGACGAGAAGACGCTGACCGCCGTGCCCGGCATCGGCAAGAGGGGCGCGCAGAAGCTGCTCCTGGAGCTGAAGGACCGGCTCGGCGAGCCCGTCGGAGGGCACGGCGCGCGTCAGGGCGTCGGGACCGCGATCACCCCGTCATGGCGCGATCAACTGCACGCGGCCCTGATCGGGCTGGGATACGCCACGCGCGAGGCAGATGAGGCGGTGGCAGCCGTCACCCCCCAGGCCGAGGCATCGAGTGGCGATCCCCAGATCGGGGTGCTCCTACGGGCCGCGCTCCAGACCCTGAACCGCGCCCGATGAGCTGCAAGAGGGCGGTTCGGCCCCGGCGCACCCGGGGCCGACGAAGACACTCGTCGCTCGGCGTGCGCCGATGCCCCTGCGCCACCGCGGAACCCGCTGCCCCATGACGGTGACGGCGGAGTGCAGGCGCTCGGCACGGCCGCATCGTCCACACGGGTGTCCCTCGTACGGGTGGGGTGACGCGGGCGGTCGAGCCGTACCCCGCGCCTCCCGCTGGGACACCGATGAACGGAAGCCGCCGCCCCGCCCCCGTTCATCGAGCACGTCGATCCACCCGTTCCATCCCTTGGGCAGGCGGCACCCCGCCCCGCCCCCGACCGATCAGGACCGTCCGTCCGCGGCCCGGCCGCGCCAACCCGATGAGGCACTTCCGCAGTGAACTGGGACGACAGCACCCCTGCCCCGGCCGACGACGTGGCCATCCCTGCCGACGGACGGCTCGTCGGAGCATCGGCGGACGGCGAGGACCAGGCGGTGGAGGCCGCGCTGCGGCCCAAGTCGCTGGGAGAGTTCGTCGGCCAGGAGCGGGTGCGTGAACAACTCGACCTGGTGCTGAAGGCGGCGCTGGCCCGGGGCGCCACCGCTGACCACGTCCTGCTCTCGGGCGCCCCCGGCCTGGGCAAGACCACCCTCTCCATGATCATCGCGGCCGAGATGAAGGCCCCGATCCGCATCACCTCGGGCCCGGCCATCCAACACGCCGGAGACCTCGCCGCGATCCTCTCCTCGCTCCAGGAGGGCGAGGTTCTCTTCCTCGACGAGATCCACCGGATGTCGCGCCCCGCCGAAGAAATGCTGTACATGGCGATGGAGGACTTCCGGGTCGACGTCATCGTGGGCAAGGGCCCCGGAGCCACCGCCATCCCGCTGGACCTGCCGCCCTTCACCCTGGTGGGGGCCACGACCCGGGCGGGCCTGCTGCCGCCCCCGCTGCGGGACCGTTTCGGCTTCACCGCCCACATGGAGTTCTACGCCCCCGCAGAACTGGAGCGGGTGCTCCACCGCTCGGCCCGCCTCCTCGATGTGGAGATCGACGAGGAGGGCGCGGCCGAGATCGCCGGACGCTCCCGCGGCACGCCGCGCATCGCCAACCGGCTGCTGCGCCGGGTGCGCGACTACGCCCAGGTCAAGAGGGACGGCGCCGTCACCCGGGAGATCGCCGCCGCCGCCCTTCGGGTGTACGAGGTCGACGAACGCGGTCTCGACCGTCTCGACCGGGCGGTGCTCACGGCCCTGCTCAAGCTCTTCGGCGGCGGCCCCGTGGGTCTGTCCACCCTGGCGGTGGCGGTGGGGGAGGAGCGGGAGACCGTCGAGGAGGTCGCTGAACCCTTCCTCGTCAGGGAGGGGCTACTGGCGCGTACGCCCCGTGGTCGGGTCGCCACTCCGGCGGCCTGGGCGCATCTCGGACTGGTGCCGCCCCAGCAGCTCCCGGGCGCAAGCGGACAACAAGGGTTGTTCGGGGCGTGACGGCGCGGAGACTCTTCGCGGGAGGAACCACAGTGCGATGCTGGGCGTTGTTCCAATGATGCGGACTCGCTTAGACTCCGCCGATGCCGCCCCTTCCAGGTCGGCGTACCCACCCCCGTAGATAGGCCGCCTCATTGACGCGGTCGTTTGAAGGAAGTTTCTTCCCGTGAATCTCCTGACCTTCCTCCCCTTCATCGTGCTCATCGGGGCCATGTTCCTGATGACCCGCTCCGCCAAGAAGAAGCAGCAGCAGGCCGCGCAGATGCGCGACTCGATGCAGCCAGGCACCGGAGTGCGCACGATCGGAGGCATGTACGCCACCGTCAAGGAGCTTCACGACGACACCGTGCTCCTTGAGGTCGCCCCCGGCGTCCACGCCGTCTATGCGAAGAACGCCATCGGTGCCGTCCTCGACGACGAGGAGTACAACCGCATCGTCCACGGCGATGACCCCGCCGAGCAGACCCCGATCGTGCCCGATGACGCCTCCTCGCTCACCGAGGGCACCGGCTCTGACACGACGGACGCGGCTGACACCGATGTCACCAAGATCGAGCTGGGCAAGAAGCCCAAGTCGGACGAGCCCGCAGCCGCCGACGCTGACACCGAGGTGACCAAGGACAACAAGGCCGACGGCGACAAGTAGCCATGTTCGGGGACCGCGGGCACGGCCGATGCCAAGCGGTCCTCTGGTCGTGTTGACTTCTTCGGGGGCAGGTCCCCACAACACTTCGTGGCCGCCCGAGCGCATACCCCGCGCCGGACGGTTGGACAGGGAGAAACGAGAAGGTGGCAGCACCGAACAGGGGCCGAAGGCCCGCGGGGGCCCAGGGTAAGCCAGTGCGCACCCTGGTACTGATCCTGATCGCCATGGTCGCGCTGACCGGCGGGATGTTCGTGTCCGGGCACACCACGCCCCGACTGGGCATCGACCTCGCGGGCGGTACGACGATTACGCTCAAGGCCGAGGCGGAGCCCGGCAAGGAGAGTGCGGTCAACGAGACCAATATGAACACGGCGGTCGGCATCATCGAGCGCCGCGTCAACGGTCTCGGTGTCTCGGAGGCCGAGGTCCAGACCCAGGGCCGCGAGAACATCATCGTCAACATCCCCAAGGGGACGGACTCCGAGCAGGCCCGCAAGCAGGTCGGTACCACCGCGCAGCTCTACTTCCGCCCGGTGCTGACCGTCGCCGCGGGCGGGGTCACACCGCAGCAGCCCGCCCCCACGCCGTCGGCGTCCAGCAAGGACAAGGCCACGGACGGGAAGAAGGACCCGGCTCCCCCCGCCGCCTCCGCGGCACCCAGCGCCACCGCCCAGGGGCGGGCCGTCACCGAGGGCCTGAAGGCCCCCGCCACGACATCGCCGTCTCCGGCCGCGTCGTCATCGGCCGACAAGGCCGCGGACCCCTCGCAGCCCCCGGCTCCTGCCACGACCCCCGGCGGCACCCCGGAGACCGGCGCGCTGGACAAGGAGTTCGCCGCGCTGAACTGCCTGGACGAGAAGTCCCGCGCGAACGCCGGCAACAACGCCAAGCCCGAGAACCCCATGGTCGCCTGTGGCTCCAACGACGGCGGCAAGACCTGGGAGAAGTACCTCCTCGGCCCGGCGGAGCTCGACGGCAAGGACGTCGACGACGCCAAGGGCCAGATGGACCAGCAGCGTGGTATCTGGATCGTCACGATGGACTTCACCAAGGGCGGCGCCAAGAAGTTCCAGAAGATCACCGCCAAGCTGTCGGCGCAGCAGTCCCCCCAGAACCAGTTCGCGATCGTCCTCGACGGTGAGGTCGTCTCCGCTCCGCAGGTCAACACGGTGCTGAGCTCCAACGCCGAGATCTCCGGCAGCTTCAAGCAGCAGGAAGCCCAGGACCTCGGGAACATCCTGTCCTATGGTGCGCTGCCGCTGACCTTCGAAGAGCAGAGCGTCACGACCGTGAGCGCCGCCCTCGGCGGCGAGCAGCTGAAGGCCGGTCTCATCGCCGGCGCCATCGGCCTCGTACTCGTCATCATCTATCTGGTGGCCTACTACCGGGGTCTGGCGGCCATCGCCATCCTGAGCCTCTTCGTCTCGGCGGGTCTGACCTACTCGCTGATGGCACTGCTCGGCCCGGCCATCGGCTTCGCACTCAACCTGCCCGCGGTCTGTGGAGCCATCGTCGCCATCGGCATCACAGCGGACTCGTTCATCGTCTACTTCGAACGCGTCCGGGACGAGATCCGCGAAGGCCGTACGCTCCGCCCGGCCGTCGAGCGTGCCTGGCCGCGGGCCCGGCGCACGATCCTCGTCTCCGACTTCGTGTCGTTCCTCGCCGCCGCGGTGCTCTTCGTGGTCACCGTCGGCAAGGTCCAGGGCTTCGCCTTCACGCTGGGTCTGACCACCCTGCTCGACGTGGTCGTGGTCTTCTTCTTCACCAAGCCTCTGATGACGCTCATGGCACGCACCACGTTCTTCGGCGGCGGTCATCCCTGGTCCGGTCTCGACCCCAAGCGCCTCGGCGCCAAACCCCCGCTGCGTCGCTCGCGCCGCACCTCCGCCCCCACCGAACCGAAGGAGGCGTGAGATGTCGCGTCTCGGCTCCATTGGCGTCAGGCTCTACCGCGGCGAGATCGGCTATGACTTCGTCGCCAAGCGGAAGTTCTGGTACGCCGTCTCGATCCTGATCACCATCACGGCCATCGTCGGCCTGGCGGTGCGGGGTCTGAACATGGGCATCGAGTTCAAGGGCGGCGCCGTCTTCAGCACCCCCGCGAAGTCGAACGCCTCGGTTTCCGTGGCGCAGGAGACCGCGCAGGAGGCCTCGGGCCACCACGCCATCGTCCAGGAGCTGGGCAACGGCAGCCTGCGCATCCAGGTCAGCGAGCTGGACACCGCCCAGGCGACGAAGGTCCAGAAGCAGCTCTCCACGGAACTGAACATCCCCGTGGACCAGATCGACGCCGAGCTGGTCGGTCCCAGTTGGGGCGAGCAGATCGCCAACAAGGCGTGGACCGGTCTCGGGGTCTTCATGATCTTGGTGGTGATCTATCTCGCCATCGCCTTCGAGTGGCGAATGGCGATCGCCGCCCTGATCGCGCTGATCCACGACCTCACGATCACGGTCGGCGTCTACGCCCTGGTCGGCTTCGAGGTCACGCCGGGTACGGTGATCGGTCTCTTGACCATCCTCGGCTACTCCCTCTACGACACCGTCGTCGTCTTCGACGGTCTCAAGGAGGGCGCGGTCGGCATCACCAAACAGTCCCGCTTCACGTACAGCGAGGTCGCCAACCGCAGCCTGAACGGCACGCTGGTGCGGTCCATCAACACCACGGTCGTCGCCCTCCTGCCGGTCGCCGGTCTGCTGTTCATCGGTGGCGGGTTCCTCGGCGCGGGAATGCTCAACGACATCTCGCTGTCGCTGTTCGTGGGCCTCGCGGCCGGTGCGTACTCCTCGATCTTCATCGCCACTCCGCTCGTCGCCGACCTCAAGGAACGCGACCCGCAGATGAAGGCGCTGCGCAAGCGGGTCCTGGCCAAGCGCGCTGCCGCCCTCTCCAAGGGCGAGTCGATCGACGAGGACGACGACCCCTCCCACGGGGACGACCCCCAAACCCCCCACCATCACGACGGCCCGGTCGACGCCGCGCCGGTGGTGGCGGGTGGCCCCAGCAGCCCCAGTAGTCCCGTCGTCGGACAGCGCGGGCGCGGCCGGGGTCGCTCATCGGGCAGGCGGCGATGACCACCGCTTCCCAGGAGCTCCTGCTCAGCCGCATTCGTGACGTTCAGGACTACCCCCAGCCGGGAGTCGTCTTCAAGGACATCACCCCGCTGCTCGCCGACCCCAAGGCGTTCACGGTCCTCACCGATGCGCTCACCGAGATCTGCGTGCGCAGCGGGGCGACCAAGGTCGTCGGTCTCGAAGCGCGCGGCTTCATCCTGGGTGCGCCGGTCGCGGTCCGCGCCGGGCTGGGTTTCATCCCGGTCCGCAAGGCGGGCAAGCTGCCCGGGGCCACGTTGGCGCAGACGTACGACCTGGAGTACGGCACGGCGGAGATCGAGATCCACGCCGAGGACCTCAACGACGGTGATCGCGTGATGGTCATCGACGACGTCCTCGCGACGGGTGGCACCGCCGAGGCGGCGATGCAGTTGATCCGTCGCGGCGGTGCCGAGGTCGCCGGAATAGCGGTGCTCATGGAGCTCGGTTTCCTCGCCGGCCGGAGCCGGCTGGAGAGCGCCCTTCGCGGGGCTCCGCTGGAGTCACTGCTCACTCTGTGACCAGTGGGTCCGACCCGTTGTCAACAGGCCCCTGGGGGCCCCGGGAATTCCGGGACCCCAGGGGCCTGTTTCAGCCTCTGGGGCAGTAGTACGCCGAGGTCGATACCATGGCCTCTCCGGACCTGACTGGGGGACCCGGAACCGCACGAGGAGCGCTCTTGCCAGACGAGGCCCGTCCCGCCACCGCCGCGCAGCCCGCCCAGAAGGCCGACAAGGCCGCGGCAGCCCCTGTCATGCCCGAGAAGAATGCGGCTGAAAAGCCCGGGTCGACAGCTCCCGACCGCACGGGCGGTGCGACCGGCTCCACGGCGTCCTCGGCGCTGAAGCCCACCACGCCCTCGCCGGCCGCCAAGTCCCGCCCCGCGCCCTCCCCTGCGTCCCGGCCGGCCCCCGGCAGCACCCAGCGCTCCGCCGCGGGCTCCTCCAACCGGGTACGGGCCCGCCTCGCGCGCCTCGGCGTACAGCGCTCCTCGCCGTACAACCCCGTCCTGGAGCCGCTGCTGAGGATCGTGCGCAGCAACGACCCCAAGATCGAGACGGCCACGCTCCGCCAGATCGAGAAGTCGTACCAGGTCGCAGAGCGCTGGCACCGGGGGCAGAAGCGCAAGAGCGGCGATCCGTACATCACCCATCCACTCGCCGTCACCACCATCCTCGCCGAGCTGGGCATGGATCCTGCGACGCTGATGGCCGGACTGCTGCACGACACCGTCGAGGACACCGAGTACGGCCTCGACACGCTCCGTCGTGACTTCGGCGACCAGGTCGCCCTGCTGGTCGACGGCGTCACCAAGCTGGACAAGGTCAAGTTCGGCGAGGCCGCGCAGGCCGAGACCGTGCGCAAGATGGTCGTGGCGATGGCCAAGGACCCCCGGGTCCTGGTCATCAAGCTCGCCGACCGGCTCCACAACATGCGCACCATGCGTTACCTCAAGCGGGAGAAGCAGGAGAAGAAGGCCCGCGAGACCCTGGAGATCTACGCCCCGCTCGCCCATCGACTGGGCATGAACACCATCAAGTGGGAGCTGGAGGACCTCGCCTTCGCGATCCTCTACCCGAAGATGTACGACGAGATCGTGCGGCTGGTCGCCGAGCGGGCACCCAAGCGCGACGAGTACCTCGCCATAGTGACCGACGAGGTGCAGTCCGACCTGCGGGCCGCCCGCATCAAGGCCACCGTCACCGGACGCCCCAAGCACTACTACAGCGTCTACCAGAAGATGATCGTCCGCGGTCGGGACTTCGCGGAGATCTACGACCTGGTGGGCATCCGCGTCCTGGTGGAGTCCGTACGCGACTGCTACGCGGCGCTCGGTACGGTCCACGCGCGATGGAACCCGGTCCCCGGCCGGTTCAAGGACTACATCGCGATGCCGAAGTTCAACATGTACCAGTCGCTGCACACCACGGTGATCGGTCCCAACGGCAAGCCGGTCGAGCTCCAGATCCGCACCTTCGACATGCACCGCCGCGCCGAGTACGGCATCGCCGCCCACTGGAAGTACAAGCAGGAGGCCGTCGCCGGCGCGTCCAAGGTGCGCACCGACGTCCCCAAGAAGTCCGGCAAGGACGACCACGTCAACGACATGGCGTGGCTGCGCCAGTTGCTCGACTGGCAGAAGGAGACCGAGGACCCCTCGGAGTTCCTTGAGTCCCTGCGCTTCGACCTCTCGCGCAACGAGGTCTTCGTCTTCACGCCGAAGGGCGACGTCATAGCGCTCCCGGCGGGCGCCACCCCGGTCGACTTCGCGTACGCCGTGCACACCGAGGTGGGCGACCGCACCATAGGCGCACGGGTCAACGGCCGGCTGGTGCCCCTGGAGTCCACCCTCGACAACGGCGATCTCGTCGAGGTGTTCACCTCCAAGGCCGAGGGCGCGGGCCCCTCCCGCGACTGGCTGGGATTCGTCAAGTCACCCCGGGCCCGCAACAAGATCCGGGCCTGGTTCTCCAAGGAGCGCCGCGAGGAAGCGATCGAGCAGGGCAAGGACGCCATCGTGCGTGCCATGCGCAAGCAGAACCTGCCCATCCAGCGCATCCTCACCGGCGACTCCCTGGTCACCCTGGCGCACGAGATGCGCTACCCGGACATCTCGTCGTTGTACGCGGCGATCGGCGAAGGCCATGTCGCAGCCCAGGGCGTCGTGCAGAAGTTGGTCCAGGCGCTCGGCGGCGAGGAGGCGGCCAACGAGGACATCGCCGAATCGGTGCCGCCCTCGCGCAGCCGCAAGAAGCGCCGCTCCAGCAATGACCCCGGTGTGGTCGTCAAGGGTGTCGAGGACGTCTGGGTCAAGCTCGCCCGGTGCTGCACGCCGGTACCCGGCGATCCGATCATCGGCTTCGTCACCCGTGGCAGTGGCGTATCGGTGCACCGCGCCGACTGCGTGAACGTCGACTCGCTGTCCCAGCAGCCCGAGCGGATCCTGGACGTCGAGTGGGCACCCACCCAGTCGTCGGTGTTCCTGGTCGCCATCCAGGTGGAGGCGCTGGATCGGTCCCGGCTGCTCTCGGACGTCACCCGGGTCCTGTCCGACCAGCACGTGAACATCCTGTCGGCGGCCGTGCAGACCTCCCGTGACCGGGTCGCCACCTCGCGCTTCACCTTTGAAATGGGCGACCCCAAGCACCTCGGCCATGTGCTCAAGGCGGTCAGGGGAGTGGAGGGCGTGTACGACGTCTACCGGGTCACCTCGGCACGCCGACCGTAGACGTCCGCCGCAGGGCCCCGACAACGCGAACGCGAAGGGGGCTTCCATACCACCGGGTACGGAAGCCCCCTTCGCGTTCGTCATGCGGGGCGGCCTATCGGCCCCCGAACTCCTCCAGGCCCTTCAGCGCCTGGTCGAGCAGCGCCTGGCGGCCTTCGAGCTCCTTGGCGAGCTTGTCCGCCTTGGCGTTGTTGCCGGCCGCACGGGCGGTGTCGATCTGTCCGCGCAACTTGTCCACGGCTGCTTGGAGCTGGCCCGTCAGACCCGCGGCACGCGCCCGGGCCTCCGGGTTCGTACGACGCCACTCGTTCTCCTCGGACTCCTGGAGCGCACGCTCGACCGTGTGCATCCGGCCCTCGACCCGCGGCCGGGCGTCGCGCGGCACGTGCCCGATCGCCTCCCAGCGTTCGTTGATCGAACGGAAGGCGGCCCGCGCAGCCTTGAGGTCCGTCACCGGAACCAGCTTCTCCGCCTCGGTGGCGAGTTCTTCCTTGAGCTTCAGGTTCTCCGCCTGCTCGGCGTCCCGCTCGGCGAACACCCCGCTGCGCGCGGCGAAGAAGACGTCCTGGGCACCGCGGAAACGGTTCCACAGTTCGTCCTCGGCATCGCGCTGGGCCCGTCCTGCGGCCTTCCACTCCGCCATCAGTTCCCGATAACGGGCGGCCGTGTTGCCCCAGTCCGTGGAGCCGGAGAGCGACTCGGCCTCGGTGACCAGCCTCTCCTTGACCTTGCGGGCGTCCTCGCGCTGGGCGTCCAACGAGGCGAAGTGGGCCTTGCGGCGCTTGGAGAAGGCGGAGCGCGCGTGGGAGAAGCGGTGCCACAGCTCGTCGTCCGACTTGCGGTCGAGCCGGGGAAGGCCCTTCCAGGTGTCCACGAGCGCCCGCAGCCGCTCACCGGCCGATCGCCACTGGTCGCTCTGGGCCAACTCCTCGGCCTCGCTGACCAGCGCCTCCTTGGCCACGCGTGCTTCGTCGTGCTGCTTCGCCCGCTGGACCTTGCGCTCCTCACGGCGCTTGTCGACCGCTTCGGTGATCGCGTCGAGCCGCTTGGCCAGGGCGTCGAGGTCGCCCACGGCGTGGTGCTCGTCCACCTGCTGGCGCAGATGGTCGATGGCGGTCTGAGCGTCCTTGGCCGACAGGTCGGTGGTCTTCACCCGCCGTTCGAGGAGACCGATCTCGACCGCCAGGCCCTCGTACTTGCGCTCGAAATAGGCCAGGGCCTCCTCGGGAGTGCCGGCCTGCCACGATCCGACGACCTTCTCGCCGTCGGCTGTACGCACGTACACGGTGCCCGTCTCGTCGACACGGCCCCACGGGTCGCTGCTCACAGCGCCTCCTCCACCTGATGCCCGCCAAGGGGGCTGCCCCCGGGCATCGTCCACAGTTTCCTCGGGGCGGGCAGCGCCCACCCTGCACAACGCCAATCTAGGCGACCATCCGCCCGGCTGTCCGCACTCAGCGCGTCCGAATTCCCGGACCCGCCCGGGGCCGCGCGGCCCTGCGGATCACTCCTTGGTGACGTCCGCGCGCTGGATGGTGACGGACGTGGTCGGGGCCCCGTCGCTGCCACCACCGGTGACACCGGCCTTCGCGATGTCCTGGACCACCTTGAGGCTGGCGGCGTCCATCGTGCCGAACTGGGTGTAGGTGGGGGGCAGTCGACTGTCCTTGTAGACGAGGAAGAACTGGCTCCCGCCGGTGTTGGGTTGGTTGGTGTTGGCCATGGCCACGGTGCCGGCCGGGTACGGAACCTTGCCGTCAGCCTCGGGCTTGCCGAGGGCCGCCAGGTTCTCGTCGGGGATGTTGTAACCGGGGCCACCGGTCCCGTCACCCTTCGGGTCGCCGCACTGGAGGACGAAGATGCCCTCGGTGGTCAGTCGGTGACACTTGGTCGCGTTGAAGTAGCCCTTGCCCGCGAGCGCCTTGAAGGAGTTGACGGTGCGCGGGGTCTTCGCCGCCTCCATCGCGATCTTGACGGTGCCCCGATCGGTGGTGAGCCGCATCGAGTACGTGGCCTTCTTGTCCACGGACAGGGTCGGCTCGGGGCTCTTGACCTCGGACGGTGCCGGGTCGGCGGGGTTGCTCGCGGTGTCGCCCGGAGTCTGGGCGTCCGTCTTGGTGTCCCCGTCGGAGAGCCCGATCGAGAGGTAGACCGCTCCGCCCGCCGCGATCACCACCGCAGCCGCCGCGGCGATGACCGTGTTGCGCTGCCGCCTCCTGCGTACCTGCGCCCTGCGCTGCTGCTGGCGCTCGAACTTCTCCCTGGCGAGCTGGCGCCGTCGCTGATCGCTGCTGACCACCGGGTCTTCTCCCTCATTCCTGTGCACCGCAGGTGCCGCCGACCGGTTGAGTGTGCCCGTACCGTATACGGGTTGGCTGTGGACGCAGCACCGCCGGTAGGCTCTGAACTGCCGCGATCCGTACTTCCGGATGCGGAGCGTTCCCTCTTTGCCATGACATCTCCGCCACCCCGTGTGGCGCCGCGCCTCCACCACCACCTTGAGGACGATCGTGCTTATTGCCGGGTTCCCCGCCGGAGCCTGGGGGACCAACTGCTATCTGGTCGCCCCGGCCGCGGGCGAGGAGTGCGTCATCATCGACCCGGGCCACCAGGCCGCCGAGGGCGTCGCCGAAGCGGTCAGGAAGCACCGCCTCAAGCCGGTCGCCGTGGTCCTCACCCACGGCCACATCGACCATGTGGCCTCGGTCGTCCCCGTCTGCGGTGCCCATGACGTGCCCGCCTGGATCCATCCCGCCGACCGGTACATGATGAGCGACCCCGAGAAGGCCCTCGGCCGCTCGCTGGGCACCCAGCTCATGGGGGAGCTCACCGTAGGCGAGCCGTCCGACGTCCACGAGCTGGTCGACGGCGCCCGACTGGCGCTCGCCGGCATGGAGCTGACCGTGTCGCACGCGCCCGGTCATACCAAGGGGTCGGTGACCTTCCAGATGCCCGAGACCGGGGACGTGCCCCCGGTGTTCTTCTCGGGCGATCTGCTCTTCGCCGGCTCCATCGGACGCACCGACCTCCCCGGGGGCGACCACGGTGAGATGCTCCAGTCGCTGGCCCGCGTGTGCCTGCCGCTGGACGACTCCACCGTGGTGCTGTCGGGACACGGTCCCCAGACGACCATCGGCCGTGAGCGCGCCACCAACCCCTACCTCAGGGAAGTGGCCGCCGGTCTCGGGAGCACGGACGCTCCCCGACGAGGAATGTGACGAGAGATCTTCGTGAGCACCTTTCAGGCCCCCAAGGGCACCTATGACCTGCTGCCGCCCGCCTCGGCGACCTATCTGGCGGTGCGCGAGGCCATCGCCGCCCCGCTGCGCAGCTCCGGCTACGGCTATGTCGAGACCCCCGGGTTCGAGAACGTCGAACTGTTCGCTCGCGGAGTCGGTGAGTCCACCGACATCGTGAGCAAGGAGATGTACGCCTTCGAGACCAAGGGCGGCGACCGGCTCGCGCTGCGCCCCGAGGGCACCGCGTCCGTCCTGCGTGCCGCGCTGGAGGCGAACCTCCACAAGCAGGGCATCCTGCCCGTCAAGCTCTGGTATTCCGGCTCGTACTACCGCTACGAGCGACCGCAGAAGGGTCGCTACCGCCACTTCTCGCAGGTGGGCGCGGAAGCGATCGGCGTGGAGGACCCGGCGCTCGACGCCGAGCTGATCATCCTGGCGGACCAGGCGTACCGCTCGCTCGGACTGCGCAACTACCGGCTCCTGCTGAACTCGCTGGGCGACAAGGAGTGCCGTCCCGTCTACCGCGAGGCGCTCCAGGAGTTCCTGCGCGGGCTGGACCTCGACGAGGAGACCCGGCGCCGGATCGACATCAACCCCCTGCGGGTCCTCGACGACAAGCGCTCCGAGGTCCAGAAGCAGCTGACCGATGCACCGCGGCTCGCCGACTACCTCTGTGACGCCTGCCGCGCCTACCACGCCCAGGTGCGTGAGCTGCTCACCGAAGAGGGCGTTGCCTTCGAGGACGACGAGAAGCTGGTGCGCGGGCTGGACTACTACACGCGAACCACCTTCGAGTTCGTCCACGACGGTCTCGGCTCCCAGTCCGCGGTGGGTGGCGGCGGCCGTTACGACGGGCTGTCCGAGATGATCGGCGGGCCGGAACTGCCCTCGGTCGGCTGGGCGCTCGGCGTGGACCGCACGGTGCTCGCCCTGGAGGCGGAGGGCATCGAGCTGGCCGTTCCTGCGGTCACCAGCGTCTTTGCGGTACCGCTCGGTGAGGAGGCCCGCAAGGCGTTGTTCGGTGTGGTCACGCAACTGCGACGGGCGGGCGTGGCCGCCGATTTCGCGTACGGCGGTCGGGGCCTCAAGGGAGCCATGAAGGTGGCCAACCGCAGCGGCGCCCGTTACACGCTCGTGGCGGGTGAGCGCGATCTGGCCGAGGGACACGTCCAGCTGAAGGACATGGAGTCCGGCGAGCAGACGCCCGTGCCGCTGGCGGAGATCACGGACGTGCTGCGCACGCGTCTGGCCTGAGTGAGCGGATCGGAGCCGGTCTTCCCGCGGGAGGGCCGGCTCCTGCGTGTACCGGTTCGTACGAACGTCAACCGTCCACCCTCCGGGGCCATCCACGGAGGGACAGGTTTTTCGGCCTGCGAAGGGTGCATTTCCAGCCATCGCTCGAAAGCTCGGTCGTTGTCGCCCCCGCCCCACGTCGCCGCCCTCCCTTATCGAACACAACGCTCGAACCTCCTTATCTCCATCGAACAGGGGTCTCACAGGGGGGTGCGGCACAATGTCCGTGCCCGTGCAGGCGACTGAGCAAGGGAAGCGGCGATATGACGACAGCGGCGGTAGACGATGTGTCCTCGGGCGAGCGTGAGGACGGCGCCAGAGGGACGATCGGAGGCAGTCGTTCCCTCGCCTGGCTGTTGGTGATCACGGGCGCGGCGGGACTGCTGGCCTCCTGGGTCATCACGATCGACAAGTTCAAGCTGTTGGAAGACCCCTCGTTCACCCCGGGGTGCAGCCTCAACCCCGTGGTCTCCTGCGGCAACATCATGAAGAGCGACCAGGCATCCGTGTTCGGCTTCCCGAACCCGATGCTCGGTCTGGTGACGTACGCGATGGTCATCGCCATCGGTGTCGCCCTGCTGGCGGGGGCCCGCTACCGGCGCTGGTACTGGCTCGGACTCAACGCCGGCTGCCTCTTCGGCGTCGGATTCTGCACCTGGCTGATGTACCAGTCCCTGTACAACATCAACTCCCTGTGCCTGTGGTGCTCACTGGCCTGGGTCGCCACCATCGTGATGTTCTGTTACGTCACCGTCCACAACGTGCGCCACCGGATCGTCAAGGTGCCCGAGGGGCTGCGCAGCGCGCTGCTGGAGTTCCACTGGATGCCGCCCGTGCTGTGGATCGGCATCATCGGCATGCTCGTCCTGACCCGCTGGTGGGACTTCTGGACCAGCTGAGCCCCGCTCGACGCCCCGGCGCCCCTGCCCGCTCCCGCCGGCCAGGGGCGTTGTCACTGCCCTGACATAGGCTGCGAGGTGTGGAGCCCGACTTGTTTACCGCCGCAGCCGAAGAACGCCAGGAGAAGGATCCCTCCAGCAGCCCCCTGGCCGTTCGGATGCGTCCGCGCACCCTCGACGAAGTCGTCGGCCAGCAGCATCTGCTGAAGCCGGGCTCGCCCTTGCGTCGACTGGTGGGAGCCGGCCCCGGTGGCGGCCCCGGACCGGCCGGTCCGTCGTCGGTGATCCTCTGGGGCCCTCCCGGCACGGGCAAGACGACCCTGGCGTACGTGGTCTCCAAGGCGACCGACAAGCGCTTCGTCGAGCTCTCGGCCATCACCGCCGGCGTCAAGGAAGTACGTGCGGTCATCGAGGGCGCGCGTCGGGCGGCGGGCGGATTCGGTCGGGAGACGGTCCTCTTCCTCGACGAGATCCACCGCTTCTCCAAGGCGCAGCAGGACTCCCTGCTGCCGGCGGTCGAGAACCGCTGGGTGACGCTGATCGCCGCCACCACGGAGAACCCCTACTTCTCGGTGATCTCTCCCCTGTTGTCCCGTTCGCTGCTGCTGACCCTGGAGTCCCTCACCGATGAGGACCTCAAGGGCCTGCTGGCCCGAGCCCTGGCCGACGAACGCGGTCTGCGGGGGAGCCTCTCACTCCCCTCGGACGCCGAAGCCCATCTGCTGCGCATCGCAGGCGGTGACGCCCGGCGCGTGCTGACGGCGCTGGAGGCAGCCGCCGGCGCCGCGCTCGACAAGGGCGAGTCGGAGATCTCGCTCCAGACCGTGGAGGAGACGGTCGACCGCGCGGCCGTCGCGTACGACCGGGACGGCGATCAGCACTACGACGTGGCGAGCGCCCTGATCAAGTCGATCCGGGGCTCCGATGTGGACGCGGCGCTGCACTACCTCGCCCGCATGATCGACGCGGGCGAAGACCCCCGGTTCATCGCCCGCAGACTCATGATCTCGGCGAGTGAGGACATCGGACTCGCGGATCCGACGGCCCTGCCCACGGCCGTCGCAGCCGCCCAGGCGGTGGCGATGATCGGCTTTCCCGAGGCGGCTCTCACCCTCAGCCACGCCACGATCGCCCTGGCGCTGGCTCCCAAGTCGAACACCGCCACGACGGCGATCGGCGCGGCGCTCGCCGACGTCCGTGCGGGTTCGGCGGGCCCGGTGCCCTCGCACCTGCGCGACGGCCACTACCAGGGCGCGGCCAAACTGGGACATGCCAAGGGATACGTCTATCCGCACGACGTTCCCGGCGCCATCGCGGCCCAGCAGTACGCGCCGGATGCCGTGCACGGCAAGCGCTACTACGAACCGACGCGCTACGGCGCCGAGGCCCGCTACGCCGATGTGGTGGAGAAGGTGCGGGAGCGGCTGCGCGGCGAGTAGGCGCGGGGAGCAACGGCCCGGCGTGCGCGAGGGCTCCCGGTCAGTGGGTCGCCGCTTCGAACAGCGTGTGCATCGCCCGTCGCAGTTCCGTGATGTCGTTGACCGGCTCCGGAAAGTCGAAGCGGGCGTCGAAGCACTGTTCGGCGACGAAGCGCACCCGTAGGCCGAACCGGTCGAGCGCGAGCGGGACCGCACGCCGGATGCGTCCATTCTCCGTGCCCATGCCGTCCGAGCGGTCGCCGAGCAGCGCGCACAGTTCCTGCATCTGCTCGCCGTGGGCGGAGTGGAGGTGCTGGAGCAGTTCGGTCTCGTGCGCGACGAGCGGGTCGACGCGCGCCTGGGTGAAGTCCTCGGGTTCAACGGCACCGGCCCCCCACAGGTCGTCCACGCTGAGCTCCCCGACTTCGAGGCGGAGCATCATGAAGCCGGGCTCCGCGAGCCCGGGCACCGATGTGAGCCATCCGGAGACCCAGGCACGGCCGCGGATGCGGTGGGGCACCGAGACCGGGGCGACGTCGGTGATCTCCAGCACCGCGCTGAGCTCGTCGTCCTGTGCGTGGGTGGCGGCGCGCACGGCGAGGGAGTCCGCAGGGAAGAGGAGGAACACCTCACCGTCGGGTCCCACGACCCGGGCGTGCGGGCTCATCAGCTCCGGGCGGGGTGCCTCGACACCGGCGATGAGCAGTACCGCTGAGCATGTACTCTGTACGAGAGTTCGTGTGCGCTCGGCTGCTGACGGCATCCGAGTGATTTCAAGCCCGCTGGGACGCGGCTGACCATGAGCTGATCGGACCTCCGTCGCATCGACGCTCCCTTGAGCAGCGTCGACGTTCTTTGTGCTGTCCGTGATGCGTTTGGTGTTCCCCGGGCGAGACATGCGATCTCCTTGAGTAAGGTGAGCCTAACCTAACCTATATCGGAGGTCTGGAGAACGTGCCTAACCAGTCGCGTCCCAAGGTCAAGAAGTCTCGTGCGCTCGGCATTGCGCTGACGCCGAAGGCCGTCAAGTACTTCGAGGCCCGCCCGTACCCCCCGGGTGAGCACGGCCGTGGCCGCAAGCAGAACTCGGACTACAAGGTCCGTCTGCTGGAGAAGCAGCGGCTGCGTGCCCAGTACGACATCAGCGAGCGCCAGATGGTCCGCGCCTACGACCGCGCCCGCAAGGCCGAGGGCAAGACGGGCGAGGCGCTGGTCATCGAGCTGGAGCGTCGTCTCGACGCCCTGGTCCTGCGTTCGGGCATCGCCCGCACCATCTACCAGGCCCGTCAGATGGTCGTCCACGGCCACATCGAGGTCAACGGCGGCAAGGTCGACAAGCCGTCCTTCCGCGTCCGTCCCGACGACGTCGTGATGGTCCGCGAGCGCTCCCGCGAGAAGACCCTCTTCCAGGTCTCCCGCGAGGGTGGCTTCGCCGCCGACGGTGAGACCCCGCGCTACCTCCAGGTGAACCTGAAGGCCCTGGCCTTCCGCCTGGACCGCGACCCGCAGCGCAAGGAAGTCCCCGTGATCTGCGACGAGCAGCTCGTCGTCGAGTACTACGCCCGCTGATCCGGGCGGGGTATCCCGCGTCTCAGCCCGTCGTCTCCCCCGCCTGCGCGGTCGGGGAGCCGGCGGGCTCTCGCGTTTCCGGTCGCTCCGCGACGGATGGCTCGGGCGAGGAGCCGTCCGCATGACCGGGCGGGACCGTCAGGCAGCGATCCGGAGGCGTCAGTGCACGCTGGATCGCCGCATCGAGCGACAGTCCGCTGCCCTCGTCCAGCAGCGACCGGTAGCGGTCGGGGTCCAAAGCCTCCCGTACGAGTCGACGGCAGAGCTCACGGGGTGCCCCGAAGCGTCCGGTGCTGGAGTGGGGGACTCCGAGGGTGTCCCACACGGCCGCCGCCGCGCCCAGCAGGACGGCGGCCTCGGTCTGGCCGTCGCCCCTCGCCGTCATCAGGGCCAGCAGTTCCAGACAGAGGGCGGCGCCGACCGGGTCGCTGAACCGGTGGGCGATGGAGACCGCCTCGCCGAGCTGTTCGCGCGCCACGACCGAAGCGCCGTCGAGCCATGCCGCGTAGCCCTGGGCGTACAGCGCGTACGACCGTGCCCACAGCTCCCCGTTGTCACGGCAGATCGAGAGCACCTCGTCGGACAGCTCCCGAGCCTCCTCTCGGCGCTCCTGGAAGACCAACGACATCGCCAGCGAGGTCTGGGCCAGCAGAACATTGCCGTTGAGCTCGCCCAATTCGCGGTAGGAGGCCAACGCTCCGCGCAGAAGGTCCTCAGCGTGCGCCGGTGAGTCGGAGAGCAGCGCCAGGGCGCCCAGCCGGTGCACCGCGTACGCCACGGCCATCGGATGATCGTCCCGGATGCCCCGCTCGCGGCACTCGTGCAGCACCTCGGCCGCGGCCGTGCCGTCGCCCTGGAGCAGTGCCACCTGCCCGAGCACCCACTGGGCCTTGAGCCGGGACGCGGTGCGGCCGTTCGGCCGTGCGAGCACCCGGTCCAACCAGTGCCTGCCTTCGGCGAGGCGCCCACAGCCGACCCAGAAGAACCAGAGGGTGCCCGCCAGATGCTGGCCGAGATGGGTGTCCTCCTCGCTCTCCAGACAGAGTTCGAGGGCGGCGCGCAGATCGGGGAGGGCACTCTCGGCGGAGGCCGCCACCTCCAACTGGCGCGGACTGAACCAGTCCAGTTCGCACCAGGTCGCCCAGCCCATGTACCAGTCGCGATGTCTCTTGCGCAGCCGTACGTCGTCGCCCAGCGCCTTCAGCCACTCCCCGCCGTAGTACCGCAGGGTGTCCAACATGCGGTAGCGCACGCCCGCGGGAGTGTGGACGCGGGTGACGACCGACTGGGCGAGCAGCCCGGCCATCACTTCGGGCACGCTGTCGGCGGGCAGGTCCGGCCCGCTGCAGACGTACTCCACCGCCTCCAGGTCGAACTCGCCGGCGAAGACGGCGAGTCGTGCCCACAGCAGCCGTTCCGGCGGAGTGCACAGCTCATGGCTCCAACCGACGGTCGTACGGAGGGTCTGGTGGCGCGGCGGCAGACCGCGACCGCCGCCGGTCAGCAGTCGAAAGCGGTCGTCCAATCGTTTCAGCACCTGATCGAGGCTGAGCACGGCCAGTCGACCGGCCGCCAGTTCCAGCGCCAGTGGTATGCCGTCGAGGCGGCGGCAGATCTCCTGGACGGCGGCCTGGTCGTCGTCGGTCAGCCGCACGCGGGGGAGTACGAGGGCGGCCCGGTCGGTGAACAGCTGCACCGCGTCCGGCTCGATCATCGGCGCCAGTGGGAGGATCGCTTCGGCCGCCGTGCCGAGGGGGCGACGGCCCGTGGCGAGGACCTGGAGTCCCGGGGCGGCTGACATGAGCTCGGTCACCAACTGCGCGCATTCCGCCGCCAGGTGCTCGAAGCCGTCGACGACGAGGAGCAGGTGCCTGTCGGCGAGGTGGTCGAGCAGCACGTCCCGCGGTGGTCGGCTGCCGCGGTGGGTGAGGCCGAGGGCCTCCACGAGGCTGTGTCCGATGAGTCCGGGATCGCGGATCGCCGAGAGCTCCATGCGTCGCACACCATCGGCGTACCGATTCTGCACAGCGGTGGCGCACTGTGTGGCGAGCCGTGACTTGCCCACCCCGCCCACACCGGCGACGGTGACCAACCGCGAACCGTCGAGCAGCCGGACGAGTTGGGCGAGTTCATCGACGCGGCCGACGAAGCCCTGGGCATCGATGGACGAGGCGTCCTGCCCGGGCGGACGGCCGTGCGGATGACCGTCGGGGAACGGGCAGTTGCGGTGGGAGCGGCGCATGGGACACGCAGCGTACCCGCGTGATTCCACTCCGTACAATCATCGTGCACGACCGTCCCGACCGTCATCAATGCGGTAGGGGGCAAGAGCGCAGGCGCGATAGGCTCGGCAGAGGTTTTCAGACGTGTCCGGCGATAGGCAGAGAGCGGTGCAGCGTGACCGGTGGAGAGGTTGCCGGGATTCTGGTGGCCGTCTTCTGGGCGATCCTGGTCTCCTTCCTCGCGGTGGTGCTGGTGAGGTTGGCACAGACGCTCAGGGCGACCACCCGACTGGTGGCAGAGGTGACCGAGCAGGCCGTGCCGCTCCTCGCTGATGCATCCGCCACCGTCCGCTCCGCGCAGACCCAACTGGACCGGGTCGACGCGATCGCCACCGACGTCCAAGAGGTCACGTCCAACGCCTCCGCGCTCTCTACAACCGTCGCCTCCACTTTCGGCGGCCCGCTGGTCAAGGTCGCGGCGTTCGGTTACGGCGTCCGACGGGCGATGGGCCGGGTGCCCGACGAGCGCCCGCGGGACCGCTCCCGGCGGACCGTCGTCGGTCGCACCATCCCGGGCGCCCGCGAGGGGCGCGGCCGGTGGGGCAGAAAGGGTTGACGAACGATGTTCCGCCGAGCCTTCTGGTTTAGCGCCGGTGCCGCAGCCGGCGTCTGGGCCACCAACAAGGTCCATCGCAAGATCCAGCAACTGACCCCCGAGAGCCTCGCGGCGCAGGCCGCGAACAAGGCCATCGGCGCGGGTCACAAACTCAAGGACTTCGCGCTCGACGTACGGGCGGGAATGGCCCAGCGCGAGGAGGAGTTGGGCGAGGTGCTCGGTATGCACCCCCCGGCCGACCCCGCCGAACTGCCAGCACCAACCCAGCGCGCCGCTCTGGGGCGACCCCCCTACACCCAGCACCCCGACCACTCGTACAACCGGAATGAGGACCACTGATGGAGTCGGCTGAAATCCGCCGCCGCTGGCTGAGCTTCTTCGAGGAGCGCGGACACACCCCCGTGCCCTCGGCGTCGCTCATCGCGGACGACCCGACTCTGCTGCTGGTCCCCGCGGGCATGGTCCCCTTCAAGCCGTATTTCCTCGGTGAGGCCAAGCCGCCCGCGCCGCGCGTCACCAGCGTGCAGAAGTGCGTCCGCACCCCGGACATCGAAGAGGTCGGCAAGACGACCCGGCACGGCACGTTCTTCCAGATGTGCGGCAACTTCTCCTTTGGCGACTACTTCAAGGAAGGGGCCATCAAGCTGGCCTGGGAGCTGCTCACCAGCTCCGTCGCCGACGGTGGCTACGGCCTGGACCCCGAGCGCCTGTGGATCACGGTCTACAAGGAGGACGACGAGGCCGAGCGCATCTGGCGCGACGTCGTCGGCGTGCCCTCCGAGCGCATCCAGCGCCTGGGCATGGGACCGAACTTCTGGTCGATGGGCGTCCCCGGCCCCTGCGGCCCCTGTTCCGAGATCAACTACGACCGTGGCCCCGAGTTCGGCGAGGAGGGCGGCCCGGCCGTCAACGACGAGCGCTACGTGGAGATCTGGAACCTGGTCTTCATGCAGTACGAGCGCGGCGCCGGCGAGGGCAAGGAGGACTTCCCGATCCTCGGGGAGCTGCCGTCGAAGAACATCGACACCGGACTCGGCCTCGAACGTCTCGCGATGATCCTGCAAGACGTGCACAACATGTACGAGACGGACACCCTGCGCGTCGTCATGGACAAGGCGACCGAGCTGACCGGCGTGGGTTACGGCGTCGACCACGGCTCGGACGTGTCCCTGCGCGTGGTGGCCGACCACATCCGCACCTCCGTGATGCTCATCGGCGACGGCGTGACCCCGGGCAACGAGGGACGCGGCTATGTGCTGCGCCGCATCATGCGCCGTGCGATCCGCAACATGCGTCTCCTCGGTGCCACGGGACCGGTCGTCGCCGAACTCGTCGACGTGGTCATCAAGACCATGGGCGAGCAGTACGCGGAACTGGTCACCGACCGCAAGCGGATCGAGACCGTCGCACTGGCCGAAGAGGCCGCCTTCCTGAAGACGCTCAAGGCCGGTACCAACATCCTGGATACGGCCATCAGTGAGGCCAAGACCGGCGGTGCCAAGGTCCTCGCCGGTGACAAGGCGTTCCTGCTCCACGACACCTGGGGCTTCCCGATCGACCTCACCCTGGAGATGGCCGCCGAACAGGGTCTGAGCGTCGACGAGGACGGTTTCCGTCGACTGATGAAGGAGCAGCGGGACAAGGCGAAGGCCGACGCCCGCGCGAAGAAGACCGGACACGCCGACCTCTCCGCGTACCGTGCGGTCGCCGACAGCGCCGGCTCCACCGAGTTCACCGGCTACCTCACCACCGAGGGCGAGTCGACCATCGTCGGCCTCCTCGTGGACGGCGTGCCCTCGCCCGTCGCCTCCGAAGGGGACGAGATCGAGGTCGTCCTCGACCGCACCCCGTTCTACGCCGAGGGCGGCGGTCAGCTCGCCGACCAGGGCCGGATCAAGCTGGACTCCGGTGCCGTCATCCAGATCCGCGACGTGCAGCAGCCGGTCCCCGGCGTCTCCGTCCACAAGGGGTCGGTGCAGGTCGGTGAGGTCACCGTGGGCTCCTCCGCCTATGCGGCCATCGACATCAGGCGGCGGCGCGCCATCGCCCGTGCGCACAGCGCCACCCACCTCACCCACCAGGCGCTGCGCGATGCGCTCGGTCCCACGGCCGCCCAGGCCGGTTCGGAGAACTCGCCCGGTCGCTTCCGCTTCGACTTCGGTTCGCCGTCGGCCGTGCCCGGCACGGTGCTCGTCGACGTCGAGCAGCGGATCAACGAGGTCCTCTCCCGCGAGCTCGACGTCCAGGCCGAGGTCATGAGCTTGGAAGACGCCAAGAAGGCCGGTGCCATTGCCGAGTTCGGCGAGAAGTACGGCGAGCGGGTGCGGGTCGTGACCATCGGGGACTTCTCCAAGGAGCTGTGCGGCGGCACCCACGTCCACAACACCGCCCAACTGGGTCTGGTGAAGCTGCTGGGCGAATCGTCGATCGGCTCCGGCGTGCGGCGCATCGAGGCGCTGGTCGGCGTGGACGCGTACCACTTCCTCGCCAAGGAGCACACGGTGGTGGCCCAGCTCCAGGAGCTGGTCAAGGGGCGTCCCGAGGAGCTGCCCGAGAAGATCTCGGGCATGTTGTCCAAGCTGAAGGACGCCGAGAAGGAGATCGAGCGGTTCCGGGCCGAGAAGGTACTCCAGGCGGCTGCCGGACTGGTCGAGAGCGCCCGGGACATCCGCGGGGTGGCCCTGGTGACCGGATCGGTCCCGGACGGCACCTCCGCCGACGATCTGCGCAAACTGGTCCTCGACGTGCGCGGCCGGATCCAGGGTGGCCGCCCCGCGGTCGTGGCCCTGTTCACTGTGGCGAACGGTCGTCCGCTGACCGTGATCGCCACCAACGAGGCCGCTCGTGAACGCGGTCTGAAGGCCGGTGACCTGGTGCGCACGGCGGCGAAGACGCTCGGTGGTGGCGGCGGCGGCAAGCCCGACGTCGCGCAGGGCGGTGGTCAGAACCCGGACGCCGTCGTGGACGCCATGGCCGCCGTGGAGCGTCTGGTCATCGAGACCTCCTGATGCGCAGAGGACGACGTCTCGCACTGGACGTCGGGGACGCCCGGATCGGGGTCGCTTCGTGCGACCCCGACGGGGTGCTCGCCACTCCGGTCGAAACCGTGCCGGGGCGCGATGTCCCGGCCGCGCACCGACGGCTGAAACTGCTCGTCGAGGAGTATGAGCCGATCGAGGTCATCGTCGGGCTGCCCCGCTCGCTCAGCGGCGGAGAGGGTCCCGCCGCGGTGAAGATCCGGGCCTTCGCCCAGGTGCTGGCGCGGGGCATTGTGCCCGTACCGGTGCGATTGGTCGACGAGAGGATGACCACAGTAACGGCGACCCAAGGACTCCGTGCCTCGGGCGTGAAGTCCAAAAAGGGACGCTCTGTCATTGACCAAGCTGCCGCTGTGGTGATCCTTCAGAACGCTCTGGAGTCCGAACGGGCGTCAGGGACTCCACCCGGCGAGGGCGTCGAAGTGGTTGTCTGATCGCGATACGGTAACGTTCCGCGCGATGCGGCGGTGTTCGAACAGCTGCCGCACAGAAAAGAGGCGGCGCGGCGAACCGGCCACCTCGCGGCCCTAGGGGATCGATGACTGATTATGGCCGGGGCCCCGGCTCCGAACCGTGGCATCCCGATGACCCTTTGTACGGTGATCAGGGATGGGAAGGCCAGGCTGGAACCGGCCAGGATTTCTCCAGCGGTCAGCCGCCGCAGCAGTACGGTCAGCCGCCGCAGCACCAGGACTACGGCGCGCAGAACCAGTACCAGCAGCAGTACGGCCAGCAGGGCTACGAAGGCCAACAGCCCTATCAGGGGCAGCAGTTCGACGGCCAGGGCGCTGGACAGCAGTACGGCGGCGGTTGGGACACCAGCCAGCAGACCTCGATGCCCTACGGCGGTAGCCCCGCCGACGGCTACGGCGGCACGCCCTCCGGCTACGACGGTCAGCAGCAGGCCGACCCGTACGCCACCGCCGATGCGTACCCGCCGCCACAGCCTCCCTCGCACCGCCGCGACCCCGACCCCGAGCCCGCCGCCGGCCCGGGACAGTGGGACGCGGAGGCCCCCGAGGAGGAGAAGCACCCGTTCTTCACCGGTGAGGAAAGCGACGACACCGACGGGTACGACGACGAGCCCGGCTCGCGCCGCAGACGTGGCGGCGGGGGCGACGACGGTGGTGAGCGCCGCGGCAAGGGCAAGAAGAAGGGCCGTAACGGCTGTGCCTGCCTCGTCGTCTCCCTGGTCCTGTTCGGCGGCCTCGGCGGTGTCAGCTACTTCGGCTACCAGTTCTGGCAGGGAAAGTTCGGCGCCCCGGCGGACTTCGCGGGCGCGGGCAGCGGCAGCACCCAGATCGAGGTGCCACCGGGAGCCGGCCTCGCGGAGATCGGCAACATCCTGAAGAAGGCCGGCGTCGTCAAGAGTTCGGGCGCGTTCGTGTCCGCGGCGCAGGGCAAGAGCGTCGAGGCGGGCGTCTACACCCTGCCCAAGGAGATGTCGGGCGCGAACGCGGTCGAGGCGATGCTCGATCCGAAGAGTCGCAACAACCTGATCGTCCCCCCCGGCAAGCGGAACGTCTGGGTCTATGCGGAGATCGACAAGCGCCTTGAGCTCAAGGAGGGCACGACGGCTGCGGCTGCCAAGGCGCAGGTGAAGTCGCTGAACCTGCCCTCCTGGGTGACCGAGGCCAAGGGCCTCCAGGACCCGCTGGAAGGCTTCCTCTTCCCGGCGACCTATCCGATCGCCAAGGGCACGAAGCCGGAGGCCGTGCTCAAGAAGATGGTCGCCGAGGCGAACAAGGAGTACGGCAGGACCAATCTTGCGGCGGAGGCCTCCAAGCTGGGTCTGGCGTCGCCGCTCGAACTGATCACCGTGGCGAGCCTGGTGCAGGCCGAGGGCAAGTACAAGCACGACTTCGACAAGGTGTCCCGGGTGGTCTACAACCGCCTGAAGGAGGGCAACGTCGAGACGGTCGGCCGGCTGGAGTTCGACTCGACGGTCAACTACATCAAGGGACAGAGCAGGCTCGACATCGGCTCCGTCGACAAGCTGCGCCAACTGAAGCACCCGTACAACACGTACCACGTCAGGGGACTGCCGCCCGGCCCCATCGGGAACCCGGGGCAGGACGCCCTGGCATCGGCCCTCAATCCGACTCCCGGGCCCTGGTACTACTTCGTCTCCATCACCGAGGAGGAGACCCTCTTCGCGGAGACGAACCGCGAGCACGAGCGCAATCGGCAGAAGTATCTGGAGCAGCAGGAGAAGTCCGGTCAGTGAGCAGTACCAACAGGCGGGCGGCGGTCCTCGGATCGCCCATCGCCCACTCCCTCTCGCCGGTGCTGCACCGTGCGGCCTATGCGGAACTGGGCCTCGACCACTGGTCGTACGACAGGTTCGAGGTGGACGAGGCCGCGCTGCCGGGTTTCCTGGCCGGGCTCGACGGTTCATGGGCCGGGCTGTCGTTGACCATGCCGCTCAAGCGGGCGATCCTTCCGCTGCTCGACGAGATCAGTGAGACCGCGGCCTCGGTGGAGGCCGTCAACACGGTTGTCTTCGGCGACGACGGGCGCAGGGTCGGGGACAACACCGATGTTCCCGGCATGATCGCCGCCCTGCGCGAGCGGGGCGTGGAGACCGTGGAGTCGGCGGCGGTCCTCGGGGCCGGTGCGACGGCGTCTTCGGCGCTCGCCGCGCTGGCGCGGATCTGCACCGGCCCGGTCACCGCCTATGTCCGCAGCGAGGGCAGGGCCGCCGAGATGAGGGAGTGGGGCGCTCGCCTCGACGTCGACGTGCGCACGACCGGCTGGGAGGAGGCCGCACGGGCACTGCGGTCACCCCTGGTCATCGCCACTACTCCGGCCGGGACCACCGATGCGCTCGCCGCAGCCGTCCCCGAACGACCGGCCACGCTGTTCGACGTGCTGTACGAGCCCTGGCCCACCCAACTCGCGGCGTCCTGGTCGGCGCGGGGCGGAGCCGTGGTCAGCGGTTTGGACCTCCTCGTCCATCAGGCGGTCCTCCAGGTGGAGCAGATGACCGGTCATCAGGGCCCCTTGTACGCCATGAGGACGGCGGGCGAACACGCGCTCGAAAGTCGCTAAGATCCTCCGCATTCGGTGGAAAACGGCGTATGGGGGGATGGCTCATGCACGAGGATGAACTGGGGCAGCCGCAGGCGGGGATCGTCAGCAAGATCTTCGACGGAGTAGTGGCCTTCCTGCCGGACTGGGCGGAGATCCCGCTGCTCTGTCTCATCCTCCTGATCTTTGCCGTCCGCGGGGTGCTGTGGGTGAGGGAGAAGATCGAACAGCGGCGCATCGCCCGCGGAGGGCAGCCCGTCGTCAACGCACCGGGCTCCCAGGACAGCGGCGCTGACCATCTGGGCGCGTACGCCCCACCACGGCCGCAGCAGGGCCCATCCGGCGCGGACTTCCTCGGCGCGTACGCACCACAGCAGGAGCCCCAGGCCACCCCTGCTGCCCGAGCCACCCCCGCCGCACAGTCGGCTCCCAGCGGAGCCGACTTCCTCGGGTCGTACGCACCCCGGCGGGACGACCGGTCCGAGGAGCGCTGAGGAACGGCGCAGCGGGTGGGGCCGACGCCTGCACCGAGCGGTCGGTACGACATCCGGGCCGATCGACCGCTCGCTCATGCGTCCGATTGCTGGACCGTCGCAGGGCCACCTCCGTGGACGTGGGAGGATCGGATGTGGCGGGCCAGGGCCGCGCACCCGGCCGCGCCCTTCGCAGTTCCAGGCGCGAGCAAGAGGAGCACCGTTGAGCAGGTTGCGTTGGCTGACGGCCGGCGAGTCCCATGGACCCGCACTGGTGGCGACGCTGGAAGGACTTCCCGCCGGTGTCCCGGTCACCACCGAGTTGGTGGCCGACCACCTCGCCAGGCGGCGGCTCGGCTATGGCCGCGGCGCGCGGATGAAGTTCGAGCAGGACGAGATCACCTTCATCGGCGGCGTACGCCACGGGCTGACCATGGGGTCCCCGGTCGCGATCCTGGTGGGCAACAGCGAGTGGCCCAAGTGGGAGAAGGTCATGGCGGCCGATCCGGTCGACCCGAACGAGTTGGCCTCCCTCGCCCGCAACGCGCCCCTCACCCGCCCCCGGCCGGGTCACGCCGACCTCGCGGGCATGCAGAAGTACGGACTCGACGACGCACGGCCCATCCTGGAGCGCGCCAGCGCCCGGGAGACCGCGGCCCGGGTCGCGCTCGGCGCGGTGGCCCGCTCCTACCTCAAGGAGGTCGCCGGGATCGAGATCGTCTCCCACGTCGTGGAGTTCGGAAAGGCCAAGGCGCCCCTGGGCGTCTACCCCGTGCCCGCCGATGTGGAGCGCCTGGACGCGGACCCGGTCCGTTGTCTCGACGCCGACGCCAGCAAGGCGATGGTGGCCGAGGTCGACCAGGCCCACAAGGACGGTGACACGCTCGGCGGAATCGTCGAGGTGCTGGCCTACGACGTACCCGTGGGCCTCGGCTCGCACGTCCACTGGGACCGACGCCTCGACGCCCGTCTCGCCAGCGCCCTGATGGGCATCCAGGCGATCAAGGGTGTGGAGCTCGGCGACGGCTTCGAACTGGCCCGGGTGCCCGGTTCTCAGGCGCACGACGAGATCGTCAAGACCGACGAGGGCCTGCGCCGCACCTCGGGCCACTCGGGCGGCACCGAGGGCGGTATGTCCACCGGTGAGCTGCTGCGCGTGCGCGCCGCGATGAAGCCGATCGCGACCGTGCCCCGGGCACTGGCCACGGTGGACGTCGCCACGGGCGAAGCCACCGCCGCCCACCACCAGCGCTCCGACGTGGCGGCCGTGCCCGCAGCGGGCATCGTGGCCGAAGCGATGGTCGCGCTGGTGCTCGCCGACGCGGTCGCGGAGAAGTTCGGCGGCGACAGCGTGGAGGAGACCCGCCGCAACGTCCGCGGTTACCTCGACAGCATGCGCATCCGGTGAGCAGCGCACCCACGGCGGGCGGCCCGCTGATCGTCCTGGTCGGGCCCATGGGCTCGGGCAAGTCCACGGTCGGCGAGCTGCTCGCGCAGCGGCTCCAGGTGGCCTACCGGGACACCGACGAGGACATCGTCGACGTCGAGGGCCGTGACATCGCGGACATCTTCGTCGACGCCGGCGAACCGTACTTCCGCGAGCTGGAACGGGCCGCCGTCCGCGAAGCGGTCGCCACCCACACGGGAGTGCTGGCACTCGGCGGCGGTGCCGTCCTCGACGACGGCACCCGGGAACTGCTTACGGGCCTGCCCGTCGTCTATCTCTCCCTCGACGTCGACGAGGCGGTCCGGCGCGTCGGCCTCAACCAGGCCAGGCCGCTGCTCGCGGTCAATCCGCGCCGGCAGTGGCGGGAGCTGATGGACGCCCGCCGTCACCTGTACACCGAGGTGGCCCGCGTGGTCGTGGCCACCGACGAACGCACCCCCGAAGAGGTCGCCCAGGCGGTCCTCGACGCTTTGGAGCTGAAGGACGCATGACCGATCAGTCAGTGACCCGCATTCAGGTCG
Source organism: Streptomyces sp. NPDC005963 (assembly GCF_040638655.1). Lineage (NCBI taxonomy): Bacteria > Bacillati > Actinomycetota > Actinomycetes > Kitasatosporales > Streptomycetaceae > Streptomyces > Streptomyces sp. NPDC005963. The sequence goes on along the minus strand of NZ_JBEXVD010000031.1, from coordinate 37,874 downwards.
GCGGCTCGGCGGGCTCCGATCCGTACGAGGTGTTGGTGGGCCGTCAGCTGCTCGGCGAGTTGCCCGGGCTGATCGGGCCGGCCGGGAACGGCACGGGGACGCGACGCGTGGCCGTGCTCCACCCGGAGGCGCTCGCCGGCACGGGGGAGGCCATCCGCGAGGACCTGGCGTCCCAGGGCTACGAGGCGATCGCGATCCAGGTGCCCAACGCGGAGGAGGCCAAGACCGCCGAGGTCGCCGCCTACTGCTGGAAGGCACTCGGCCAGTCGGGATTCACCCGCAGCGACGTCATCGTCGGCGTCGGGGGCGGTGCGACCACGGACCTCGCGGGGTTCGTCGCGGCGAGTTGGCTGCGCGGAGTGCGCTGGATCGCGCTGCCGACCACGGTCCTCGGCATGGTGGACGCGGCGGTCGGCGGCAAGACCGGCATCAACACCGCCGAGGGCAAGAACCTCGTCGGCGCGTTCCACCCGCCGGCCGGCGTGCTCTGCGATCTGGCCGCCCTGGACTCGCTGCCCGTGCACGACTACGTCAGCGGACTGGCCGAGATCATCAAGGCCGGGTTCATCGCCGACCCCGGAATCCTGGAACTGATCGAGGCGGACCCGCAGGCAGCCCGTACGCCCGCAGGGAAGCACACCGCCGAGCTGATCGAGCGCTCGATCCGGGTCAAGGCGGACGTCGTCTCAGGCGACCTGAAGGAGTCCGGCCGCCGCGAGATCCTCAACTACGGGCACACCCTCGCCCACGCCATCGAGAAGAACGAGCGGTACCAGTGGCGGCACGGGGCGGCCGTCTCCGTGGGCATGGTGTTCGCCGCCGAGCTCGGGCGTCTGGCGGGCCGTCTCGACGACGCCACCGCCGATCGCCACCGGGCCGTACTGGAGTCCGTCGGACTGCCCCTGACCTACCGTGGCGACCAGTGGCCCCGGCTCCTCGAAACCATGAAGGTCGACAAGAAGTCCCGCGGCAACCTGCTGCGGTTCATCGTCCTCGACGGCCTGGCCAAGCCGACCGTGCTGGAGGGCCCGGACCCGGCCGTCCTGCTCGCCGCCTACGGGGAGGTCTCCGGGTGAGCCGTCGCGTCCTGGTCCTCAACGGACCCAACCTCGGCCGTCTCGGCTCCCGCGAGCCCGATGTGTACGGCGCGACCTCCTACGCCGGGCTGGTGGAGACCTGCCAGGCCATCGGCAAGGAGTTGGGCTTCGACGTCGACGTGCGCGAGACCAATGACGAAGGGGAGTTGATCCGCTGGCTCCACGAGGCGGCGGACGAGTCCCTTCCGGTGGTGCTGAACCCTGGTGCGTTCACCCACTACTCCTACGCGATGCGCGATGCCGCGGCACAGCGCACCGCTCCGCTGATCGAGGTGCACATCTCCAATCCGTACACCCGTGAGGTGTTCCGGCACACCTCGGTGGTCGCGGCCGTGGCCAGCGGGACGATCGCGGGCTTCGGGATCGGCTCCTACCGGTTGGCGCTGCGCGCGCTCGCCGAGGAACTCTCGGCCTGATCAGGGCACTTCACGGCGTCCCCGGCCGTTCTTCTCCAGACGGCCGGGGTACCGTTCGTTGGCACGGCAGCGCGGGCGCTGTCCGACCAGCGTCAGTCAGACGAGACGGAGTGGCACCGGATGCACTACGCAGTGGGAGGTCCGCTGCCGCCGCCCTCGACACCGGGGCGCGGACCGCAGGCACCGCACGCATCGAGCGGGCCGCCGGCCGCTCCTGCTCCGGGCCCCTACCCCGGCTCCTATCCCGGGGCGCCCGTGCCGCCCCAGGGCCCGCCCCCGCCCGTGGGGCCCCCTCCTCCGCAGGGCCCGCCGCCCCCGAGCGCTCCGGGTCACCCCGTACCGGGCGCCCAGCCCCCCGCCCAAGGCCATCCCGCGCCCGGTTGGGGTGCGCCGCCGCCTCGGGCCGCACGGCCCGAGGCGACGGGACACGTTCCGCTGCCGCCCGGCGATCCGGTGGCCCTCCCCGCGCCCCCCAGCGCCGACGCGGGGACGGGCACGGCCACGCTCGCCGTGCTGCTGATCGGCCCGGCCGGTGCGGGCAAGACGACCGTCGCGCGCCACTGGGCCACCAGACGGCGGGTCCCCACCGCGCACATCAGCCTGGACGATGTGCGGGAATGGGTCTGCTCCGGCTTCGCCGACCCCCAGTCCGGCTGGAACGACTACTCCGAGGCGCAGTACCGGTTGGCCCGTCGCACCTGCGGCTTCGCCGCCCGCAACTTCCTGGCCAACGGCATCTCCTGCATCCTCGACGACGCCGTCTTCCCGGACCGCCCGGTGGTGGGGCTGGGCGGCTGGAAGCGCCATGTGGGTCCAGGACTGCTGCCGGTGGTGCTCCTGCCCGGTCTGGAGATCGTCCTGGAGCGCAACGCCGAGCGCAGGGGGAACCGCCGACTGTCGGACGAGGAGGTGGCGAGCATCCACGGCCGGATGGCGGGGTGGTACGGCTCGGGTCTGCCGATCATCGACAACTCCACGTACGACGTCGAGACCACGGCCCGCGTGCTGGACGAGGTGCTCGCCCGCGCCATAGCCAGCCCGCCCAACTGGTAGCCGCCCCTGGCTGGTGGTCGGCCCGACTGGTGGCCGGCCCCAGCTGGCTGGTGGTCGCCGCCCCCACCCCTCCCGAGCCCGGATCGGACGCGTCGGGACCCTGCCGTCAGCGGGTCGCCGCCGAGCGGGCCCCGCCCCGGTCGGACGCACTGACCAGGCCGTCCCGGCGACCCGGTCGTACGCTCGGAACATGGCAGAGGCGTCTGGGATGCACGAGGTCCGGCGTAACCGGCTGCGCGAGCGCTGTGGAGCCAGCGGCAACAGCGGCGCCCTCATCTCCCGACCGACCAACGTGCACTACCTGGCGGGCAGCACGCCCCCCGGTGCCGTACTCCTCGTCGGACCCGTCGAAGACGTCCTCCTGTGCCCCCGCACGCCCGCCGATGCGGGGGACGGCAGGTCCGACGAGCAGTTCGGGCTCACGGTCCTGCCCTCATCCGGCGGGGATCTCGCGGTGGCCGCGGCGGAGCTGGCCTGCGGTGCCCGGATCGAGTCCCTCGCCGTGGAGGAGCACCACCTCACCGTCGCCCGGCACCGGGCCATCGGCGCCGTCGCACCACGGCTGCGCCTGGCGGACCTCGGGATGGCCGTCGAGCAACAGCGGATGGTGAAGGACGAAGAGGAGATCGCCTCCCTGCGCATCGCCGCCGAGATCACCGATCAGGCGTTGGGCGAGTTGTTGGAGTCCATCCTGGTGGGGCGCACCGAACGCCATCTCGCCCTGGAGCTGGAGCGGCGCCTGATCGACCACGGCGCTGACGGCGCGGCCTTCCCCACTTCGGTGGCGACCGGTCCGAACTCCGGGCGCCGCGGGCACCGTCCCACCGACCGCCGCGTCGAGGAGGGTGATTTCCTCTCCGTGTGCGTCGGCGCCGACTACCGCGGCTATCGCTGCGAGATCGGTCGTACGTTCGTGATCGGCACCTCTCCCGCGGACTGGCAGATCGAGCTGTACGACCTGGTCTTCGCCGCTCAGAGAGGTGCCAGGGAGGCCCTGACGCCCGGTGCCTCATGCCGTGACGTGGACCGTGCCGCCCGCCAGATCCTGGCTGCCGCGGGCCACGGCGAGGGGCTCGCACCCCTGACCGGGCACGGTGTGGGTCTCGAAATCGACGAGGACCCGCAGTTGACTCCTGATGCCATGGGTAAACTGGACGCTTGTGTGCCGGTCACCGTCGAACCGGGGGTCCACCTCCCGGGCCGGGGCGGCGTCCGGATCGATGACACGCTCGTCGTACGCCAGGAGGCGGACGGCGGACCCGAGCTACTCACCATCACGACCAAGGAGCTGCTCGCGCTCTAGCGCGCGCCTCGCGGTCGTCCACCAGCGTCAGTCCAGGAGATTCCGCAACCGTGGCTTCCACGAACGACCTCAAGAACGGCATGGTGCTCAAGCTCGACAACGGCCAGCTCTGGTCCGTCGTCGAGTTCCAGCACGTCAAGCCCGGCAAGGGCCCGGCCTTCGTGCGCACCAAGCTCAAGAACGTGCTGTCCGGCAAGATCGTCGACAAGACGTTCAACGCCGGCGTGAAGGTCGAGACGGCCACCGTCGACCGCCGCGATATGCAGTTCTCGTACATGGACGGCGACTACTTCGTCTTCATGGACATGCAGACCTACGACCAGCTGCACGTCTCGCGCGCCGCCGTCGGTGACGCCGCGAACTTCCTGATCGAGGGCTTTGAGGCCACCGTCGCCACGCACGAGGGCGAGGTGCTCTACGTGGAGCTGCCTGCCGCCGTCGAGCTGGTCATCCAGGAGACCGAGCCCGGTGTCCAGGGCGACCGCTCCACGGGTGGTACCAAGCCCGCCACGCTGGAGACCGGCTACACCGTCCAGGTCCCGCTGTTCATCACCACCGGTGAGAAGATCAAGGTCGACACCCGCTCCGGCGACTACCTCAGCCGGGTGAACAGCTAACCGTGGCCGCCCGCAACAAGGCCCGCAAGCGCGCCTTCCAGATCCTTTTCGAGGCCGACCAGCGCGGGGCGTCCGTGCAAACGGTCCTCGCCGACTGGATTCGGCACGCGCGGACCGACACCCGGCAGCCACCGGTCACCGAGTACACGATGGAACTGGTCGAGGGGTACGCCGAATACGCGGACCGGATCGACGAGCTCATCGCCACCTACTCCGTCGACTGGGAGCTCGATCGGATGCCGGTCGTCGACCGGAACATCATCCGTCTCGGTGCCTACGAGTTGGTGTGGGTGGACGGGACACCCGACGCGGTGGTCATCGACGAGGCGGTGGAGCTCGCCAAGGAGTTCTCCACGGATGAGTCCCCGTCGTTCGTGAACGGCCTGCTCGGCCGGTTCAAGGAGCTCAAGCCGAATCTGCGCCGCGACTGACCGCGGCCGGAATCCGGTTGTCCCGGGCCCGGGACGGACGTGCTGCACAGCCTTCCGTCCCGGGCCCGACGCATGGGCCGAGGGTGTCCGGAAAACGTCTCAGGGTGTGCCCGCAAGCTGCGGACACACCCTGAGATGTGACGTTTCTCCTCAGCGGAGGCCGTGGCCCCCTCCGAGAGCGTGGAGGGCCCGGGAGCCGACTCAGCTCTCCTCGTGACTGACCGCGCGGCGCGCGTCCGCGTCCAACACGCCCCAGCTGATCAGCTGCTCGGTGAGGACCGAAGGGGACTGGTCGTAGATGACGGCCAGCGTGCGCAGGTCGTCCTGCCGGATGGAGAGGACCTTGCCGTTGTAGTCGCCGCGCTGGGACTGGATCGTGGCGGCGTAGCGCTGGAGCGGACCCGCCTTCTCCTGCGGCACGTGGGCCAGCCGCTCCAGGTCCAGCACCAGCTTCGGCGGCGGCTCGGCAGCACCGCCGGGCGTGGTCCCGGGAAGCAGCTCCTGCACCGGCACGCCGTAGAAGTCAGCCAGCTCGGCCAGACGCTGCACGGTCACGGCACGGTCCCCGCGCTCGTACGAGCCGACGACCACGGCCTTCCAGCGGCCCTGGGACTTCTCTTCCACACCGTGGAGGGACAGGCCCTGCTGGGTGCGGATGGCACGGAGCTTGGCCCCGAGCTGCTTTGCGTATTCGCTGGACATATAGCTCCCCGGACGAAGTCTGGTAACTCACTGTGAGGTTACGCAGCGTTACTTGGATGCGTCAAGCCGAATGGGTCCGGACCGGTCTGTTGTCATGATCGGGACCGGCCTGGTCCCAGGGTCCCCTATCCCGGCTCGCCCCGCGCCTCCGGGGCTGCCTTCCGGGGGGCGGCGACCCGCTGACGGAGTGGCGACGCCGTCCTGATACCGTGGGTAGCGCAATTTCGACGTCCTTTAAGGTCCGTCCCGTGAGGCGGAGAAGGAGGTCCGTTTCGTATGGACACGCAAGACACGCAGGCTTCACCCGGCACCGATGCGGCGCGCCCCGTCCTGGAGGCACCCGACATCGCGCGGGTACTGACCCGCATCGCCCACGAGATCGTCGAACGCGCCAAGGGCGCCGACGACGTCGTCCTCCTCGGCATCCCCACCCGCGGCGTCTTCCTCGCCCGCCGGTTGGCCGAAAAGCTCGAAGCGATCACCGGTCGTACGATTCCGGTCGGCTCGCTCGACATCACCATGTACCGCGACGACCTGCGGCTGCGGCCCGCCCGTGCGCTCGCCCGCACCGACATCCCGAGCGACGGCATCGACGGCCGGCTCGTGGTGCTCGTCGACGACGTGCTGTTCTCCGGGCGCACCATTCGCGCCGCTCTCGACGCCCTCGGGGACATCGGCCGGCCGCGCGCCGTCCAACTCGCCGTCCTCGTCGACCGTGGCCACCGGGAGCTCCCGATCCGCGCCGACTACGTGGGCAAGAACCTCCCCACGTCGCTGCGGGAGACCGTCAAGGTCCAGCTCGCCGAGGAGGACGGTCGCGACACCGTGCTGCTCGGACTGCGGGAGACCGCGCCCGTCAGCGGACCGTAGCCCCCTCGATCCACGCACCCGTCGAGCACCGCCCCCGACCTCACCGGCTGACACCGACACCGACCGGTGGGGTCGCACACCCGCATGTCCAGCAGCGCCGAGGGACTGCGGAGTCCTGGCCCCGCGGGTGACCCCCGCGAGCCCCCGCACCCCACCGCCGACACACCGGAGCACAGATGAAGCATCACCTCATCTCGGCCGCCGATCTCACCCGCGATGACGCCGTCCTCCTCCTCGACACCGCCGAGGAGATGGCCCGGGTCGCCGACCGGCCGATCAAGAAGCTGCCCACCCTGCGCGGCCGTACCGTCGTCAACCTCTTCTTCGAGGACTCGACCCGCACCCGCATCTCCTTCGAAGCCGCCGCGAAGCGACTGTCCGCCGACGTCATCAACTTCTCCGCCAAGGGCTCGTCGGTCTCCAAGGGCGAATCCCTCAAGGACACGGCACTGACCCTGGAGGCGATGGGCGCGGACGCCGTGGTCATCCGCCACCACGCATCCGGCGCCCCCTACCGGTTGGCGAACTCCGGCTGGATCGACGGCGCGGTCGTCAACGCCGGCGACGGCACCCATGAGCACCCGACCCAGGCCCTCCTGGACGCCTTCACCATGCGCCGACGACTCGTCGGCCGTGACGTCGGACTCGGCCAGGACCTCTCCGGCCGCCGCATCACGATCGTCGGAGACGTCCTGCACAGCCGGGTCGCCCGCTCCAACGTGCTGCTGCTGAACACCCTGGGTGCCGAAGTCACCCTGGTGGCCCCGCCGACCCTGGTGCCCGTGGGCGTCGAGAGCTGGCCCTGCGAGATCAGCTACGACCTCGACCGGGTGCTCCCCAAGTCGGACGCGGTGATGATGCTGAGGGTGCAGCGGGAGCGGATGAACGCCGCCTTCTTCCCCACTGAGCGGGAGTACGCGCGCCGGTACGGCCTCAACGGCGAGCGCATGGCCCGTATGCCCGAACACGCCATCGTGATGCACCCCGGACCGATGAACCGCGGCATGGAGATCACCGCCGAGGTCGCCGACTCCGACCGCTGCACCGCGGTCGAACAGGTCGCCAACGGCGTGTCCATCCGGATGGCCGTCCTTTACCTACTGCTCGGCGGCGTCGAGCCCGCCGTCACCCACTCGCGCATCGAGGAGACCAAGTAAAGATGAGCAAGATCCTTATTCGCGGTGCGAAGGTGCTCGGCGGCGAGCCGCAGGACGTCCTGATCGACGGCGAGACCATCGCCGAGGTCGCCGACTCCATCGAGGCCGGCGACGCGACCGTCATCGAAGCCGAAGGCCGCATTCTGCTCCCGGGCCTGGTCGACCTCCACACCCATCTGCGGGAGCCAGGCCGCGAGGACTCCGAAACCGTCCTCACCGGCACCCGGGCGGCGGCGATCGGCGGTTTCACCGCCGTCCACGCCATGGCCAACACCTTCCCCGTCGCCGACACCGCCGGCGTGGTCGAGCAGGTCTACCGACTCGGCAAGGAGTCCGGCTACTGCGACGTCCAGCCCGTCGGTGCGGTCACCGTCGGCCTGGAGGGCAAGCAACTCGCCGAACTCGGGGCGATGCACGACTCCGCCGCCGGAGTGAAGGTCTTCTCCGACGACGGCAAGTGCGTCGACGACGCCGTGATCATGCGACGGGCCCTGGAGTACGTGAAGGCGTTCGACGGAGTCATCGCCCAGCACGCCCAGGAGCCCCGGCTCACCGAGGGCGCCCAGATGAACGAGGGCGTCGTCTCCGCCGAACTCGGACTCGGCGGCTGGCCCGCCGTCGCCGAGGAGTCGATCATCGCCCGCGATGTCCTCCTCGCCGCCCACGTCGGCTCGCGCGTCCACATCTGCCACCTGTCCACCGCCGGATCCGTCGAGATCGTCCGCTGGGCCAAGTCCAAGGGCTGGGACGTCACCGCCGAGGTCACCCCGCACCACCTGCTGCTCACTGATGAACTGGTGCGCACCTACAACCCCGTCTACAAGGTGAACCCGCCGCTGCGCACCCAGGCCGACGTACTGGCCCTGCGCGAGGCGCTGGCCGACGGCACCATCGACTGCGTCGCCACCGACCATGCCCCGCACCCGCACGAGGACAAGGACTGCGAGTGGGGCGCGGCGGCCATGGGCATGGTCGGTCTGGAGACCGCCCTGTCCGTCGTCCAGGAGACGATGGTGGAGACGGGCCTGCTGGACTGGGCGGCGGTCGCCGACCGGATGTCGTTCCGCCCCGCGGTGATCGGCCGCCTGGAGGGGCATGGCCGTCCCGTCTCGGCTGGCGAGCCCGCGAACCTCACCCTCGTCGATCCGTCATACCGTGGGACGGTGGACCCCGCGGGCTTCGCCTCCCGCAGCCGCAACACCCCCTACCAGGGCCGTGAGCTGCCGGGACGCGTTACCCACACCTTCCTGCGGGGCCGGGCAACGGTCGTCGACGGGAAACTCGCGTGACATCACTCACCACCATCGCAGCCGGGATCGGCATCGCCGCGGAGAAGAAGTCCGCGGAGGTGACCGACTGGGCGGCCCGCATCGGCTGGGTCGTGGGACTGCTGGTCTTCATCGCCCTCGTCTACTGGCTGATGCGCCAGGGCTGGAAGTGGCGCGGAAGCCTTCAGTCGGGGCTGCCGCCGCTGCACCCCGTACCGGCCGAGCCGGGCGAGGCCCGACTGGAGCTGACCGGCCGCTACCACGGCTCCACCACCGCCGGACAGTGGCTGGACCGGATCGTCGCCCATGGACTCGGCGTCCGCAGCAGGGTCGACCTCACCCTCACCGATGACGGTCTGACCGTGGTCCGACCGGGGGCGACCGACTTCTTCGTCCCCCGTGAGGCGCTGCGCGAGGCCCGTCTCGACAAGGGCATCGCGGGCAAGGTCCTCACCGAGGGCGGCCTGCTCGTCATCACCTGGGCGCACGGCGACACCCAGATCGACTCCGGCTTCCGCGCCGAGCGCGCGGCCGAGCACAACGAGTGGGTCACCACCCTGAACCACCTGATCAACACGACGGAAGGCGCACGATGACCACCTCCACCCGGGGAGCCGCCCAAGCTCCCGCCGTACTCGTCCTGGAGGACGGCCGCACCTTCCGCGGCCGTGCCTACGGGGCCGTGGGGGAGACCTTCGGCGAAGCGGTCTTCAACACCGGGATGACCGGCTACCAGGAGACCCTGACGGACCCCTCGTACCACCGCCAGGTCGTCGTCATGACCGCGCCGCACGTCGGCAACACCGGGGTGAACGACGAGGACGACGAGTCGAAGCGGATCTGGGTCGCCGGCTATGTCGTGCGCGACCCCGCCCGCGTCCCGTCGAACTGGCGCTCGCGCCGCACCCTCGACGAGGAGCTCACCACCCAGGGCGTCGTCGGCATCAGCGGCATCGACACCCGCGCCCTCACCCGCCATCTGCGCGAGCGCGGTGCGATGCGCGTCGGCATCTTCTCGGGCGGCGCCATCGCGGACGATGCCACCCTCCTCGCCCGGGTGCAGGAGTCGCCCCAGATGACCGGCGCGAACCTGTCCGCCGAGGTCGCCACCGCCGAGAGCTATGTGGTGCCGGCGATCGGCACCAAGCGCTTCACGGTCGCCGCACTCGACCTCGGCATCAAGGGCATGACCCCGCACCGGATGGCCGAACGCGGCATCGAGGTGCACGTCCTGCCCGCCACCGCCACCGCCGACGAGGTGTACGCGGTCCAGCCCGATGGCGTGTTCCTCTCCAACGGCCCCGGCGACCCCGCCACCGCCGACCTCACCGTCATCAAGGCCGTCCTGGAGCGGAAGACCCCGCTCTTCGGCATCTGCTTCGGCAATCAGCTCCTCGGCCGCGCGCTCGGCTTCGGCACCTACAAGCTGAAGTACGGCCACCGCGGCATCAACCAGCCGGTGCAGGACCGTTCCACCGGCAAGGTCGAGGTCACCGCCCACAACCACGGATTCGCCGTCGACGCCCCGCTCGACCAGGTCTCCGACACCCCCTACGGCCGTGCCGAGGTCTCCCACGTGTGTCTCAATGACAACGTGGTGGAGGGTCTCCAGCTGCTCGACCAGCCGGCCTTCAGCGTCCAGTACCACCCCGAAGCAGCCGCGGGCCCGCACGACGCCGCGTACCTGTTCGACCGCTTCGTATCCCTGATGGAGGGCCAGCGTGCCTAAGCGCACCGACATCCAGTCCGTCCTGGTGATCGGCTCTGGCCCGATCGTCATCGGACAGGCCGCCGAGTTCGACTACTCCGGCACCCAAGCCTGCCGCGTCCTCAAGTCCGAGGGCCTGCGGGTCATCCTCGTCAACTCCAACCCGGCCACGATCATGACCGACCCGGAGATCGCCGACGCCACCTACGTGGAGCCGATCACCCCCGAGTTCGTCGAGAAGATCATCGCCAAGGAGCGCCCCGACGCCCTGCTGCCGACCCTCGGCGGCCAGACCGCGCTCAACACCGCGATCTCCATGCACGAGCAGGGTGTCCTGGAGAAGTACGGCGTCGAACTGATCGGCGCCAACGTCGAGGCCATCCACAAGGGCGAGGACCGCGACCTCTTCAAGGGCGTCGTCGACGCGGTACGGGAGAAGATCGGCCACGGCGAGTCCGCCCGGTCCGTCATCTGCCACTCCATGGACGACATCATGAAGGGCGTCGACACCCTCGGCGGCTACCCCGTCGTGGTCCGTCCCTCCTTCACCATGGGCGGCGCCGGCTCCGGCTTCGCCCACGACGAGGACGAACTGCGCCGGATCGCCGGCCAGGGGCTGACGCTCTCCCCGACCACCGAGGTCCTCCTGGAGGAGTCCATCCTCGGCTGGAAGGAGTACGAACTGGAGCTGATGCGCGACAAGCACGACAACGTGGTCGTCGTCTGCTCCATCGAGAACTTCGACCCCATGGGCGTCCACACCGGTGACTCGATCACCGTGGCCCCCGCGATGACCCTCACCGACCGCGAGTACCAGCGGCTGCGTGACATCGGCATCGCGATCATCCGTGAGGTGGGCGTGGACACCGGCGGCTGCAACATCCAGTTCGCCATCAACCCCGAAGACGGCCGGGTCATCGTCATCGAGATGAACCCCCGGGTCTCCCGCTCCTCGGCGCTCGCATCCAAGGCCACCGGCTTCCCGATCGCCAAGATCGCCGCCAGGCTCGCCGTGGGCTACACGCTCGACGAGATCCCGAACGACATCACCGAGAAGACCCCGGCGTCCTTCGAGCCCACCCTCGACTACGTCGTGGTCAAGGCCCCCCGCTTCGCCTTCGAGAAGTTCCCCTCCGCCGACTCCACCCTCACCACCACCATGAAGTCGGTGGGGGAGGCCATGGCCATCGGACGGAACTTCACGGAAGCCCTCCAGAAGGCCCTGCGCTCACTGGAGAAGAAGGGCAGCCAGTTCGACTTCGTCGGCGACCCGGGCGACAAGGACGCGCTCCTGCGCGAGGCGGTGCGCCCCACCGACGGCCGGATCAACACCGTCATGCAGGCCATCCGAGCCGGCGCCACCCCCGAAGAGGTCTTCGACGCCACCAAGATCGACCCCTGGTTCGTCGACCAACTGTTCCTGATCAAGGAGTACGCGGACGAGCTCGCGGCGGTCGAAAAGCTGGAGCCCGGGCTCCTCGCCGAGGCCAAGCGCCACGGCTTCTCGGACGCCCAGATCGCCGACATCCGCGGGCTGCGCGAGGACGTCGTACGCGAAGTGCGGCACGCGCTCGGAATCCGCCCCGTCTACAAGACGGTCGACACCTGCGCCGCCGAGTTCGCCGCGAAGACCCCCTACTTCTACTCCTCGTACGACGAGGAGAGCGAGGTCGCCCCGCGCGAGAAGCCGGCCGTGATCATCCTCGGATCGGGCCCGAACCGCATCGGACAGGGCATCGAGTTCGACTACTCCTGCGTCCACGCCTCCTTCGCCCTCAGCGACGCCGGCTACGAGACCGTGATGGTCAACTGCAACCCCGAGACCGTCTCCACCGACTACGACACCTCCGACCGGCTCTACTTCGAGCCGCTCACCCTGGAGGACGTCCTGGAGATCGTGCACGCCGAGTCCCTGGCCGGACCGATCGCCGGTGTGGTCGTACAACTCGGCGGTCAGACCCCGCTGGGCCTCGCCCAGGCCCTCAAGGACAACGGCGTACCGGTCGTCGGCACCTCCCCGGAGGCCATCCACGCGGCCGAGGACCGCGGTGCCTTCGGCCGCGTTCTCCAGGAGGCGGGCCTGCCCGCTCCCAAGCACGGCACCGCCACCACGTTCGCCGAGGCCAAGGCCATCGCCGACGAGATCGGCTACCCCGTCCTCGTACGCCCCTCGTACGTCCTGGGCGGACGCGGCATGGAGATCGTCTACGAGCAGGCCCGGCTGGAGTCCTACATCGCCGAGTCCACCGAGATCAGCCCCACCCGGCCGGTCCTGGTCGACCGCTTCCTCGACGACGCCATCGAGATCGACGTGGACGCCCTGTACGACGGCGAGGAGCTGTACCTCGGCGGAGTCATGGAGCACATCGAGGAGGCCGGCATCCACTCCGGCGACTCGGCGTGCGCGCTGCCCCCGATCACCCTCGGCGGCTTCGACATCAAGCGGCTGCGCGCCTCCACCGAGGCCATCGCCCGGGGCGTCGGCGTCCGCGGACTGATCAACATCCAGTTCGCCCTGGCCGGGGACATCCTCTACGTGCTGGAAGCCAACCCCCGCGCCTCCCGCACCGTGCCCTTCACCTCCAAGGCGACGGCCGTACCGCTCGCCAAGGCCGCGGCCCGCATCTCGCTCGGCGCGACCATCGCCGAACTGCGCACCGAAGGTCTGCTGCCGGCCGATGGCGACGGCGGCACCCTGCCGATGGACGCGCCCATCTCGGTCAAGGAGGCCGTGATGCCCTGGTCGCGCTTCCGCGACATCCACGGGCGGGGCGTCGATACCATCCTCGGCCCGGAGATGCGCTCCACCGGCGAGGTCATGGGCATCGACACCGTCTTCGGCACCGCCTACGCCAAGTCCCAGGCCGGCGCCTACGGGCCGCTGCCCACCAAGGGTCGCGCGTTCATCTCCGTCGCCAACCGCGACAAGCGCTCGATGATCTTCCCGGCACGCGAACTGGTCGCCCACGGCTTCGAACTGCTGGCCACATCCGGCACCGCCGAGGTCCTCAAGCGCAACGGCATCAACGCGACCGTCGTCCGCAAGCAGAGCGAGGGCGAAGGCCCGAACGGCGAGCGGACCATCGTCCAGCTGATCCACGACGGCGAAGTGGACCTCATCGTCAACACTCCGTACGGAACGGGAGGCCGGCTCGACGGCTACGACATCCGTACCGCCGCCGTCGCGCGCTCGGTCCCGTGCCTCACCACGGTCCAGGCGCTCGCCGCCGCCGTCCAGGGCATCGACGCACTGGGCCGCGGGGACGTGGGCGTCCGCTCCCTCCAGGAGCACGCAGAGCATCTGACCGCCGCCCGAGCCTAGTCGCGGAACAGGGGGACACCGATCGCCACGGTGTCCCCCTCTCCATGAGGACCCCCATGTACAAGCTGTTCTTCAACCTCGTCTTCCGGTGGATGGATCCGGAGAAGGCCCACCATCTGGCCTTCCGCTGGATCAGGCTCGCCGCGGCCACACCCGTCCTGCGGACCTACGTCACCGCCGTGCTCGCCCCCCGCTACAAGGAACTGCGCACCGAGGCCCTCGGCCTGCGGATGCACGGCCCCTTCGGCCTCGCCGCCGGCTTCGACAAGAACGCGGTGGCGATCGACGGCATGGCCATGCTCGGCTTCGACCACATCGAGATCGGTACGGTCACCGGACTCGCCCAGCCCGGCAACCCCAAGAAGCGACTCTTCCGGCTGCTGCCCGACCGGGCGCTGATCAACCGCATGGGCTTCAACAACGAGGGCTCGGCCGCCGTGGCCCAACGGCTCGCGGAACGGCGTCCCGTCTTCAAGCCCGTCGTCGGCGTCAACATCGGCAAGACCAAGGTGGTCCCCGAGTCCGAAGCGGTCGACGACTACGTCACATCCGCCGAGCGGCTCGCCCGCCACGCCGACTACCTCGTGGTGAACGTCTCCTCTCCCAACACCCCGGGGCTGCGCAACCTCCAGGCGACCGAGTCACTGCGTCCCCTGCTCAGCGCGGTGCGCGAGGCCGCCGACCGCACGGTCACCGACCGTCGGGTCCCGCTGCTGGTGAAGATCGCCCCCGACCTCGCCGACGAGGACGTGGACGCCGTCGCCGACCTCGCCGTCGAACTCGGCCTCGACGGGATCATCGCCACCAACACCACCATCGCGCGTGAGGGCCTGCGCTCTGCCGCCGACCTCGCCGCCGAAACCGGCGGACTCTCCGGAGCACCCCTCAAGGAACGCTCCCTGGAGGTCCTGCGCCGGCTCTATGACCGGGTCGGCGACCGGGTCACCCTGGTCGGCGTCGGAGGCATCGAGAACGCCGAGGACGCCTGGCAGCGCATCCTCGCCGGCGCCACCCTCATCCAGGGCTACAGCGCCTTCATCTACCAGGGCCCCTTCTGGAGCCGCTCCATCCACAAGGGCCTGGCCGCCCGCCTGGCCACCAGCCCGTACGCCACCCTCGCCGACGCCGTGGGCGCCGACACCCGTGACCGCGCCCGGAAGCAGGCCGCCGCATGATCCCCTTCGGAACGCGTCTTCGGACGGCGATGGACACCCGCGGCCCGCTGTGCGTGGGCATCGACCCCCACACCTCGCTCCTCAAGGACTGGGGCCTCGACGACGACATCGCGGGCTTGGAGCGCTTCACCCGTACCGCGGTCGAGGCCCTGGCCGACCGGGTCGCCGTCCTCAAGCCGCAGTCGGCGTTCTTCGAACGGTTCGGCTCGCGCGGCATCGCGGTGCTGGAGAAGGCGGTGGAGGAGGCCCGTGCCGCGGGTGCCCTGGTGCTGATGGACGCCAAGCGCGGTGACATCGGATCCACCATGGGCGCCTACGCACAGACCTTCCTCACCCCGGGCTCCCCGTTGTTCTCGGACGCCCTGACGGTCTCGCCGTACCTGGGCTTCGGCTCGTTGCGTCCCGCGCTGGACGCAGCGGCGGCCTCGGGCGCCGGTGTGTTCGTGCTGGCGCTGACCTCCAACCCGGAGGGCGCGGAAGTCCAGCGCGCCACCACGGCCGACGGTCGTTCCCTCGCCCAGTCGATGCTGGACCGGATGGCCGGGGAGAACGCCGAGGCCCGACCGCTGGGCTCGGTCGGCGCCGTCGTCGGCGCGACCCTGGCCGACGCCGGCGTCGACCTGGCGATCAACGGACCGCTGCTCGCCCCCGGCATCGGAGCACAGGGCGCGACCCCCGCCGACCTGCCCCGGGTCTTCGGGGACGCCGTGGGCAACGTCCTGCCGAGCGTCAGCCGGGGCGTACTTCGGTACGGACCGGACATCGCGGGATTGCGGTCCGCAGCGGAGCGCTACGTCGATGAAACGCGGGTGGCGATCGGGGCGTGATGTCCCCTTCATGTCGTATTGCGTGTTGCGGTCAGCCGCCCGCCCGGACGGCCGGGGGAAGCGCGCGGCGTCGCCTTGACGGAATCTTGGCGTAAATACCGCTCGTTATGTCGCAAAAGTCCTGGTCGGTTGATGCTGACCAGGACTTTTCGCTTGTTCTCGCTGACGAGAGCGGTGTTGGCCGCTAGTCTCCGTCGAAGAGCGAACGTGCAACTCCGTTGCTCGTCGCTCGCCTGGTGTGGGGCCATGAGGTTCCTCACCGGTCCGTATCCGACAGTTCGACATCCGAGGTGACGTAGGCGTGGCTCTTCCGCCCCTTACCCCTGAACAGCGCGCAGCCGCGCTCGAAAAGGCCGCCGCGGCTCGCCGGGAGCGGGCCGAGGTCAAGAATCGACTCAAGCACTCCGGTGCCTCGCTCCAAGAGGTCATCAAGCAGGGTCAGGAGAACGACGTCATCGGCAAGATGAAGGTCTCCGCCCTCCTTGAGTCCCTGCCCGGCGTGGGCAAGGTCCGCGCCAAGCAGATCATGGAGCGACTGGGCATCTCCGAGAGCCGCCGGGTTCGCGGTCTCGGGTCCAATCAGATCGCGTCCCTGGAGCGCGAGTTCGGCGGCAAGCCCGCCTGACGTTCCCGGGCACTCCTGGGAAGCTGGATAATCGCTGCATGGCAGCAGAGGTACGTCCGCGGTTGACCGTGCTCTCCGGCCCTTCAGGGGTCGGCAAGAGCACGGTCGTCGCGCATATGCGCAAGGTCCACCCCGAGGTCTGGCTCTCGGTGTCGGCCACCACCAGAAAGCCGCGCCCCGGCGAGCGTCACGGCGTGCAGTATTTCTTCGTCACCGACGACGAGTTCGACAAGTTGATCGCCAACGGCGAGCTGTTGGAGTGGGCCGAATTCGCCGGCAACCGCTACGGCACCCCGCGACAGGCGGTGCTCCAGCGATTGGAGTCCGGCGAGCCCGTGCTGCTGGAGATCGATCTCCAGGGGGCCCGCCAGGTCAAGGAGTCCATGGCGGACTCGCAACTGGTCTTCCTCGCCCCGCCCAGCTGGGACGAGCTCGTGCGGCGCTTGACGGGACGGGGCACCGAATCGCCCGAGGTGATCGCGCGCCGACTGGACGCGGCCCGCATCGAACTGGCTGCCGAGTCCGAGTTCGACACGACCCTGGTCAACACCTCCGTCGAGGACGTCGCGCGTGAGCTGCTAGCCTTGCTCAAGGTGTCCGCTGGAGAGTGATCGTTGGCTACGAAGGTTTTCGTGGCTGCGGTTCCCGGCCGTCATACACGGCCACTCTCGGCCAGAAGTTCTTCGACGACGGAGCCCTTCGGCCGCGGGGAGTGATTCCCCGAGTGCACCACCCGGTTTTTTCCCTCTTTCGGAAGGTAGAGCGTGTCCTCTTCCATCACTGCGCCCGAGGGCATCATCAACCCGCCGATCGACGAGCTGCTTGAGGCCACGGACTCGAAGTACAGCCTCGTGATCTACGCGGCCAAGCGTGCCCGTCAGATCAACGCGTACTACTCCCAGCTGGGCGAGGGCCTGCTGGAGTACGTCGGTCCGCTCGTCGACACCCACGTCCACGAGAAGCCGCTCTCGATCGCCCTGCGTGAGATCAACGCGGGTCTGCTGACCTCCGAGGCCATTGACGGCCCGGCCCAGTAGGACTGCATCAGAACATCATCAGAGCACGTTCACCACAGGCCCGGCGGCGCGTCCGTCGGGCCTGTGGTGTGTCATGGGTGTCGTAGGACGTGCAGGGGAGTACGGGCGACGTGCGGGGAGACGCAGTGGAGAAGCCGAAGATCGTTCTGGGTGTCAGCGGGGGCATCGCCGCTTATAAGGCGTGTGAGCTGCTGCGGAGGCTGACGGAGTCGGGTCATGACGTCAGGGTTGTGCCGACCGCCGCGGCCCTGGAGTTCGTGGGCGCCCCCACCTGGGCGGCCCTGTCGGGGCACCCCGTTTCGACGGAGGTCTGGTCGGACGTGCACGAAGTGGCGCATGTACGGATCGGACAGGGCGCCGACCTCGTCGTCGTCGCCCCCGCCACCGCCGATCTGCTGGCCAAGGCGGCGCACGGACTGGCGGGTGACCTCCTCACCAACACGCTGTTGACCGCGCGCTGTCCCGTCGTCTTCGCACCGGCCATGCACACCGAGATGTGGGAGCACCCGGCCACCCAGGAGAACGTGGCCACCCTGCGTCGGCGCGGTGCCGTGGTCATCGAGCCCGCGGTGGGCCGACTGACCGGTGTGGACACCGGCAAGGGACGGCTGCCGGACCCGGGAGAGATCTTCGAAGTCTGTCGGCGGGTCCTGGCCCGGGGAGTGGGCGAGCGGGATCTGGTCGGCCGCCACGTGGTGATCAGCGCCGGGGGCACCCGAGAGCCCCTCGACCCGGTCCGCTTTCTGGGGAATCGTTCCTCCGGGAAGCAGGGATACGCCCTCGCGCGGACCGCTGTGGCCCGGGGCGCCAGGGTGACATTGATCGCCGCCAACACCTCGATGGTGGATCCCGCGGGTGCGGATGTGGTCCATGTGGGCACCGCCGTCCAGTTGCGCGAGGCCGTGGTGAAGGCCGCGGCGGACGCGGACGCCGTGGTGATGGCCGCTGCCGTGGCCGACTTCCGACCTGCCGCGTATGCGGCCGGCAAGATCAAGAAGAAGGACGGCGCCGAGCCCGAGCCCGTGGCCCTGGTGCGGAACCCCGACATCCTCGCCGAGATCTCCGCCGAACGGCTCCGGGCCGATCAGGTGATCGTTGGCTTTGCCGCCGAGACCGACGACGTCCTGGCCAACGGCCGCGAGAAGCTGCGCCGCAAGGGCTGTGACCTGCTGGTCGTCAATGAGGTCGGGGAGCGCAAGACCTTCGGCTCCGAGGAGAACGAGGCCGTGGTGCTCACGGCTGACGGTGGTGAGACACCCGTGCCGCACGGCCCCAAGGAGGCCCTCGCGGACATCGTCTGGGATCTGGTGGCCCCCCGGATCCGGTGATCGACACCCCGCGCTTGCACCGGGTTCGACCACTGCCGGGACGTGCCCGGACAAGTGGAGGAAATCACACGAAGGGCGGCATACCGTCGATCAATTTCGGCCTATTGTCCTGCCCGTAGCCTTCCAGCCGCAGGTGAGCGACTTCCCGCCAGACTCCCACGGAGCGAGACGGGTGCTCCCCTCTCGGAGCGTCACGGATAAACTGGTCATGGAACGTCGCGGGGCGCAGCCCCCTGCCGGTCCGCCAATGATCAGCCAGCAGCCGCTGCAACCCCAGGGAGCGATGTGTCCCGCCGTCTCTTCACTTCGGAGTCTGTGACCGAAGGTCACCCCGATAAGATCGCCGATCAGATCAGTGACACCATTCTCGATGCCCTGCTGACGGAGGACCCGGCCTCTCGCGTGGCCGTCGAGACTCTGATCACCACCGGCCTCGTGCACGTCGCCGGCGAGGTGACCACCAAGGCGTACGCCGACATTCCCACGCTCGTGCGCAACAAGATCCTCGACATCGGCTACGACTCGTCCAAGAAGGGGTTCGACGGCGCTTCCTGCGGCGTTTCGGTCTCCATCGGTGCACAGTCGCCCGACATCGCCCAGGGCGTCGACACCGCTTACGAGAAGCGCGTCCAGGGTGCCTCGTCGGATGGTGGGGACGACCTCGACAAGCAGGGCGCGGGCGACCAGGGCCTGATGTTCGGCTACGCCTGCGACGAGACCCCCGAGTTGATGCCGCTGCCGATCCACCTCGCGCACCGGCTCTCCCGCCGGCTGTCCGAGGTCCGCAAGAACGGCACCATCCCGTACCTCCGTCCGGACGGAAAGACCCAGGTCACCATCGAGTACGACGGTGACAAGGCGGTCCGTCTCGACACGGTGGTCGTCTCCTCGCAGCACGCATCGGACATCGACCTGGACTCGCTGCTCGCGCCCGACATCCGCGAGTTCGTGGTGGAGCACGTGCTCAAGCAGCTCGTCGACGACGGCATCAAGCTGGACACCGACGGCTACCGCCTGCTGGTCAACCCGACCGGACGCTTTGAAATCGGCGGTCCGATGGGTGACGCCGGTTTGACCGGTCGCAAGATCATCATCGACACGTACGGCGGCATGGCCCGCCACGGAGGTGGCGCCTTCTCCGGCAAGGACCCCTCCAAGGTGGACCGCTCGGCCGCCTACGCCACCCGCTGGGTAGCCAAGAACGTCGTGGCAGCCGGCCTCGCCGCCCGCTGCGAGGTCCAGGTGGCGTACGCGATCGGCAAGGCCGAGCCGGTGGGTCTCTTCGTGGAGACCTTCGGCACGGCCACGGTGGACGTCGACAAGATCGAGCAGGCCATCGGCGAGGTCTTCGACCTGCGCCCCGCGGCGATCATCCGCGATCTGGACCTGCTCCGTCCGATCTACGCCCAGACGGCCGCCTACGGTCACTTCGGTCGTGAGCTGCCCGACTTCACCTGGGAGCGCACCGACCGCGTGGACGCGCTGCGCACGGCCGCCGGCCTCTAGATTCAGCACGACCGGAGTCCCGGCCGCCCCTCACGGGGTGACCGGGACTCCGGTCGTCTGCGGCCTTGCCCGCGAGGCCCGGGGCCGTCGCGGTGGACGCGTGGTGCACGACGGAGGCCACGCGAAGGCTGCGGGGGCGTGCCGGCGGCACCGGCTGCGCCGACAGCGCTGGCCGTACTGTCGGTGGGGTCTGGTAGGTATGGGGTTGTGACCAGCGATCACGAGCAGCCCGAAGAGTCCGCCGCCGGCGGTCCCGAGCAGCTTGCGCTCATCCGTGAGACCGTCCGCAAGGCGCAGGTGCCCAAGGCCAAGCCGAGGACCTGGCGCGGCGCCGCGCTCGCCAAGGAGCTGCCGGTGGCGCGGGTCCTGGTCAACAAGGGCGTGCTCCACCTCGACCAGTTCTTCGACTACGCCGTGCCCGAAGAGCTCGACGAGGACGCCCGGCCCGGGGTGCGGGTGCGGGTGCGGTTCGGAGCCGGTGGGCATCGGGTGCGGGACGGCCGCCGCGAGGGCGGGGGCATGATCGACGGCTTCATCGTCGAGCGCCGGGCCGACACCGACTACGGAGGGGCGCTGGCGGCCCTCGCCTATGTCGTCTCTCCCGAGCCGGTCCTCGGCCCCGGCATGTTGGCCCTCGCACGGGCGGTCGCCGACCGGTACGCGGGCTCCCTCGCCGATGTGCTCCAACTCGCCATCCCTCCGAGGAACGGGCGCGCCGAGTCGAAGCCGTCCCCCGAGCCGCTGCCGGCGCCCGCGCCCCCGGACCCCGGGACCTGGGAGAGATACGCCCGGGGGCCGGCCTTCCTCACCGCCTTGGCGGGCGGCGGCGTCCCGCGTGCCGTGTGGACCGCGCTGCCGGGCCCGCACTGGCCCGATGAGCTGGCGCGCGCCGTCGCCGCCACCCTCGCGTCCGGCCGTGGGGCCCTGGTCGTGGTGCCCGACGGCCGTCGGGCGGCGCGGCTCGATGCGGCGCTCACGGCCCTGCTCGGCGAAGGCCATCACGCGGTGCTGACCGCCGAATCCGGGCCGGAGAAGCGTTATCGGCAGTGGTTGGCCGTGCGCCGCGGTTCGGTGCGGGCCGTCGTGGGCACGAGGGCGGCGATGTTCGCCCCCGTCCAGTCCCTGGGGCTCGTGGCCGTCTGGGACGACGGCGATGTCAGCCTCAGCGATGAGCGTGCACCGTTCCCCCATGTCCGGGAGGTGCTGGAGCTCCGTGCCGGCCAGGAGTCCTGTGCGTTCCTGCTGGGCAGCACCAGCTGCACGGTGGAGGCGGCGCAGCTGGTCGAGAGCGGCTGGGCCCTTCCGCTGACGGCCGTCCGGGAGCAGGTGCGCCTGGCCGCGCCCCTGGTCCGCACGGTCGGCGATCTGGAGTTGGCACGTGACGAAGCCGCCCGTACGGCCCGGCTGCCAAGTCTCGCGTGGCGGGCCGTACGAGACGGACTGACGATCGGGCCGGTGCTGGTGCAGGTCCCACGCCGGGGCTATGTGCCGGCTCTGGCGTGTGAGCGGTGTCGGGTCAGTGCACGCTGTGCGCACTGCTCGGGCCCGTTGGAGGCGCCCGACGATCGGGATGTGTCGTGCCGTTGGTGCGGGCGGAACGCCGGGGCCTGGCACTGTCCCGAGTGCGGCGGGACGCGCTTGCGGGCGCGCGTCGTCGGTGCGCGACGGACCGCCGAGGAGTTGGGCCGGGCCTTCCCCACCGTTCCGGTGCGCACATCCGGCAGGGACCATGTGCTGGACGCCGTCTCCGGTCGGCCGGCGCTGGTCGTGAGCACACCGGGCGCGGAGCCTGTCGCCGAAGGAGGCTATGCGGCGGCGCTCCTGCTCGACGGTTGGGCGATGCTGGGCCGGCCCGATCTGCGTGCGGCAGAGGACGCCCTGCGCCGGTGGATCGATGCGGCATCGCTGGTGCGGAGCCAGACCGACGGCGGCACGGTGGTCGTCATGGCCGAGCCCTCGCTCCGGCCGGTGCAGGCGCTGGTGCGATGGGACCCGGTGGGCCATGCCCAACGGGAGTTGGCGGAGCGAGCGGAGTTGGGTTTTCCTCCGGTGTCGCGGATGGCGGCGGTCTCGGGCCGTGCCGAGGCCGTCGAGGACTTCCTCACGACCGTCGAGCTACCGGCCGATGCCGAGGTGCTCGGCCCGGTTCCGCTGCCGTCGCCTCCGACGGGAAGGCCCCGCAGACCGGGAGAGCCGCCGATCGGAGAGTCATGGGTGCGGGCGCTGCTGCGGGTGCCACCCGGTAGCGGGGCCCTGCTGGCCGCGGCGATGAAGTCGGCGCAGGCCAGACGGTTGGCCCGCGGCGGCACGGACCAGGTGCGGATCAGGATCGACCCTCTGGACATCGGCTAGCGGCCGTCGGGCAGCCGTGCGGCACATCGCTGGCCCGTCCCGAACGGCTTCCGTTCTCGTGGTCGTCGGGACGGGCCAGCAGGGTGGAGCGGGTCAACCGTTGCGGGGGCCGGGGAAGGCGCTCGGGCGGATCTCCTCGCGGAAGGACTGGCTGCTGACCGCCGGCTGCGGTGGCATCGCGCGTGCGGCGGGCACGGCAGCGGCGGGCAGCGCAGGGCCCGGCAGCGTACGAGTGGTGGTCGATTCCACCGGAAGGTCATCGCTCACGCCGGGCTGCTGTGCGGCCCGGCGCGCGCCGTAACGTCGGTGCACCGCCTGCTTGGTCACTCCGAGGGCCGACCCGACCGCGTCCCAAGAGAATCCCAGTGAACGGTCGAAGTCGACGGCGGCCGTCACCAGCGTCTCGACACTGTCGCGCAGTTCCTGCGCCAGCCGGACCGTCGGTGCGGGGGCTCTGCCGTAGACGACGAAGCCGGTGGAAGGGCCGGAGCGCCGCGGGCGGTAGACGTTGCCCAATTGCGCGGTCAGCGTGCGCAGTGCGTCCACCTGCCGGCGGACCCGCTCGATGTCCCGTACCAAGAGGTGCAAACTCGCCCGGGCCTGGGCGTCGTGGGTTGCGTGGTCGGCCATTGGGAAGCCTCTCGAACCGGCGTTGAAAGGGGCCGGGCCGCGTCCCGGCGGCCCGCTTCGGTCAATCTCTCTTGACCAACGCGCCACCCGTCGATGTGGTCACGCTGCGGGGGCGTATCCGCATATGCCGAGGGCGCACATGCTCCCGTACGCCCCCTGCCGACATCCCCCCTAGACTGGTGCGCCGCTCGTGATCAGCACACCGTAGGCATCAGCTTGAGAGGCAGTCAGCACCGATGAAGCTCGTCTTCGCAGGTACCCCAGAGGTCGCCGTACCCGCCCTGGACGCCCTGATCGCCTCCGACCGACATGAGGTGGCGGCGGTCATCACCCGGCCGGACGCCCCGGCCGGCCGCGGTCGGCACCTGGTGGCCAGCCCCGTCGCCCAGCGTGCCGAGGAAGCGGGCATCGAGGTCCTCAAGCCGGTCAAACCGCGGGACGAGGACTTCCTGGCGCGGCTGCGGGAGATCGCCCCGGACTGCTGCCCGGTGGTGGCCTACGGCGCCCTGCTGCCCCGGGTCGCCCTCGACGTGCCCGCACGGGGCTGGGTCAACCTCCACTTCTCGCTGCTGCCCGCATGGCGCGGTGCCGCACCCGTCCAGCACGCGGTGCTCGCAGGGGACGAGATGACGGGTGCCGCCACCTTCCTGATCGAAGAGGGATTGGACTCCGGACCCGTCTACGGGGTGATCACCGAAGCGATCAGGCCCACCGACACCAGTGGAGATCTGCTCACCCGACTGGCCTTCGCTGGCGCCGGCCTCTTGGCGGCCACCATGGACGGCATCGAGGACGGGACCCTGCACGCGGTGCCGCAGCCCGCCGAAGGGGTGTCCCTCGCACCGAAGCTCGGGGTGGAGGACGCCCGGGTGGACTGGAGCGCCCCGGCACTGCGCGTCGACCGGGTCGTTCGCGGTTGTACGCCCGCCCCCGGCGCCTGGACCGAGTTCCGCGGGGAACGGCTGAAGCTGATCTCGGTGGGACTCCTCGTGGACCGTACCGATCTGGGCCCGGGCGAACTCTCCGTCGGCAAGAACCACGTGCACGTCGGTACCGGTTCGCACGCGGTGGAGCTGGGCTGGGTCCAGCCGCAGGGCAAGAAGCCGATGCGAGCGGCGGACTGGGCGCGCGGGGTGCGCATCGCCGCGGGGGAACGCGTGGGCGTGGCGGAGGCGGACAGCGCAAAACCCTGAGCTGCTCGGTGCGGCACCCGCAGCCAGGTCCGGCGGTCGAGCGGGTGCCACCGGGACGGACGCTCCGTGCGCCCTGCCCCGTTCCGGTCAAGGACTACGCTTGAGGGCTGAGACCCATTTCGACAGCGGAGCACCTTTGAACCAGCAGGCACGCCCCAAGGGGCCCGGCCGCCCCCACAAGCCCTACCGCCGTCCCCAGCGGGACCCCGTGCGCATCCTCGCCTTCGAGGCGCTGCGGGCCGTGGACGAGCGCGATGCCTACGCCAACCTCGTTCTCCCGCCCCTGCTGCGCAAGGCTCGGGAGCAGGGCGACTTCGACACCCGGGACGCGGCGCTCGCCACCGAGCTGGTCTACGGCACCCTGCGCCGCCAGGGAACGTACGACGCCGTCATCGCGGCCTGCATCGACCGACCGCTGCGCGAGGTGGACCCGCCGGTGCTCGACGTCCTCTCCCTGGGCGCACACCAGCTGCTCGGGACCCGCATCCCCACCCACGCCGCCGTTTCCGCGAGCGTGGAGCTGGCCAGGGTGGTGCTGGGCGACGGTCGGGCCAAGTTCGTGAACGCCGTACTGCGCAAGATCTCCCGGGCGGATCTGGACAGCTGGTTGGAGCAGGTCGCTCCGCCCTATGACGACGATGCCGAAGAGCATCTCGCCGTGGTGCACTCGCATCCGCGGTGGGTCGTTTCGGCTCTCTGGGACGCCTTGGGCGGCGGCCGGGCGGGGATCGAGGACCTGCTGGAGGCTGACAACGAACGGCCCGAGGTCACCCTTGTGGCGAGGCCGGGCCGTGCCACGTCCGATGAACTCCTGGACGTGCTCGGCGAGGAATCCGCGCTGCCGGGCCGTTGGTCGCCCTACGCCGTGCGCATGGCCGAGGGTGGTGAGCCGGGGCTCATCGAGGCGGTGCGCGAGGGTCGCGCCGGCGTTCAGGACGAGGGCAGCCAACTCGTCGCGATCGCCTTGGCCAACGCACCGCTGGAGGGCTCGGACAGCCGTTGGCTGGACGGCTGCGCTGGCCCCGGCGGCAAGGCCGCCCTGCTGGCTGCGCTGGCCGCACAGCGCGGTGCTTCGCTGCTGGCGTCGGAGAAGCAGCCCCACCGCGCCCGCCTGGTCGCGCAGGCGTTGGCGGGGAACCCGGGCCCGTACCAGGTCATCGCCGCCGACGGCACCCGCCCGCCCTGGTCGCCCGGCACCTTCGACCGGGTGCTCGTCGATGTGCCGTGCTCCGGCCTCGGTGCGCTGCGCCGTCGCCCCGAGGCGCGTTGGCGCAGACGCCCGGAGGATCTGGACGGCTTCGCTCCGCTCCAGCGAGCACTGCTCCGTGAGGCGCTCGGTGCAGTCCGCGTCGGCGGGATCGTCGGGTACGCCACGTGTTCGCCACACCTCGCAGAGACCCGGGTGGTCGTCGCCGATGTGCTGAGGGGCCGCGGTGGCGCGCCGGTCGAGGCCGAGTGGGTGGACGCCCGGCCGCTGATGCCCGGCGTACCGGCCCTCGGCGAGGGTCCGGACGTACAGCTGTGGCCGCACCTGCACGGGACGGACGCCATGTATCTGGCCCTGCTCAGGCGGACCGCCTGAGCAGGCGGGGCGCACGCTCTGCGTGGCGCGGGGGCATCGGGTGACGGCGTTCAGAAGGTCCCGCCCCCGGATGGGTCCCGGGGCGGGGGCTCGTCGGAGAACGCCCGTACAGCCCCGGGGAAAAGTAATGGAATGCGTGGACTGCACTGATTTCGGACCGCATTGGTCCGTACCGGAACTCCCGCCGGGGCGGGCAAGCGCCGTGGAGCATGGCAGGCTTGGGCCATGGCCGCACAGATCAATCCCAGCATTCTCTCCGCAGACTTCGCCCGCCTCGCGGATGAGGCCAAGGCCGTCGAAGGCGCCGACTGGCTCCACGTCGACGTCATGGACAACCACTTCGTGCCGAACCTGACGCTGGGCGTCCCGATCGTGGAATCCCTCAGCCGGGCGACGGACACGCCGCTGGACTGCCATCTGATGATCGCCGATCCCGATCGCTGGGCACCGCAGTACGTCGAAGCGGGTGCCGGTTCCGTCACCTTCCACGTGGAGGCGGCTGCTGCTCCGGTGCGGCTCGCGCGGGAGATCCGGGCCAAGGGGGCGCGCGCTTCGATGGCGCTCAAGCCGGCCACTCCGATCGAGCCGTACGAGGACCTCCTGCCGGAACTCGACATGCTGTTGATCATGACGGTGGAGCCCGGCTTCGGCGGCCAGGCGTTCCTCGACATCATGCTGCCGAAGATCCGCCGCACCCGTGAGCTGATCGGCAAGCACGGCCTTGAGCTGTGGCTCCAGGTGGACGGCGGGGTCTCGGACGCCACCATCGAGCAGTGCGCCGAGGCGGGCGCGGACGTCTTCGTCGCCGGCTCGGCGGTCTACGGCGCTGACGACCCCGCCGAAGCGGTGCGCGCGCTGCGGGCCAAGGCCGAAGGCACCATCGCCACGGCGGGATGGGCCTGCCACCACTGAGCCGGTGCGCGCCCCGGGGACGCAATCGGGCCGGTCGCGCAACCGAAACCGTGCAGTTACGGCCATTGAGCCAGAAGCAAATGAACTCAGCCCATCAGGGCTGATCAACAACCGTCGGATCTGACAGGATTACGGGTCCGAAGTGTGAACAGCAGTGAGGAGATCGCGGTGTCTGCTAGGTCGGCGGGACGGTCTGCCCTGCGGATGGGACCCGCGGAGCTGGTACAGGCGGCGGCCATGGCCCGTCGCTTCTACCTGGAGGGCAAGTCCAAGATCCAGATCGCCGAGGAGTTCGGCGTCAGCCGCTTCAAGGTCGCCCGCGTACTGGAGACCGCCCTGGAGCGCGATCTCGTACGCATCGAGATCCGCGTCCCCGCGGAACTGGACGCCGAGCGCTCGGACGCGCTCCGCGCCCACTTCGGGTTGCGGCACGCGGTCGTCGTGGAGTCACCCGCCGAGGCCGAGGAGTCACCCGACCCCGAGAACCTCGGCGAAGTGGCGGCCGACCTGCTGGGCGAACTGGTCGCCGAGGGCGATGTGCTGGGGCTGGCCTGGGGCCGGTCCACCATCCACATGGCCGCGGCCCTCCATCGACTGCCCCCCTGCACGGTCGTCCAGCTCACGGGTGTCTATGACGCGGGAACGGCCGAGCGCGGTTCGGTGGAGGCCGTCAGACGCGCGGCGCAGGTATCGGGCGGTGATGCCCACCCGATCTACGCCCCCATGCTGCTCCCCGATGCCGCGACGGCCGCGGCGCTGCGCAGCCAGACGGGGATCGCCCGCGCCTTCGAGTACTTCGACAAGGTGACCGTCGCGGCCGTCTCCATCGGCTCCTGGGAGCCCGGCATCTCCACCGTGCACGACATGCTCAGCGAGGAGGAGCGGGCCCGCTACGCCTCGTACGGAGTGGCGGCCGAGATGTCGGCCCACCTCTTCGACCGCGACGGCCGCAGGGTGGGACGCGATCTGGGGGAGCGCTGCATCACGGTCGAGGCCGATCGGCTGCGCCGGATCCCCGAGGTGGTGGCCATCGCCGGTGGAGCGCGCAAGGCCGACGCGATCGCAGCCGTCCTCCGCTCGGGCCTGGTCACCAGCCTGGTGACCGACACCGCGGCGGCGGACCACCTGCTGGCCAGCCAGGCCGGTCCGCGCCCTGCCCTGGACCGCGTCGACCCCGACAGCTGACCCGACGCCGAACCTCCGCTTCCGGCCCCGAGCGGGCCGGAAGCCATGGGTCCGGCTGCTTCCGTGGCCCCTCGCCGGCCGCGGTGAGCTGACCCTCCTGGGCATGGATCACACTCGCGCTCCGCTCCCGGCCCCGCGAAACCCGGTCGCCCTTTGGAGGATGCGCTTGAGACGACCCCCATGAGCTGGAGCTTTCTCCCAGAGCGGGAAATCGGCCGCCCGTGGGACAATGAAGTACGTGCGTTTCCCCGGCTGATGTGCCCGGGGGTCAACTCCAATCGACTGGGATGTCCAGCACGTGCGTTTCCTCAATGATCTCAAGCCCCCGTACGACCTGACCTACGACGACGTCTTCATGGTGCCGAGTCGATCGGCCGTCGGTTCCCGTCAGGCGGTGGACCTCTCGTCCCCGGACGGCACGGGCACGACCATTCCCCTGGTGGTCGCCAACATGACCGCGATCGCCGGCCGTCGCATGGCGGAGACCCTGGCCCGCCGTGGTGGGCTCGTCGTCATCCCCCAGGACATTCCGATCGAGGTCGTCACCGACGTCATCTCGTGGGTCAAGACCCGCCACCACGTCCTCGACACCCCGATCGTCCTCGCGCCCCACCAGACCGTCGCCGACGCGCTGGCCCTGCTGCCGAAGCGCGCCCACGACGCCGGAGTGGTCGTCGACGAGGACCACCGTCCGATCGGTGTGGTCACCGACGCCGACCTCAACGGAGTCGACCGCTTCACCCAGCTCAGCGAGGTCATGTCCAAGGACCTCCTGCTCCTGGACGCGAACATCGATCCGCGCGACGCCTTCAACAAGCTGGACCACGCCAACCGGCGCTACGCCCCCGCCGTGGACGCGGACGGCCGGCTCGCCGGCATCCTCACCCGCAAGGGCGCGCTCCGGGCCACCCTCTACACACCGGCCGTCGACGCCCGGGGCAGGCTGCGCATCGCGGCTGCCGTGGGGATCAACGGCGATGTGGCGGGCAAGGCCAAGCAACTGCTTGACGCAGGTGTGGACACCCTCGTCGTCGACACCGCGCACGGTCACCAGGAATCCATGATCGCCGCGATCAAGGCGGTCCGGGGACTCGACCCGCAGGTCCCCATCGTCGCGGGGAACATCGTCGCGGCCGAGGGGGTCCGGGATCTGATCGAGGCGGGCGCCGACATCATCAAGGTCGGTGTGGGGCCCGGTGCCATGTGCACCACGCGCATGATGACCGGAGTGGGGCGTCCCCAGTTCTCGGCCGTCCTGGAGTGTGCGGCCGAGGCCAAGAAGTACGGCAAGCACGTCTGGGCCGACGGCGGCATCAGGCATCCGCGCGACGTGGCCATGGCGCTGGCCGCCGGCGCCTCCAACGTCATGGTGGGCTCCTGGTTCGCCGGCACCTACGAGTCGCCGGGGGACCTCCAGCAGTCCGCTGACGGACGGTTCTACAAGGAGTCCTTCGGCATGGCGTCCGCCCGGGCGGTGCGTAACCGCACGAGTGAGGAGTCCTCGTACGACCGTGCCCGCAAGGCGCTCTTCGAGGAGGGCATCTCCACCTCGCGGATGTTCCTGGACCCGACGCGCCCCGGCGTGGAGGACCTCGTGGACTCGATCATCGCCGGTGTCCGCTCCTCGTGCACCTATGCGGGTGCCGGATCACTGGAGGAGTTCGCGGAGAAGGCGATCGTCGGCGTCCAGAGCGCCGCGGGGTACGCGGAGGGCAAGCCGCTGCACGCCAGTTGGACCTGACCTTCGAGTAAGCACTTCTGTACGGCTGCGGCCCCGGGAATCCCGGGGCCGCAGCCGTGACCGGGTCGACCGCTGGAAAATTCTGCGAAGTTTCTTGGCATGGGGTGCATGGACCGGGGTAGACGCGCCCTGCACTGACCACGGAGCAGGGGAGGACTAAGTGTCCACGGCGAGCACGGTCGCGACCGAACTCACACAGCCCGGCACATGGTGCCCGAGCACTGAGCTGAGCCTTCCGGAGGTGACCAACCCCGGGGAGGTCGCCCCGAAGGACGCACGCGAGATCTCCAGGATCTTCTTCGTGCGACTCGCCTCGTTGGAAGAGGGCACTCGGGACCACCAGTACGTACGCAACACCCTCATCGAGCTGAACCTCGCGCTCGTCAAGTACTCGGCCGGGCGCTTCCGCAACCGGGCCGAGCAGATGGAAGACATCATCCAGGTCGGCACCATCGGTCTCATCAAGGCGATCGACCGGTTCGAGCTGAGCCGCGAGGTGGAGTTCGCCACCTTCGCGGTGCCCTACATCGTCGGGGAGATCAAGCGGTTCTTCCGCGACACGAGTTGGGCGGTGCACGTACCGCGCAGGCTCCAGGAACTCCGCATCGACCTGGCGAAGGCCACCGACGACCTGTCCCAGCGCCTGGACCGCTCGCCGACGATGGCCGAGCTCGCCGAGTACCTCGGGATCGACGAGCAGGAAGTCATCGAGGGGGTCGTCGCCAGCAACGGCTACACCGCAGGCTCCATCGACATCCCCATGGACGACTCCTCGGACAGTGCGGCGACACCGCTGTCCGACCGGCTAGGCGCTCCCGACGCCGATCTGGAGATCGCCGAGAACGTCCAGGCGCTCAAGCCCCTCATCGAGGAGTTGGACGAGCGGGACCGCAGGATCCTCCAGATGCGCTTCGGCGACGAGATGACGCAGTCGGAGATCGGCGCCGAGCTCGGTGTCTCCCAGATGCACGTGTCCCGGCTGCTGAACCGGATCACCACCAGGCTCCGCGAAGGACTGCTCGTGGTGGAGTGAAGCTCGCCCGCCGGGTCCGTACGGGCCCGGCGGGATCGAGAACGAGTGGTCACCGTGCCCCGATGCCCTGCGGATGCAAGGACCGCAGGGCATCGGCGACCGCGGCGGCCAGTGCCGCGTGCCCCGCGTCATCGGGATGCACCCCGTCCGTCAGCTGCTGCGGTCCCAGCACCCCGCGCCCCGGAAGCAGAGCGAGACGACGATCTCCCTGCTCGGCGCTCGGCAGACGTTCGAGGTCCCGGGGACCTACCGCGCTCCCCTTGCCCCCCGCCGGGCGGGTTGTGCCGTCGATCCGATCCAGTACCGCCCGCTCCAGGGCCCCGCGCAGTTCCGCGAACGTTGCCCCGAGTCGGTTGCGGGCTTCCTCGGCTGCGGGCCGCAGCACGGGGGAGACCACCAGCAGCGGGGTGCGGGGATGTCCCTGCCGTACGACGGCGAGGAAGGTCCTGACCGTCTCATAGAGCTGCGCGGGCGAGTAGGGCACCTCCGACCAGCAGTTGGTGCCGAACGCGAGGGTCACGGCGTCCGCGGGCAGCGTCGACAACTGCTCCGCGATCGCGGGTTCACCGTGCGCCGAGCCCGCGTATCCCAGATTGATCGGGTCCAGCCCCAGGAGCCTGCCCGCTCGGGCGGGCCAGGAGTGGGCCGGGCGGGTGGACCACCAGCCCTCGGTGATCGAGTCCCCGTGCACCAGCCAGCGCGGCTGGTCCGACGCCGGAGCGAGGGACCCACCGACCCCGCGCACGCCCAGCACCATCGGCGAGCGGGCCTCCGGCGGGTGGACGATCCACCGGTCCGCACCCGCCGGGAGGTGCCGGGGAAGGGGCAGCGTGACGACTCCCTCCTCCACCGGCTCCACGAGCGTCTCGCCGACCAACCCCGCCCGGTGCCAGAGGGCGAAGCAGTCCGGCAACCCGGCCGTCGAGCCCGCGGTGTCCGGCGCGGTGCGATAGCGGATCTCGACCGCACGAGCGCCGTCGGCTGTGAACTCCAGCCGGACCCCGATCGGCAGTTCCGCCCGCAGACCCGTGTGCCACGGCAGCCGACCCAAATCGGCGGGATCGGCACGCACCGGTCGTCCCTGGTCGAGCCAGGCCACCCCACGGAGGAAGGGCTGAGGGTCGAGCCAGGTCATGGGCGCCTCCCGGGGCGAGTCGGACGGTGGCGGTGCCGACGCCGGTCAGTCCGATCATGGAGCACACCGGACCGTCGCGTATCGACTTCCCGCCGCCTACCCCCGTCCGGGGGCGGGACGCCGGGAGGCACCGGGGATGCGTCCGGGGTGATCCCCGGCCGTGTCGTCCGCCGCGCCCATGATCGTCGAACACCACGACCGGGATGCCGGAACGGGTCCGCGCCCGTGTTCTACTGCGATGGACGGCAACCGCCGCCCGGCCGGCCAGCAGAGAAGTGATCCACCCGCAGTGCGACTCAACGACCTCGACGAACGCATCGTCCACGCCCTCGCGGAAGATGCCCGTCGCTCCTATGCCGACATCGGTTCGATGGTGGGGTTGTCCGCCCCGGCCGTGAAGCGGCGCGTGGACCGGCTGCGCGCCGTGGGCGCGATCACCGGATTCACCGTACGGGTCGATCCGGCGGCGCTCGGCTGGGAGACCGAGGGGTACATCGAGCTCTACTGCCGCAGCAACACCTCGCCCGAGGCCATCGAGCGGGGTCTCAAGCGCTATCCCGAGGTGGCGTCGGCGTCGACGGTGACCGGGGAGGCGGACGCGATCGTCCAGGTCTTCGCCTCCGACATGCGGCACTTCGAACGGGTCCTGGAGCGGATCGCCGGCGAACCCTTCGTGGAGCGCACCAAGTCGGTGCTCGTGCTCTCCCCCCTGTTGCGACGGTTCTCCTCGGGCACGCCCGGCTGACAGCGGCGCAGAACGCCCGTCAGGGTCGTACGCGCTGCCGGGGAGACCGCGGCCCAGCCCCTCTCTGACCGGCCACGACCGCACCCGTCACCGGCCGGGATCCTCGTGCGCAACGAATCGCCGGATGCCGCCCCCAACACGCAACGGATCGCTCATCGGCGCGCAACGGTCGCGCCTTGTCCCGGCACAAGTGCGGACCGTACCGTCGTAATCGTTCCTTCTCGCCCCGGGCGCCGGTCTCCGCCACCCCGTACTCCGTCCGAGGTCAGACATGTCCCCACGGCGAACCGCCGGGCAACGGGTCCGTGCGCCCGGTGTCGAGGGCCGCGGTGCGGAAGGCACGGGATCCACCCCGGACCGATCACGGCGATGTACCCCCGTGACCCGGACGAACCAGCCCTGACCGGGCGCCACCCCCGCACCCCGGGTGAGCCCACCCCGTACCGCATTTCGCAAGGAGTCCGCACCCCATGACGTCCACGGTGCCCACAGCCGTCCAGCACACCGACGCGCAGCCGCCGATCACCATGTTCGGTCCGGACTTCCCGTACGCGTACGACGACTTCCTCGCGCACCCCGCCGGGCTCGGGCAGATTCCCGCGGCGGAGCACGGCACCGAGGTCGCCGTGATCGGAGGCGGACTCTCCGGGCTGGTCGCCGCGTACGAACTGATGAAGATGGGGCTGCGCCCGGTCGTCTACGAGGCGGATCAGATCGGCGGTCGGCTGCGCACGGTCGGCTTCGACGGCTGTGATCCGGAGCTGAGCGCCGAGATGGGTGCGATGCGCTTCCCGCCGTCGTCCACCGCGCTCCAGCACTACATCGATCTGGTCGGGCTGACGACCAGGCCGTTTCCCAACCCGCTCGCTCCGAGCACCCCGTCGACCGTCGTCGACCTCAAGGGGACTTCGCACTACGCCGAGACGATCGACGACCTGCCGCAGGTCTACCGCGATGTGATGGACGCCTGGAACGCCTGTCTGGAGGAGGGCGCCGACTTCACCGACATGAACCGTGCGATGCGCGAGCGGGACGTGCCGCGCATCCGCGAGATCTGGGCGCGGCTCGTGGAGAAGCTCGACAACCAGACCTTCTACGGGTTCCTGTGCGCCTCCGAGTCCTTCGCCTCCTTCCGTCACCGGGAGATCTTCGGTCAGGTCGGCTTCGGCACGGGAGGGTGGGACACCGACTTCCCCAACTCGATCCTGGAGATCCTCCGCGTCGTCTACTCGGAGGCCGACGACCACCACCGCGGGATCGTCGAGGGCAGCCAGCAGCTTCCGCTGCGGCTGTGGGAGCGCGAGCCAGGGAAGATCACCCACTGGGCGCCCGGTACCTCGCTCTCCTCCCTGCACGACGGGTCGCCGAGGCCGGCCGTCACCCGGCTGCACCGCACGGCGGGTCGGCGGATCACCGTCACGGACGCGTCCGGTGACATCCGCACCTTCCGGGCCGCCGTCTTCACCGCCCAGTCCTGGATGCTCCTCTCCAAGATCACATGTGATGACGCGCTCTTCCCCATCGACCACTGGACCGCGATCGAGCGCACCCACTACATGGAGTCGTCCAAGCTCTTCGTCCCGGTGGACCGGCCCTTCTGGCTGGACAAGGACGAGACGACCGGGCGCGACACCATGTCGATGACGCTGACGGACCGGATGACGCGCGGCACCTATCTGCTGGATGACGGCCCAGACAAGCCCGCCGTCATCTGCCTCTCGTACACCTGGTGCGACGACAGCCTCAAATGGCTGCCGCTCTCGGCGAACGAGCGGATGGAGGTCATGCTCAAGTCGCTCGGCGAGATCTACCCCAAGGTCGACATCCGCCGTCACATCATCGGCAATCCGGTGACGGTCTCCTGGGAGAACGAGCCGTACTTCATGGGGGCGTTCAAGGCCAATCTGCCCGGTCACTACCGCTACCAGCGCCGGCTGTTCACCCACTTCATGCAGGATTCGCTGCCCGAGGAGCAGCGGGGCATCTTCCTGGCCGGTGACGACATCTCCTGGACCGCGGGCTGGGCGGAGGGCGCGGTCCAGACCGCGCTGAACGCCGTGTGGGGCGTGATGCACCACTTCGGCGGTGCGACCGACCCGACCAATCCGGGTCCGGGCGACGTGTACGACGAGATCGCGCCGGTCGAACTGCCGGAGGACTGAGGGCACGGAGACGGGAGCTGTCCCCGTTTCGTCAGGGGATCATCAAGCGGCCCATCGGCTGGCGCCGGTGGGCCCGAGTCCCGTATCGGAGTTACGGCCACGGGGTGAGTTACGGCCACGGGGTGAGCAGACAGCGCCCGACGAGCCCCACACCGGCGTCCAGCCGCTCGCCGAACTCCTGCGAGAGCCCCGGGAGATCCCGTACGCCCCAGAGCACTCGGGCGGCCGACCACGCGCCTTCCCTGGCCCGGTCCAGGCTCCACGCGCCCACCAGATGGGTCAGCGGATCGGCGATCTCCAGCAGATCCGGGCCGGGCATGAGGTCGTCCCGGATGCGCTCCTCCATCAGGGTGAGGACATCGCCGACCCGGTCGAAGTCGTGCTCGATGTCGGAGGGTTCGCAACCCAGGGCGCGGCAGGTGTCCCGTACGGCGAACGCCAGGTCGTAGCCGATGTGGGCATTGATCCCGGCCAGGGCGAACTGCGTGGGACGAATGCCAGGATGCCGTCGGTACTGGAACAGCGGGCGCCAACAGGCGGGCGGTCGACCGGCGGCGGTGGCGAGGTCCACGGCCGTCAGATAGCGCCGGGCGAAGACCACGTCCAGGGTGATGGCGGATCGCCGGTCCGGG
This sequence comes from Streptomyces sp. NPDC005963, assembly GCF_040638655.1. Lineage (NCBI taxonomy): Bacteria > Bacillati > Actinomycetota > Actinomycetes > Kitasatosporales > Streptomycetaceae > Streptomyces > Streptomyces sp. NPDC005963. The sequence goes on along the minus strand of NZ_JBEXVD010000031.1, from coordinate 2,130 downwards.
AACTCGCCCGCCGCGATCCGGCGGGCGATCTCCTCGGTGACCAGCAGATAGATCCGGTTGAAAACGGCGACGCCGTCGCGGGCCGGCCAGTGGGAATCCAGGGCGCGCATCCGGTGGATCACGTCCTGCAACGCCGTCTGGTCCAGCGGTCCCGAGGACGTGGTGCCCGGGGCTGGTTCGGGCGGTCCCGGCCGGCAGGGTGTCACCGGTACTGCCGTGAGCTCTTCCCCGTGCGCCATGGAAGCAGGGTCCCAGCCGCCGGGGCTCACGGGCGCCCGCCGGCCAGGACTTCCCCGGAACGGGGGACGGGACGCTATCGCTTGTCGGGCCCGGAGTCCGACGGCGAGTCGTACGTCGAGGTGCCCGAGTCGAGCAGCGGTTCCCGCCCCTTCAAATGGGCCGGGGCGAAAGCCCGTAGGAGGTGGTACCCGCCGATCACGACGATGGTGCCCAGCGCGATGCCCCCGAGTTCGAATGAGTCGGTGATCTTCAGGCTGACCCCGCCGACGCCGATGATGATGCCCGCTGCCGCCGGCACCAGATTGAGGGGATTGCTGAGATCGACCTTGGCGTTGATCCAGATCTGCGCTCCGAGCAGCCCGATCATTCCGTAGAGGATCACGGTGATGCCGCCCAGTACACCGCCGGGGATCGCGGCGACCACGGCCCCGAACTTGGGGCAGAGACCGAAGAGCAGCGCGAATCCGGCCGCGGCCCAGTAGGCCGCGGTGGAGTAGACGCGGGTGGCCGCCATGACTCCGATGTTCTCGGAGTACGTGGTGTTCGGCGGGCCGCCCACGGCGGTGGAGAGCATGGAGGCGGCGCCGTCGGCCGCGATCGCGGTGCCGAGCTTGTCGTCGAGGGGTTCGCCCGTCATCTCGCCGACCGCTTTGACATGGCCGGCGTTCTCCGCGATCAGGGCGATGACCACGGGGAGCGCCACCAGGATCGCCGACCATTCGAAGCTGGGGCCGTGGAACGAGGGCAGCCCGATCCAGTCGGCCTGTCCCACCGCCGAGAGGTCCAGCCGCCAGTGGTCGACGGCTTCGGCGCCACCCGCGGGGGAGTGGATCTTGCCGAAGGCCCGGTCGAGCACCCAGGAGAGCAGATAGCCGAAGACAAGGCCGAGGAAGATCGCGATCCGGGAGAAGAACCCCCGCAGACAGACCACGGCACCACCGGTGAACAGCATCACCAGGAGCGCGGTCCACTGGTCCTGCGGCCAGTAGGTGCTGGCCGTCACCGGGGCGAGGTTGAACCCGATCAGCATGACGACCGCACCGGTCACGATCGGCGGCATGGCGGTGTGGATGATGCGGGCGCCGAAGCGCTGTACGGCGAGGCCCGCGAGGAAGAGTGCGGCCCCGACGACGAGGACCGCGCCCGTGACGGTCGCACTGTCCCCGCCGCTCGCCCGGATCGCGGCCGCGACCCCCACGAAGGAGAGCGAACAGCCCAGATAGCTGGGGACCCGACCGCGGGTCGCCAGAAGAAAGATCATCGTCGCGACGCCGGACATCATGATCGCGAGGTTGGGATCGAGGCCCATCAGGACGGGAGCGACGAAGGACGCCCCGAACATAGCCACCACGTGTTGGGCGCCCAAGCCCATCGTCCGCGGCCAGGTGAGCCGTTCTTCGGGGCGTACGACGGCGCCCGGAGCGGGAGTCCGCCCGTCGCCGTGCAGGGTCCAGCGCACGCCGAGGTTCACGGGCCGCTCCACTTCCACAGTCGATTGCGAGGGGCGTCCGTCTCGTCCATCGGGGCGTACGGGACGAACGACCGGTGAGGGTGAGCAGTCCGGTGCTCATGTCCGGTGCTCGGTGATTGGCGCAATCGTAGTGGGAGTCTCGCTGGGTGGTTCGCTCCATGCTCGGTATCTCCCGTCCAACAGCCGAGGTGGGAAGGGGTGGGGCCATCGCAGCGCCTGCCGGGGTACCCGAGGGGTGGCCGAAACCTGGTGCTTCCTGCGGTGGCCCAAGCGGTCTTCTCCAGCGGTGGTGCCTCCAGCGGTGGCGCGGAGGGCCCGACGCTTCCCCCCCATTACCTTTTTGGTGGTCCCGCAATGGGGCTCCCGGCCTCCGGGCCCGGCATGACTGCTCCCCCCTGTTGAAGGTATGGCCCGGGGGG